>NZ_JAMYVK010000001.1:0-423805 GCF_040323975.1 Mesorhizobium sp. M0019 | reverse complement strand
TCATGTCCGGCAACAATGTGAGCCACGCCAACAACAAGACCAAGCGTCGCTTCCTGCCCAATCTCGTCAATGTGACGCTGATCTCGGAAGCGCTGAACCAGAATGTGCGCCTGCGCATTTCGGCCAACGCGCTGCGTTCGGTCGAGCATCGCGGCGGCCTCGATGCCTTCCTGGCCAAGGCCGATGCCAAGGAATTGTCGCAGCGCGCCCGCCTGTTGAAGAAGCAGATCGCCAAGAAGCTCGCCGAACAGCCGGCCGCCTGAGTTTTTCGGCGGCAGCCGCCTTCCAGGGCGTGATCCGGTTCCGGATCGCGTTCCGCTGGTTCCATTACCCAGGATAAAAAAATGACTTTCCTCTCGCGGTACCTGCCCTTCGTGGCGGCCATGGCGCTCGTCGTCGTGGCCTCGAACATCCTTGTGCAGTTCCCGATGCAGGGTTCAATCGGCGGGTTGTCGCTGGCTGACATCCTGACCTGGGGCGCCTTCACCTATCCGTTCTCCTTCCTGGTCACCGATCTCGCCAACCGCCGCTACGGCCCGGCGGTGGCGCGCAGGATCGTCTTTGTCGGCTTCATGACAGCGGTGGTCTGCTCGATCGTCATCCCACCGCTGCTGTTTCGCCACGGCCTGATCGAATTCGAGACCGCCGCCGACCGGCTGGTGCGCATTGCCGCGGCGTCGGGTGCCGCCTTCCTCACCGCTCAGTTGCTCGACGTCACCGTGTTCAACCGGCTGCGCCGGCAGAGCTGGTGGCGCGCGCCGATCGTCGGCACGCTGGTCGGCTCCGTTTTCGATACGGTGGTGTTTTTCACCGTCGCCTTCGCGGCGGCTTTCGCCTTCGCCGGGCCGAACGACGGCTTTGCGCTGGAAACCGCACCGCTGATGGGCGTGCTGCCGGTCGAGACGATGCGCTGGGTCTCCTGGGCGCTCGGCGATCTCAGCGTCAAGCTGGTCATAGCGGTGGTGGCGCTGATCCCCTACCGGCTGCTTGCCGCCCGCTGGAGCCAGCCGGCACTGGCGGCATAGAGCATGATCCCGAAAAGTGGGAACCGGTTTTCGGACAAGATCATGCTCAAAGACTATCGAGCATGATCCCCTGGCTTCAACTGGACTCGGCAAAAACGCCTGACGGCGGACAGGAACTCCGCCTGAAGCGGCGCGGCAGCGAATTCTCGATCATGCTTGGCGCGAACGAGCTTATGAATAGCCGGCTCAGCGGTTCCGAAGAGGCGCTGGCGAAACTGTCCTGTCAAAGGATTGCCGGCCGCCGGACCCCAAACATCCTGATCGGCGGCCTCGGCATGGGCTTTACCTTGCGCGCAGCGCTGGCCGAGCTCGGCGACGATGCGCAGGTCACCGTTGCCGAATTGGTGCCGGCGGTCGTGGCGTGGGCGCGCGGCCCGATGGCCGAAGTTTTCGACGGTTGCCTTGACGACCGGCGTGTCGGCATTCGCGAGGCCGATGTCGGGCAGCTCATTCGATCGCAAGCTTCGGCCTGGGACGCGATCCTGCTCGATGTCGACAACGGCCCCGAGGGCATCGTCTACAAGGCCAACGATGCGCTCTACGACGCAGCCGGCCTCAGCGCCGCACGCGCTGCGCTCAAACCCGGCGGTGTGCTGGCGGTCTGGTCGCAAGGCCCTGACGCAGCTTTCACCCGGCGGCTCAGGCAGGCCGGCTTCACGGTCGAGGAGGTCAAGGTGCGGGCTCACGGCAAGCGCGGCGCCCGTCACATCGTCTGGCTCGCGAGCAAAGGGCAATAGGCCACCTCGCAATCCGGGCGGGCCTTGTGGACGCCGCCCGGTACGCCCACGAACCTCTACTTCGCCTTCTGAAGCTCGGCGGCGAGCGCCTGCAGCAGCCCGCGTGTGCCCTCCTCGCGCCCTTGCGCTGAATCGACGCCATCGAAGAACGCACCCTGTTCGGTATAGGTCAGGCGGGTGCCCTCGCCGGAAGGTGCAAGCTCGACCGTGGTGAGCGACGCCGACAGCGGCTGCGCCCCGACCGCCATCCGGTATGAAAATACGATGCGCCGGTCAGGGACGATGTCCTGGAACTGCGCATCGAGCCTGATCTCCGGGCCGCCCTGGTAGCTGAACCGCGAAACCTCGCCGCCGCCGACACGGAAATCGAAGGTGAATTCGGCGATGGTGAAGCCGTCGCCTTCGACGCGCCAGCGCCGCACCGTCGCCTTGTCGGCAAAGGCGAAGAAGACGCGCTCGGGCGATTGCGGATAGGTCCGCTCGATCGTGAAGGTCGAATGGATGACGGAGTGCTCGTCGTTAACAGGGGCAATCTGGTTCATTTCTTTTCGTCCTTTTCCTGCTCGTGGATTGTTGCTTTCGATTGGTCAGTCTCCGCCAGGATCTGGCCGAGACGGTCGAGCTGGCGTTCGGCCGGCGTACGGCGCGCGGCGATCCAGTCGGCAAGCGGGGCTAGCCCGCCGGGCTCGATCCGGCAGGTGCGCACGCGCCCGATCTTTTCGCTGCGGATCAGCCCGCACGCTTCAAGCACCTGGAGGTGCTGGAGCACGGCGGCGAAGGTCATGCCGAACGGCTCCGCCAACTGGCTGACGGTGGCCGGCCCGCGGCTCAGCCTTTCCAGGATTGCCCGGCGCGTCGGCTCGGCAAGAGCCCGCAGGATGCTGTCGATCTCGGAATACTTAAGCATGGACTTGAGTATTTCGCCGATGACACAAATTGTCAAGTCACGGCTAAAGTATTTTTGCTGATGGTGAGAGCCGGCTGGAAAACCCGCGACGCGGGTCATTGCCAGGGGAAATTGCAAGGGAAATTGCCTGCGTTGCAAAACGGCGCGGAAACGCCAGCGATGCTGTCAGCCAGCAGGCCGGTCGCGCGTCAATCCTCGTGCAGCACAAATTCCAGGTAAAGATTGCGCTGCAGGATCGAGTGGTTGTCGTCGGACATCAGCGACACGATCAGCGCGCCATCGTCGCGGGTCCAGACGTCGAGCGCTTCCATGTTGTCGATCTGGTAGCCCATGTCGGCTTCGAGCAGCACCGGCCCGTCGGCGACGGCGCCCTTCTCGACGCTTTCGCCATATATGCGCCGCAGCCGCATCTTGACGCCGCCGGCCATCGAAAAACTGCGCTCCAGAAGCAACAGGTCGCCGTCCGGCAGGAAGGCGCCGTCGGTGATGTCGAAATCGCCATTGCGCTTGATGGTGAAGACGCCCTTGCGCGGCCCTTCGATGATCGCGGCAAAGATGTTGCCGGTCTTGTCGAGGCTCTTTTCCGACACCACGACCAGCCCGCCCGCGTGCTGCCCGTAAGGATGGGCGCGGGTGACGGTCTCGAAGCCGCGATTGCGGCGGAGTTCCCAGGCCGGGATCAGGAAGTCCAATTGCCTGAACGGCGCCTTCATGTCGTCCGGATCGATCTTGAACTCGGCGATACGGTGATCGCGCTCGAAACCGACCGTGGCAATGCCGTCCTTGACCGCGAGGCCTTCGGCATCGACCGCCCATTTCTCGTCGATCGGCTGGCCGGCCGCATCGACCATCTGCTGCATGCGAAAATTCTGGATGCCGGAAGGCCGCTTGTCGGCATCGTGGACGAGGGTGCCGAAGAACCAGAAGCCGGTGTCGGCGACGCCGATGAAATCGCTGCCTGGCTTGAGGAAACGAAGCGCCGACAGCGCGCCGAAATCGCGCGTCGACGAGGTCATTTCGAGCCCGCCGACGAATTCGAGCGGCCCGAACTGTTTTTCGTCATTGCCGATGCGAAACTGGGTTATGGGCCGGGCCGAGATTTCGGCCGGCTCGACCGAGGCCGGCCCGGCAGCGACAGCCGGGGCCAAAGTGATGCCGAACAACGCGATGGCGGCCAAAAGCTTCTGCCAAAAGCCGCCGCGGGAAAAAATCATCCGGCGCGCCGCATGCCGCCGCGCCGCGTGTCGCGCACGGTTTCCTCGGCGAACAGCGAGGCCAGCTGCTCGGTCATGGCGCCGGCCAGTTCTTCGGCATCGACGATGGTGACGGCGCGGCGATAGTAGCGGGTGACGTCGTGGCCGATGCCGATGGCCAAAAGCTCGACCGGCGAGCGCGTCTCGATGAGCTCGATGATGGCGCGCAGATGCCGCTCGAGATAATTGCCCGGATTGACCGACAGCGTCGAATCGTCGACCGGCGCGCCGTCCGAGATCATCATCAGGATCTTGCGCTGCTCCGGCCGCGCGATCAGCCGGTTGTGCGCCCACAGCAGCGCCTCGCCATCGATGTTTTCCTTGAGCAGGCCCTCGCGCATCATCAGGCCGAGGTTGCGGCGCGCCCGCCGCCACGGATGGTCGGCGGATTTGTAGATGATGTGGCGCAGATCGTTGAGCCGGCCGGGGTTCGGCGGCTTGCCTTCCTTCAGCCATTTCTCGCGCGCCTGCCCGCCCTTCCAGGCGCGGGTGGTGAAGCCGAGGATTTCGACCGAGACGCCGCAGCGTTCCAGCGTGCGCGCCAGGATGTCGGCGCAGGTGGCGGCGACTGTGATCGGCCGGCCGCGCATCGAACCCGAATTGTCGAGCACCAGCGACACCACCGTGTCGCGGAATTTGGTATCGCGCTCCTGCTTGAAGGACAAAGGCTGCATCGGGTCGATGACGACGCGCACCAGCCGTGCCGGATCGAGATAGCCTTCTTCGAGGTCGAAATCCCAGGAGCGGTTCTGCTGCGCCATCAGGCGGCGCTGCAGCCGGTTGGCCAGCCGCCCGACGACGCCGGAAAGGTTGGCGAGCTGCTTGTCGAGGAAGGCGCGCAGCCGGTCGAGCTCCTCCTCCTCGCACAGTTCCTCCGCACCTACGGTCTCGTCGAAGGCCGTGGTGAAGACCCTGTAGTCGATCTCTTTCGGCAGATTGGTGAAGGGATTGTCGTTGCGGCGCGCCTCGCCGGGCGTCTCCGCATCGGCGTCGTCATCGTCGGAGAGATCCTCGGCGGTGGCGTCGGAGGCCTCTGTCTCGGCCGATTGCTCGTCGTCCGACGATGCCTCTGTATCCTCGGACTGCGACTGCTCGGAGCCCGAATCGTCTTCGCCGCCCTCCTCGCTCTGCTCCTCGCCTTGCGGCTGGTTTTCGTCGTTGTCCTCCGAGTCTTCCGTCTCCTGGTCATCGCCGAGCTCCTCGGCCATTTCCATGGAGGCGAGCATCTCGCGCACCACGCGGGCGAACGCCTGCTGGTCGTCGAGCTTTGCCGACAGCCCGTCGAGATCGGCACTGGCCTTTTCCTCGACCCAAGGGCGCCAGAGATCGACCAGCCGTTCGCCGCTCTTCGGCACAGTGCGGCCGGTCAGCTTTTCGCGCACCATCAGCGCCAGCGCCTCCTCGATCGGCGCGTCGGCCTTGTCCTTGACGTCGATGAGGTTGGCCCTGGCGTATTTGTCCTCCAGCATCGAGCCGATATTGTCGGCGACGCCCTGCATGGCGCGGCTGCCGATCGCCTCCACCCGGGCCTGCTCGACCGCGTCATAGATGGCGCGGGCCTGCTTGCCTTCCGGTGCCAGCCTGGTGTGGATGCGCGCATCGTGGCAGGCGCGCTTCAGCGCCATGGAATCGCCGAGCCCGCGGGTGATGGCGATGTCGGCCTTTGATGCCTTCTTCGGCAATTCGGGCAGCCGGGCGCGGCTGCCGGCCAGCGCCGGCCGGTCCTTGGCGAAGCCGACCTCGAGATCCTTGTCGCCGGCAATGGCGCGCATGCAGACGGTGACGGCGCGCTTGAAGCTGTCATTCTCAGCGCCGGTCTTGGATTTGTTTCGCGTGTTGTCGCCCGGACCCGCCATCGAGACTCTGCTTAGCCCAGCACCACATTGGCAGCCGATTCCGGCAGATCTTCGCCGAAGGCGCGCTGATAGAATTCGGCGACCAGCGAGCGTTCCAGCTCGTCGCATTTGTTGAGGAAGGTCAGCCGGAACGCCATGCCGATATTGCCGAAGATTTCGGCATTCTCGGCCCAGGTGATAACCGTGCGCGGGCTCATAACCGTCGACAAATCGCCGTTGATGAAGGCCGAGCGCGTCATGTCGGCGACGCGCACCATCTTGTTGACGATCTCCTTGCCCTTGCCATCGCGGTAGTGCTTGGCCTTGGCCAGCACGATGTTCACTTCATTGTCGTGCGGCAGGTAGTTCAGCGTGGTGACGATCGACCAGCGGTCCATCTGCGCCTGGTTGATCTGCTGGGTGCCGTGGTAGAGGCCGGTGGTGTCGCCCAGCCCAACCGTGTTGGCGGTCGAAAACAGCCGGAAGGCCGGGTGCGGGCGGATGACCCGGCTCTGGTCGAGCAGCGTCAGCCGGCCCGACGATTCCAGCACGCGCTGGATGACGAACATCACGTCCGGACGGCCGGCATCGTACTCGTCGAAGCACAGTGCGACATTGTGCTGGTAGGCCCAGGGCAGGATGCCGTCGCGGAATTCGGTGATCTGCAGCCCGTCCTTGACCACGATGGCGTCCTTGCCGACGAGGTCGATACGGCTGACATGGCTATCGAGATTGACACGCACGCAGGGCCAGTTGAGGCGGGCGGCGACCTGTTCGATATGCGTCGACTTGCCGGTGCCGTGGTAACCGGACACCATGACCCGGCGATTGTAGGCAAAGCCGGCGAGGATCGCCATGGTCGTGTTCTTGTCGAACAGGTAGTCCGGATCGATGTCGGGGACATGCTCGCTCGTCACCGCATAGGCCGGCACCACCATCTTGGAGTCGAAGCCGAATGTCTCCTTCACCGACACCGTGGTGTCGGGCAGGTTGGCGATGTCGCGATCGACCTTGTTCATCTCTATCAACGTCTCCACAAGCGAAACGCCGCGTTTCGCCGGCAATCGATTTTGTTCGGGGGCGGTCTTAGAGCCTTTTCCAACCTTATGAAAGTTGGAAAGCGACACGAACCGTATGGTCGCTCAGCCCAAACCTGCCTGCTTGAGCACGCGATACGCCTGGAGCACATCGCGGAACCGGTCTTCCGAACCTCTGTCGCCGCCATTCGCATCCGGGTGGTGGCGTTTCACAAGTTCCTTATAGCGCGCCTTGATATCCTTGCCAGTTGCCTTTGTATCAAGGCCAAGCGTTTCCAGTGCCTTGGCCTCAAGCGGCTTGGCCTTGCGCTCGCGTGCTTCGCGCGGGTCTTTCGGGCCTTTGAACAGGTCGAACGGATCGCGCATGCGATTGTAGTAGCCGGCGCGACCGGAGCGCGCCTGGGCAAAGTCCGGCGAGGAGCGGGTCGAGGCGCCGTTGACGCCCATTTTCCAGGTCGGCCGATGGCCGGTCATGGCTTCCTTCTGGAAGCGGGCGATCTCGGTGTCGGGAACGCCCGAGAAATAATTGAAGCCTTTGTTGTACTCGCGCACATGGTCGAAGCAGAACTGGAAATACTCGCCTTCCTTCATCCGTCCGACCGGGGCACGGTGGGTACCGGCCTCCTTGCAGCCATCCCACTGGCAGATCGGCGAACGCGACTTCAGCTCCGCGTCCTTCTCCGGGCGGATGCGAATCTTCTCGAAATATTTTGGGTACGGCTTCATCTCACCCATTTATGGGCTGTTCGCTGATGCGAAACAAGAATTGACATTTTCGCGATGATCGCCCTAACCGCTGAATCGCGGCATAAAACCGGCGAATTGCGAATTTTGTGCGATGACATAGATGTGGTGAAGGGAAGCGGCGATGTCCATACAGGCAACGATGGAAGGTAAGCTGAAAAAGGCGTTTTCGCCGGAACGGCTGGACGTCATCAACGAAAGCCATCTCCATGCCGGGCATCATCATGTGGATTCCGGCCATCACGCCACCTTCGACGGCACTGGCGAGACGCATTTCCGCGTCCGGATCGTCGCCCCCGCCTTTGCCGGCATGAGCCGCGTCGAACGTCACCGCGCAGTCAACGATCTGCTGGCCGAGGAGTTGAAATCCGGCGTCCACGCCCTGGCAATCGAGCCGGTGGCGCCCGGTGAAAAGACCCGCTGGTAAATTTCAGCCGAGGCTCGCCCTCAGGAAGGCCATCACCGCTGCGGTCAATGCATCGCCTTCGGTGCCGAAGTCGCGATTGATCGACATGTGCGAATAGTCGCTGCCGTCGAACAGCGTGACCTTGGTTCCGGTGGCGCGCAGACGCTCGGCGAAGGCCTGCGCGTCCGCCGCGCGGGCTTTCGCGCGCGAATGGGCGATGAAGGTCGGCGGGTGCTTGCGGCCTTCCACATAGGTGACAGGCGACAGCGCGCGCCACTGCGCCGGATCGGGAAAGGCGCGGGCATAGACCCCTGCCATGCCGCCGCTTCTGGCCAGCGCCTCCAGATCGTAGGCCCTGGTGTCGTCGAGAACCAGCGCCGCGACGCCGGGCAGGCCGCCGCGCAGCCCGGTCAATGCGACGAGATGGCAGCCGGCCGAATGGCCCATGGCGACGATCCGGTCCGGATCGCCGCCATGCCTGGCGATGTTGGCGCGGACGTAACGATAGGCCAGTTCGACATCTGCCGCCTGGGTGGCGACGTCGGCTTCAGGCAGCATCCGGTAGTCGATCGAGACGAAGCCGAAGCCATTGTCGAGCAGGAAACCAGGCTTGGAATTGACATTGTTGCGGTTGCCGACCCGCCAGGCGCCGCCATGGACGAAGAAGACGACCGGCAGGCCGCTTGCGCCATCGCGGGAATAGATGTCGAGCTTGGCCGGCCCATAGTCGAAGGTTTCGGGCGACGGCGAACGCAGCCGCAATGCCGCCGCCTGTCCCGGCAGCAGCGCCGCCATCGACGCCAGAAGCAGGCTTCGCCGATCGATCGTCATCAACTCCTGACTGCCCACGGCTGCCACAAGGTGCGCACTGTCATTCTCCAAGCATCGCCGGCTTGATCCTCAGCCGCGCGATACGGTTCTTGTCGCGCTTCATGACGACGAAGCGCTTGCCGTGAAACGTAAAGGCCTGCTTTTCGTCCGGGATCGACTGCGCCTCGTGGATGACAAGGCCGGCGATGGTGGTGGCTTCCTCGTCCGGCAGGTTCCAGTCGAGCGCCCGGTTAAGGTCGCGGATCGGCACCGTGCCGTCGACGACGACGGAGCCGTCGGCCTCCTGCTTGACGCCCTGGATGTCGATGTCGTGCTCGTCGGCGATCTCGCCGACGATCTCCTCGATGATGTCTTCCAGCGTCACCAGCCCTTCGACCTCGCCATATTCGTCGACGACGATGGCGAAATGCGCCTTGCGGCGCAGGAAGGCATTGAGCTGCTCCTGAAGCGTCGTGGTGTCGGGCACGAACCACGGTTTCGACGCGATCTTCATCACGTCGATCCTGGAAAAATCGTTGCCGACCTCGTTCAGCGCGCGCAGCAGATCCTTCGCGTGCAGCACGCCGACAATGTTGTCGAGCGAACCCTTCCACAACGGCATGCGGGTGTGCGGGCTCTGCAGGATCTCGCGAACCACCGCTTCGGGCGGGTCGTCGGCGTTGACGGAGCGCATATTCGTGCGGTGGACCATGACGTCCGACACTTCGAGCTCCTCGAGGTCGAACAGGCCGCCGATGCGGGCGCGGTCCTCGCGCACCACCTGGCCGTCGCGGCGGAAATCGTCGACGGCGCCGCGCAGTTCCTCGCGCGCAGAGCGCTGCGGCTCGATGCGTTGCAGCTCGTAGCCGAAGGCGGCGAGCAGGCGCCGGCGCAAGACGAAGCCCAGCAGGCCGAGGCCGGCGAGCACGGCAGCCGCGATCCAGCCGGCCTGGCTCATCCCGGGCGGCTTTCCTGCCGACCCGGATGGTTCTCCCGGAGGAACGCCAGCACTTCCGAGGCCGGCACATCCCGGGCGATAAAGGCCTGGCCGATGCCGCGCGTCAGGATGAAGGTCAGCGCGCCGCGCGACACCTTCTTGTCCTGGGTGATGAAGGAGAACAGCGTCTCGGCATCGGGCAGTTCGCCGGGAATGTCGGCCATGCGCCAGGGCAGACCGACGGCGCGAAGATGCGCCTCGACACGCGCCGCGTCGTCGGGGCTCGCCAAATTGAGCCTTGACGAAAAGCGGTGCGCCAGCGCCATGCCGATGGCGACGCCCTCGCCATGCACGAGCCTTGCGCCGTCATAGCCGGTCGCCGCCTCCAGCGCATGACCTAAGGTGTGGCCGAGATTGAGCAACGCGCGGTCGCCGGTCTCGAACTCGTCGCGGGCAACGACGTCGGCCTTGGCACGACAGGCCTCGGCGATGGCCGCAGCCCGCTCCGGCCCGCCGGCAAACACTTGACGCCAGTTTTCTTCCAGCCAGGCGAAAAACTCGGGCCGGTCGATCAGCCCGTATTTGGCCAGTTCGGCATAGCCGGCGCGAAACTCGCGGATTGGCAGCGTGTCGAGCACTTCGGTGTCGGCCAGCACCAGCCTAGGCTGGTGGAATACCCCGACCAGGTTCTTGCCGCGCTTGCTGTTGATGCCGGTCTTGCCGCCGACGGAGGAATCGACCTGCGCCAGCAGCGAGGTCGGAACCTGCACGAAGTTCATGCCGCGCCGCGCGATGCCGGCGGCAAAGCCGGCGAGGTCGCCGACGACGCCGCCGCCGAGCGCGATGACGACGTCGCCGCGCTCCAGCTTGGCGGCCAGCACGCCGTCGACCACCTCTTCGAGATGCGCAAAGCTCTTGGTCTTTTCGCCTGGCGGCAACGTGATGACGGCATGTTGGATGCCACCGCTTGCCAGGCCGGCCGCAAGCGTCGCGAGATGCGCGGCCGCGACGTTTTCGTCGGTGACGACCGCCGCCCGCGTCCCCGGCAGACGGCGCGAAATCTCGGCGCCGGCGCGTGACAGCAGGCCGGGACCGATCAAAATATTGTAGGCACGCTCGCCAAGCCCGACTTCGACAGAGACCGTTGCATCAGCGCTCACGACCGCACCTCGTCAATATCGGCAACGCCGAGATGGCCGCGCAGCGCGTCCACCACTTCGGCGGCAATGATCTCCTTGCGGTCGTCGCGGGTCGGCACGACGACGTCGGCCGCGGCATAAACCGGGTAGCGTTCCGCCATCAGCCGTTCCAGCACGGCGCGTGGATCGGCGCTTTTCAGCAGCGGCCGGTTCTGTTTCTTGGAAACGCGCTCCATCAACAGGTCGATCTCGGCTTTCAGCCAAACCGACACCCCATGGCTGGCGATCGCCTCGCGCGTCTGCGCGTTCATGAAGGCGCCGCCGCCGGTCGACAGCACCTGCGGCCCGTGCTCCAGCACACGCAGGATGACGCGCTGCTCCAGTGCTCGGAACTCCGCCTCGCCATAGCGCTCGAACAGGTCCGGGACGCTCATGCGCGAAACAGTTTCGATCTCCTGGTCGCTGTCGATGAAGGGCAGTGCCAGCATCGCCGCCACCTTGCGGCCGATCGCCGTCTTGCCGGCGCCCATCAGCCCGACGAAGACGATGGAACGGCCGCCCAGCCGGCCGAGCAGCGCGGCATGGCTCTCGCCCGGAGGATTTGCTGGTAGCGCGTTCATGCTTCTAGGGCCTCTTTGGCGGCGTATCGACATCAAAAGCCTGTTTGCGTCAAGCGCGGCGCAACCGGGACTATGGGCTTCACCCTTGAATTGGCCGGATTGGCGTCTCATAAGGGCACAGGGTTGGAAATGCAGAATAAGACGACGGGCGAAAATTAATGCCAACACTGTTTCGCTTTGTCGTGACGCTCGCGATTCTGGCCGGCATTGTCTATGGCGCGATGTTCGCCCTGGTCATGTTTGTCGAGCCGAGGAAGGCGGAAATGAGCGTGCGTATCCCTCCGGAAAAGCTCAATCCCAAAAAATGAACAGCGCCGCCCGCATCGAAGCCTTCCTGGAGATGATGAGCGCCGAGCGCGGCGCGGCCGAAAACACGCTTTCCTCCTATCGCCGCGACCTCGAAGACGCTTCCGTCGGGATCGGCGGTGGGCTTGCCGCTGCCACCAGCGCCGACATCCGTACCTATCTCGACGACATCGCCGCGCGCGGCTTTGCCGCCACCTCGCAGGCGCGCAAATTGTCGGCGATCCGGCAGTTCTTCAAGTTCCTCTACGCCGAAGGCCTGCGGGGTGACGATCCGACCGGCACGCTGGACAGTCCGAGGAAAGGCCGGCCGCTGCCTAAGACGATGAGCGAGGCCGATACCGGCCGGCTGCTCGACCGCGCGGCGCAGGAGGCGGTGGACCCCTCCATGCATGACGGCGACAGGCTGGCGGCGCTGCGCCTGCACGCGCTGGTCGAGGTGCTCTACGCCACCGGCTTGCGCGTTTCGGAGCTGGTCGGCCTTCCCGTGACGGTGGCACAGCGCGACGACCGCTTCTTCATGGTGCGAGGCAAGGGCAACAAGGAGCGCATGGTGCCGCTGTCGGCCAAGGCGCGCACCGCGATGCGGACATGGCTTGCCGCACGGGGGGCGGTGCCGGCTCTTGCCGACAGCCCGTTCCTGTTTCCGGCTGCCTCCGACAGCGGCTATCTCTCGAGACAGGTCTTTGCCCGCGAGCTGAAAGAGCTTGGCGCTCGGGCCGGCATTGCCACGGCGAAGATATCGCCGCATGTGCTGCGCCATGCTTTCGCCAGCCATCTGCTGCAGAACGGCGCTGATCTCAGGGCCGTGCAGCAGTTGCTTGGCCATGCCGATATTTCAACGACGCAGATCTACACGCATGTGCTGGAGGAGCGGCTGGTGCGTCTGGTCAACGATCATCATCCGCTTGCCGACTAGGCGTCATGCCGCTATGTGAGAACGACGTTCCACCGCGCCCAGCCTGCATTTTCAGGCTTGCGTCAGTCATTGCCTTCCGACTTGCCGGTCCGCCCAAGAATGTACAATTACCTCGATTTCGAAAAGCCTGTGCAGGATCTCGAAGGCAAGATCCTTGAGCTGAAGAAGCTTGCCGAGAACGGCGAGGCGGTCGATGTCGGCGATGAGATCGCCCGTCTCGAGAAGCGCTCGCGCGATGCGCTGCGCGACGCCTACAAGGCGCTGACGCCGTGGCAGAAGGTGCAGGTGGCGCGCCATCCGGACAGGCCGCATTGCATCGACTACATCAAGGGCCTGCTTACCGATTTCACGCCGCTCGCCGGCGACCGCAATTTCGGCGAGGACCAGGCGATCGTCGGCGGCTTCGCCCGCTTCCGTGGCGAGCCGGTGGCGATCCTCGGCCAGGAAAAAGGTTCCGACACGGCAAGCCGGCTGAAGCATAATTTCGGCTCGGTCCGGCCGGAGGGCTACCGCAAGGCGGTGCGGCTGATGGAACTCGCCGACCGCTTCCAAATCCCGCTGCTGACGCTGGTCGACACTGCCGGCGCCTATCCCGGCGTCAACGCCGAAGAGCGCGGCCAGGCGGAAGCCATCGCCCGCTCGACCTCGGCCTGCCTTGGCCTGAAGGTGCCGTCGATCTCGGTGGTGATCGGCGAAGGCGGCTCCGGCGGCGCCATAGCGATCGCCACCGCCAACCGCGTCTACATGCTCGAACACGCCATCTATTCGGTGATCTCGCCGGAGGGCGCCGCCTCGATCCTGTGGCGCGACACCACGCGGTCCAAGGACGCGGCGACCAACATGAAGATCACGGCGCAGGACCTGCTGGAGCTGAAGATCATCGACGCCATCATTGCCGAGCCGCTCGGCGGTGCCCATCGCGCCCCCGAAACGGTGATCGCCGCAACCGGCGACCACATCGCCAGGACGATGAAGGAATTCTCCGGCGCCAACACCGATTTCCGCGAGCATCGCCGCGAGAAATACCTGGCGATGGGCCGCAATCTATAACATCCGGCAGGCACGCGGCCCGAAATGTGGCGGCGTGAACCAGTTTCGCCACAAAAATGCCGCCGCATTCGGCTCAGTGGGGTTGCCGTAAGGGGACGCGCCAGCATGATTGCGGTAAGGAATTTTCAAGGTTAACGGGCTTAGGGTCCGTCAGTGGTCAGTTTAGCAGCCGCGGCATCCGCGGTGCAGAGATGAAGACGATAGCCATATCCATGTTTGCCAAGCTTGCCCGCACCGGAGTTCTGATCGCTGCGATCGGCGTCGCCGGTTGCAATGATGCTTCGATGAAGGATTTTGCGCCGCAAGCCAACAAGCCGCTGCCGGACAAGATCCTGGCCGAGATGAAGGCCAAGGGCATGGTCCGCACCTCCTCGGTGATGGCCCGCATCTTCAAGGAAGAAGGCAAGCTCGAAATCTGGAAGGCCAAGACCAACGGCCGCTACGACCTGGTCGCCAGCTACGACATCTGCAAATGGTCGGGCAAGCTCGGGCCGAAGTTCACCGAAGGCGACCGCCAGGCGCCGGAAGGCTTTTACACGGTCCGCCCGGCACAGATGAACCCGCGGTCGAATTACCACCTGTCCTTCAATATCGGCTACCCGAACGCCTATGACCGCGCCAATGGCCGCACGGGTTCCAACCTGATGGTCCATGGCGCCTGCTCGTCGTCGGGCTGCTATTCGATGACCGACGCGCAGATCGAGCAGATCTACGCCTTCGGCCGCGACGCCTTCCAGGGCGGCCAGACCGAATTCCAGATCCAGGCTTTTCCGTTCCGCATGACCGCCGCCAACATGGCGCGTTACCGCAACGACCCGAACTACGAATTCTGGAAGATGCTGAAGGTCGGCTACGACAATTTCGAAGTCACCAAGGTGCCGCCGAAAGTCGACGTCTGCGAGAAGCGCTACGTCTTCAACCAGGTTGCGGCCGACGGCTCGACCTTTAATCCGACCGGCGCTTGCCCTGCGACCACCCAGCCCGATTCGCTGAAGAGCGCCATCAACGCCTATCAAAGCACCTATGAGGCGGCCTTCAACGGCGCCATGAAGGCCAGCGTGCCGGCACCCAAGCCGACCATCGCCGGGATCAAGGAAGCCAGCATCGTTTCCGACTGGTCGAAACGGCGTGCGCGCGGCGAACGCGTTCCGATCGAGCCGCCCTCGCTCAACCCGGACGGCACCGTGGCCGAAACGGCGCGCATGGGCCGCATCGATTCGCCGGCGGGCCGCAAGATGGCGGCGCTCGATGCCGAAAAGGCCGCCAAGCAGAAGGCCGAGGAACAAAGGCTTGCCGCCATAGAAGCGGCCAAGGCCGCGAAAGAGGCAGCCAAGGCACAGGCCTTGGCCGAGAAGGAAGCTGCCAAAGCCCAGCCGCTCGCCGAAAAGGAAGCTGCCAAGACCGCCGCCGAGATGCCTGTCGCCACCGCCACCGTAGCGCCATCGGAAGCCGCCCCGGCAGTCGAAACGCAGGCTGCGGACGCCGAAAGCACGGCGACAAGGTTGAAGAAAAAGCTGCTCGGCATGTTTGGCGGCTGAACTTCATGCTTGAGCAAGAAGATGGGGGCCAAGAACACAGGCCCTCAACTAGCCCCGCCGCCGTCTACGACCTCAAAGGCTTGAACTGCCCGTTGCCGGTGCTCAAGGCAAAAAAGCGCCTGGCCGCAATGCAGCCGGGCAGCCGGCTGTGGCTCGAAACCACCGACCCGCTCGCCGTCATCGACATTCCCGCCTTCTGCGCCGAGAGCGGCCATCGGCTGATCGAAACGGCGGCGGCGTCAGGCGGCCACCGCTTCCTGGTCGAGCGCGGGATCGGCTGCGTCTCGACTTAGCTCGTTCGGGCGAAAGCGGCTGAGCGGGATAATCTCCCCCCTTGAGGGGGAGATGGCCGGCAGGCCAGAGGGGGTTGCCGCGCGTGAAGCGCCAACCTTTTCTTTCGTCCCACAGGGGGTCGCGCCAGCCGAGGCGACCCCCTCTGTCGCCTTCGGCGACATCTCCCCCTCAAGGGGGGAGATCACGATCCGGCAATAGCCAGCGGGTTGCTTTCCAGTGCTGCGCGATCCGGCGTGTCGATCGACGGCCGGTTGGTGAAGGCGGCGAACAGCCGCCGGACATAGTCTTCGGGCATGTCGAGCGTGATCAGCACCAGTCTGGTGCCGCGCTGGCTGTCCGGCCAGGCCGGCAGTTGCACCGGCGGATGCAGGATCTTCTGCACGCCATGGATAACCAGCGGCCGCGACGGGTCTTCTGCAAGCTCGATGACGCCTTTCATCCGCAAAAGGCGCTCGCCATGCGCCGAGCGCAACAGATCGAGGAACATCTCGATTGCCGAAAACGGCACCGGCCCGTCATGAACCAGCGAATACGAACGCACGCGGGAATCGTGCCTGTGGTCATGGTGATCATGGTCGGCATGGTCATGCCCGTCGTGATCATGCCCGTGGTCATGGTCGTGGCCGGCTTCTTCGCCGAGCCAACGCTGCACATCGACGGATTTGGTGGCCGGATTGTAGAGGCCGCTATCGAACAGGGTCGCGGTGCTTGCCTCGCCCGCGTCGAGCACCACGGCGCCCGGGTTGAGCTGCCTGAGCCGCGCCCGCAACGCCTCGACATCGCCTGCATCCGTGTTCAGGTCGGCCTTGCTGAGCACGATGCGATCGGCGACGGCCACCTGCTTCACCGCCTCGACATGCGCATCGAGCGTCGCATTGCCGTTGACGGCATCGACCAGGGTGATGACGCCGTCGAGCCGGAAGGCCTGGACCAGGGCCGGGTGTGCCATGATCGACTGCAGTACGGGGGCGGGATCGGCGAGCCCGGTGGTCTCGACGACGACGCGGGCAAGCCGGTCGATGCGGCCGGTCTGCAGGCGGTCGACGAGGTCAGCCAGCGTGTCGACCAGCTCGCCGCGCACCGTGCAGCAGAGACAGCCGTCGGAGAGCTGGATGATGCCGTCGGAGGCCTGCTCGACCAGGAGATGGTCGATCGCCACCTCGCCGAACTCGTTGATGATGACGGCGGTGTCGGCGAGCGCCGGATCCCGGAGCAGCCGGTTGAGCAGCGTCGTCTTGCCGGCACCGAGAAAGCCGGTGAGCACCGAAACGGGGATCGGGAAGCCGGCCATGCGGCTAGTTCAGCGCCTTGGCCGGCTGCTGGATCTGCGCGGCGGTGGCGGATCCGGCCACAACTGGCTCGGCGCCGGCCGGCGGCGCCCGGTCCGGCCGCCATGTCGGCAGCGGCACGTCGGCATATTCCTGCCCGGAGGCGTCGAGCATCGCCTTCGGCTTCGGTCCCGTGGCGCCGCCGAGGCCGACGGCGATCAGCGTCGGCACATGGTCGAGCTTTTCCTGATAGGGCGATTTCGGCACGTCCTTGCCCTTGTCGCCGACCGCGGGGGCGGCTTCCGACTGCTCCTCGACCGGCTTCTTCTTGCAGATTTCGTCGTTCATGTCGTTGGCCGACATGGTGTCGCCATAGGCGGGCAGCGCCGCTACCGTCAGCCAGCTCGGCGCCGGCGTTGCAAAGCCCTGGTCGAGCAATTTTGCCGCCGCCTCGGCGCGGGTGACGGCCGATTGCTCGCCGAGCACTACGGCGACCAGGGTGCGGCCGTTGCGGGTCGCCGAGCCGATCATGTTGAAGCCGGACGAGCAGACGAAACCCGTCTTCATGCCGTCGGCACCCGGATAGCGGCCGATCAGCAGGTTGTAGTTGGAGATCGCCTTCTTGCCGACGGCAAGGCCTTCGATCGAGAACCAGGGGGCATATTGCGGAAATTCCTTGCGAATCGCCATCACCAGCAAAGCGAGATCGCGCGCTGTCGTATACTGGTCCGGCGAATAGAGCCCGTTCGGATTGACGAAATGGGACCCGCTCATGCCGAGCCTCTGCGCTTCGGCGTTCATGCGTTCGGCGAAAGCCGCTTGCGAACCGCCGATATTCTCGCCGACCGCCATGGCGATATCGTTGGCCGATTTGACCAGCATCATCTTCAGCGCATTGTCCAACCGCATCACCGAGCCCGGCTTGAAGCCCATCTTGCTCGGCGGCTCGCCGGCAGAATGTTTCGTTACCTTGATCGGCGAATCGAGCTGGACCTCGCCCGCGGCAATCGCACGAAACGCCACATAGGCGGTCATCAGCTTGGTCAGCGAAGCCGGGTACCAGCGCCTGAACGCCTCCTGGTGCTGCAGGATCTTGCCGCTGTTCAGGTCGAACAGGATTGTCGGATTGGCCAAGGCAGGCCCGGCCAGCGACGCAAGCACCACCGTGCCCGCCACCAACAGTTTGAGGAAATGCCTGTAGCGCATCATGAAAACCGAAATAGCCTCTTGCCGCAGTCCCACCTGGCTCCGTAAGATTTCGTTACACGATCGCCAGGATAATGGTCCGGCCCTCTGTTCCCGGACCACAGTCGCGGTGCTATTTACTCTATGTGACGTCAACATGGCAAAGTGCTGCCGATCACAATGTGGAAGCAGCAGCACAATGCAAAGCAGCGTGCATGGTTGCAAGGCAGCAGGCACAATTGCAAAGCAGCAGGCCAAGACCGCCTGCTCCAACAGCGAAATGGAACCATCATGCCGATCCTGAACCGAGCCGCCGAAATGCAGGACGAGGTGGCCGGCTGGCGCCGCCATTTGCACCAGACGCCGGAGCTGAATTTCGACGTCTTCAAGACCGCCGCTTTCGTCACCGAGAAGCTGAAGGCTTTCGGCTGCGACGATATCGTGACGGGTTTGGGCAAGACCGGCGTCGTCGGCATCATCCGCGGCCGCCACGGCGAAGGCTCGACCATCGGCCTGCGCGCCGACATGGATGCCCTGCCGCTCAACGAGATCACCGGCAAATCCTATGCTTCGACCGTCCCCGGCAAGATGCACGCCTGCGGTCATGACGGCCACACCGCGATGCTGTTGGGTGCCGCCAAATACCTCGCCGAAACGCGCAATTTCGCCGGCTCCGTCGCGGTCATCTTCCAGCCGGCCGAAGAGGGCGGCGGCGGCGGCAACGAGATGGTCAAGGACGGTATGATGGAGCGCTTCGGTATCTCCAAGGTTTTCGGCATGCACAACATGCCGGGCCTGCCGGTCGGCCAGTTCGCCATCAGGCCCGGCCCGATCATGGCGGCGACCGCCGAATTCACCATCACCGTCAAGGGCCGGGGCGGCCACGCGGCGATGCCGCACGGCACCATCGATCCGATCGTCATCACCAGCCAGCTCGTCGGCGCATTGCAGACGATCGCCTCGCGCAGCACCGATCCGGTCGAGGCGGTGGTCGTCTCGGTGACGAAATTCCACGCCGGCGACGCCTATAACGTCATTCCCGAGACCGCCGAGATCGCCGGCACCGTACGCACGCTGAAGAGGGAAGTCGCCAAGAAGGCCGAAGAGCGCATCCGCGCACTTTGCCAAGGCCTGGGCGCTGCCTTCGGCGCGACAATCGAGGTTGATTACAATGCCAATTACCCCGTCACCTTCAACCATCCAGAAGAGACGGTCTTTGCCAGCGACATCGCGGCCGACGTCGCCGGCGACAGCCATGTGCACCGCGCGATCCAGCCGGTGATGGGCGGCGAGGATTTCTCCTACATGCTTGAAGCGCGGCCGGGCGCCTTCATCTTCATCGGCAATGGCGATACCGCCGGCCTGCACAACCCAGCCTACGACTTCAACGACGAGGTCATCCCGCACGGCATGAGCTATTGGGTGAAGCTGGCGGAAACAGCGCTGGCGGCGTAGCCATTCGGCATCGGCGGTGCGGCAACCGCCGCACCTCTGGGCGGCAAAACCGGGCAGGACATGTTCTGCTGGTCACTTCCGGCCGGACGACTTCCGGGCAAGGCCGAAGGCAATGCCCAGAGCAATACCTATACCAATGCCCGCAACAATGTTGTCCAACACGACGCCGATAGCCACGCCGATCACGACGCCGAGTGTGAGGTGTTTGGCATCCATTATGCCCGGTCATGTAGCGTGGAAGGGAAGAGCCGCAACCGCTACGGTCCGCTCTTCGGATCCTCGACCTCCAGCGCCTCCATGACCGGCGCCAGCTCATTGTCGTCGGCAGCCTGCGGCTCTTCGCCTGTCCTCGCCTTCGTCAGGGCTGCCTCGATCGCCTCCTGGATATTGCCGAGTTCGTCTTCGCGAACCTCGTGGCCATAGCCGGCAGCATCGGCATCCTGCTCGAATTGCTGCGCCAGGACGGCGACGCTCACCTCGCTCTCGGCGGGCAGATTGCCGACATTCTCCTGCAGCCAGGTTTCAAAGAACTCTTTGGTGGCGCTCATGCGGTGTCTCCTTCGGGACACTAAAGCGCGCCGGCATCCCGAAAGTTCCGCTATCTGAGCCGTCTTTGCGCCCGTTGCCGGCTGCCCCGCAATTCAGCGCGGCCAGGCGGCGTCGGCGCCGCCTGGCTCGGCTGCTTACTGGCTGACAGCAGTCGTCGGTTCGCACGACACGTTCGGGTTCATATCGGCGAACGCGCCGGTCGGGTTGCCCTTCCAGGCCCAGACATGCAGCTCATAGAACGGACCGAGGCCATAGCGATTGGGCGCGCTGTTGAAGTTGAACAGATGCCCATCGAGCGAGGCCGGGCCTTTCGAGGTGATGTATTCGACCGCGATCAGTTTTAGCGTGCCGTCGGCCATCGGCTCGTACATCACCGCTTCCGGCTTGGCGACATCGACAGCGTCGTCCTTGAGGTAGCCGGGATTGACGTAATGGATGCCCATGGCGCCGCCGGTGATGCCGCTGGCGCAAGGAATGGGCGCATAGCCCTCGGCGGTCGCCGCCGCCACATTCTCGAAGCGGCTGTTGGCCGCGCGTACCTTGTCGGCCAGCGGATTGGGACCGGACGCGGGCGCTGCCTGATGCGCCTGCGCCAACGCAGTGCAGGCCGACAGCAGCGCCGCGGCAGCGAGAAGTCTATTGCGAAAGTTGATTGTCATAGTCATTCCATTCTTCTTGAAAAGCACAGCCCGGCTGGCCGCCGGAGGTAAGGAGGTCCGGCAGGTGGGCGCTGTGGCTGTTGTTGCTGGGAGATCCCTGTCCCGATGCGACGAATGCCCGGAAGGATCATCCCTTCGGCAGATACGGGATCGTCCCAGCCAGATCGGAGTTGTCGATCAGCTGGAAACGGCTGTCGCTGCCGCCCTGACGGGCCGAAACGAACGGCGCGTAGGCAGGATCGTCGGTGAAGGCGCGCGCCGCTGCCTCGGTCGGGAACGCCATCAAGGCTATCAGCGTCGTGTCGAGCGGCTTGCCTTCGAGCGTCTTCACATTGCCGCTGCGCGACAGATATCTGCCGCCGTGCTTGTGAACGAGGTCGTGGACCGACGCGGCATAGGCCGGCATCCACTTCGGGTCCCTCACCTTGATGTCTGCGATAACGTAAGCGGTCATGGGTCATGTCTCCTGGTCGTGCACAGGGGTATCCCGTGCAGCGGCCAAGGGCTCGCACGGCAAGGCCGGCGCCAGCCAGTCCGCGATCTGTACTGGTGTGGTACAGTTTCTGTACTCGCCGTGCCGCGGGGGAAGGCCTATGATCCCGGCTGAGTTTGAGGGGAAGGCAACATCATGACCCAGTCCGGATACAAGCAGTTCTGCCCGCTATCGATGGCCGCCGAGGTGCTGTGCACCCGCTGGACCATGGTTCTGCTTCGCGAATTGGTGGCGGGCTCGACCCGTTTCAACGATCTGCGCCGCGGCGTCCCCAAAATGTCGCCGACCCTTCTGTCGCAACGCCTCAAGGAGCTCGAGCTGGCCGGGATCGTCGAGCGCAAGGAGGTGCGCGGCGAGAAAGGCATCTTCGAATACCGGATGACCGAGGCAGGCAGGGATCTGCGTTCCGTTGTCGAGGCGATGGGCTTTTGGGGGCAGAAATGGGTCGAGTCGCGGCTGTCGCTGAAGAACCTCGATCCGTCGCTGCTGATGTGGGACATGCGGCGCAACCTCAACGCGTCGCCGCTGCCCGACGGGCGCACGGTGATACAATTTCTGTATCAGGAGCTCCCCGCCTCGAAACGGTCGTGGTGGCTGATCGTCGAGAAGCACGGCGAGGTCGACCTCTGCTGGTACGACCCGGGCTTCGATGTCGATCTCTACGTCTCGACCGACCTGCACACTATGACCGAAATCTGGATGGGGCTGATCACCGTCGAGAAGGCCGGGCCGAAAGTCATCTTGACGGGAGACCAGGACATCGCGCGCAAAATGCAGACCTGGCTGGGCCTGAGCCCGTTCGCGGTCGAACCCAAGCGAGCTGCCTAGCTGCCTCTTGGCGAAACGTCCCGAAGCGGTTATGTGTCGGGCGCGATGGTCCCGTAGCTCAGTAGGATAGAGCGGCAGATTCCTAATCTGTAGGTCACAGGTTCGATTCCTGTCGGGATCACCATGTTTTTCAAGTACTTAGCGCGAAATCGCCGTACTTTTTTGCAGGATTTTTGCGAAATAAGTACGGCGAATTTCGCAGACCTTCAGACTTTGGGCACACATATTCCAAGGGCGAAGCGGCCCAAAATCGCTGCGAAGCGCGGCGCTACGATGCCTAAATCGAGGTAGGTAATCGTTGTTCCCAATCAACTTGCCCGTTTTTCGACGCCCCGAGACGACGGACGGCAGCCGCTACCGACCGTCAGCGTCGACGTCTCCTTGGCGGCGCCGAAAGGTCTCGCTACTTCGTCGTTCAATCGAGACCGCGGCGAGTAAGAATGCGAACATCGGCATCATCGATCACGAGGTCGAACTCGACTCGTGTGTCCATCCGTCCCCTTAGGGCGGATTGTCCACCAAAGTCCGCATCATAGGGGGAATGGACGCGCCCGGTCTGGCGGCTAGAGGAACGGAACGCTATCATTTTATTGTATTAGTAATGACGCATGAAATGGCCTACAATTGACTCTACCCGGCAGCGCCACTGGCAGCCGGTAGGCCCGGCGGCCCGCTGAAACCCCCGATCGGCTGTCGGCCCGTCCCCATGAAAGTTACGTGCGGTGGCGACCAACGTGAGACCAGATCGAACCAACAACCCCGCAACCGGCATCAAGGGCAAGCGCCACGGGCCGCCGGCCAACGACGAAGCAGGATATTTCGAGTTCTGCCCCGTTTGTGGCCAGACGTTCGACAAGCGAAACCTTGGCGAGGTGCTGCATCACTGTCTCCCCGACCATGAGCCGTTGAACTCGATGAATAGGTGACTAGCGTTCGAACAGATGGTTTCGCTCATCCAAGATCGTGATCGGTTCCAACCAGACGATCTCAAAAGTGATTGCGGATGTGGTCGTTAAAGTAGCGGGCTTGGCGAAGGCCGCTTTGAACCCGGCAAAGGTCTCAGGTGGTACCCGGAACCATTGCACATTGAGCGGAATTGGCTGAAAGTGATCGAACCACAGGACAGGGATGTCGGACGGCCACCTATTCAAGGTGGCCGGGGCGCGGGTTAACGTGATTCGGGTCGATCGGCGGGACAGGGGGAGAAATGCACCCTTGGACGAAGGCTGAGCTTGCGGATATCACCGGAGGCATATGGGAAGGCGAGTTGCCGGAAGCCTGGACGACCGACTGCATAGCCTTCTGCGACGCACTGATCGGCCCCGGCGCGCTCGTCATCCCGCGCGTTGGCACCTACCGTTACGGAGTACACCCCAGGAAGATCAGGCGCTTCAGGCGACAGGGGCTCGCGCTCCTCGCGGACCGAGAGTACCGGCCCAACTTCGAAGGCTTGCCGTTGCTCCGGGTGGCTTCGGTCCGCGTCGCCATGAAGTATCTCGCCGAGCGAGCGCGGTCTGCTTACGGCGGACGCCTGATCGCGGTTGGCGGCAGCGTCGGCAAGACGAGCACCACGGCGATGATCAACGTCATTCTCACCGCAGCTGGTTATCCACCTTTTCCGGGCGAAAACTTCAATACCGTCTCCGGCGTGCTCGGCCTGATCGCCAACCTTCCCCCTGATGGCATCCACGCTGTCGAGGTGTCGATTGGCTTTTTTCGGCGGCTCCTTGAGGTATCTGCGCTCAAGCCGCATGTCGCTCTTATCACGACGATCGGCGACGCCCATCTCGAAGAGTACGGCTCGCGTGAGGCCATCGCCAAGTTGAAAGCCCGCCTGTACGATGTCGCTGAGGGCGGCACTGCGATCATGCCTCGGGATTCCGAGCATTTCGAATATCTCCGAGCCCGCGCGCTGTCGTTCGGGGCGAAGGTCGTGTCCTTCGGTGGACATGCTAAGGCCGACTACCGGCTCGTGGACTATTCGCACGAAGATCAACTGGTGCGTGCGGTCCTGAAGGGCCGGGATTTCGCCTACAAGCTAGGTAATCCAGGGCGGCACATGGCAGTCAACAGCCTCAGCGCGCTGGCGGCTGTCGATTCGCTCGGCCTTGATCTGGGAGCTGCGACCAACGCGCTCGGGGAGGTGCAGGCCATCCACGGACGTGGCGAAGTCATACGCATCGCCCTCGCGTCCGGCGAGGTCCATGTCGTCGATGAGGCCTACAACGCGAATCCGACATCGGTGGCCGCCGTGCTGGCGGCACTCGCTGAGGGGAAGCGCGCAAGTGGGGGCCGAAAGCTTGCCCTTCTTGGCGACATGCGGGAACTCGGGCCACGATCGGCCGAATTTCACGCCGGTCTGGCGGAACCCGTTCTCGCGGCCGATCTGGATATGGTGATGACGGTTGGGACGCAGATGACATATCTCCGTCGTGCCCTGCCGGAGTACCTCCTCGGCCCACACTTCGCGACAGCAGACGATGTGTTGCCCGAGCTCGCCACTATCCTGCGCGCGAAGGACCGCCTTCTTGTGAAAGCTTCGAATGCCATGGGTCTGCATGAAGTTGTAACTCGCTTGCGCCGGCAATTTGGACGCTAGTCCGCCGCGATATACGTCGAATTTCGCTTTTTTTTTGGACCAAAGCAGAAAAATTGACCGGAGATCAGCTCCGCCCATGACTGGTTCCACAACCAAACAGTCTCAGGCACTTGGCGGAAAATTGTGCTTCGCCGCCTGATTCGATCTGTGCTGCCTCCGGGTGACCAGGGTAGCGCCGGCTGGACGCCGCCAACCGAAGAGCTGCGCACAGTCATGCCCCGCTCGGTCATTTCGGCCATGCATATAACGGCAGCCGCCCGGAATGGTTGGTTGGTCCGAGCCCAATGCAGCAACAACAAAGATATAGCCCTGTGCCGAGCACTGACATCAGTATTGCTTCAGCGAAGGAGCACTATTCCTAAGTCTCCAAGGCCTTTCGGCGGAGTCGCACCATACCAGTCCAGGGCCACGCTCGAGTTGCCACTATAGAAAAATTGCCACGCAACAATCCAACCTGAGTTGGCAGTCGACTTCAGGTCTGTTGTCCCTCTCATCCGAAAACGATGATGGGGCAGGTAGATAGCCCCTTCAATTAAGTAGTTTTTGTTTCCGGACAATGAGACCGTTGGCACAGAGGGCGTAACTGTGCGTGACCCGAAGATAGCGATGCCAGCGTAAATGCCGCTCGTGGGAGCCGAAATCCTTACGCCACCTTTGCCTGCTGACTGAATAATGCTTGACTCGGAGTCAACGAATATCGTGACTTCGTCGCCCGAGAGATTCACATGGCTGCCGATGCTCACTGTTGCGTTCTGAAAATAGTGAACTCCGGGAGAAAGAACGACATTTCCATCGAGATCGATGTTTCCACAGAACACCCGGCCGGCCGGAATGGTAACATCGGTCAGCATCTGATCACTGTAGTCGCAGCCGTTCGGTGGAACGGGCTGCGGTAGATCGACAAGGGGGTCTGCAAGTTCGGGTTGATTGGTTTTCGGGATGATGGTGTAACCGCCGCCTTGGTAATTGCCCACTATAGAGATTTTTCTGGCGACAATCTTTCCGGTTCCAACGTGCCTCAGTGCCCTTGGACTGGAGGAATTCACTTGGATACCGCAGTTTGGCACCGAAAGCCCCCCGGAACCCATTACCGTCAGCGCTCCATTTGAGGCAGGATCGAGGACATAGAAGCAATAATCCGGCGCGGCTTTTCGGGCCGTTGCCGCCGCGTGAAGGTTAATGCTCCGAATTCCAGCAAGACTCATGAAAGCGGTTGGCATTCCAGCTGAGATTTCAACCGCCGCCTCTCGCGTCCCAGCAGAAGGAGTGGTGATGCTCACCCCAACGACAGCGCCGGTCACGAAGGAGCCATTGGCCAGCGCCCAATTCTTCGCGGCCTGGACGGCTGCTTCGTTTCCTCCATCGCTCTCGACAGCAACAAGAGCCGCCGAATCGGCTATCTCCTGCAGCTTGGATCTCCAGGAAGCGGCGTTGGTAAAGTCAATGCTAAGGCCGAGGGCCAAGCCCAGTGGCACCACCATTAAGGCCATCGCGACGGCAAAGTTCCCCCGTTTTTCGGGCGGCAGATCTTTCAGTCTCCGCATCCAGAAGCCCTCTCTTAAGAGCAACTTAGACCGAAGATGGTTTAGAATTTACTAAATTAGAACAACAAAACGCAGCGGCAATTCACGCTCGGCAAAAAGGCGATGCAAGCTGTCTCGCTGCTCATTGAGCTGAGTGAAACGCGGCAGACCTTGAAGTCAGCGATGTGCTAATTCTTTACTTAAGGCCGAAGACTTGCTGAGCCTGGTCAGACTGCAACAAGTCGCGTGCCGAATGTCCGACACCCGGCAAAATCACGAGACGCCAATTGAAAGGCCACCCGTTAGCGGTCGCGACAGCTTGCGCCAGCTCAAAAGTGAACTGCCCCCGATCCAAACGCGTCTCTCCTTGGCGCATAGCAGCTGCGCTTTCGTTTAGCTCGACATCGCCAGTGTCGTCTTCTCCAAGATAGATCGTTAGAGGCAAAGCCAGATAGGCCTTCAACTCCTGAGAGGCTTGATCCGGCGTATAGACGCAACCCGAGGAGAGACATCCCAGCCCGTAGGCTGCCGCCTCTGCTAGCGAGGGCAATACGTAGGTCGACGGATTGGCTACGACCACTCTCTTGGCATCCGACAAGGCAAATGCTGCAACACGCGACATGAATTGACCTCCCGCCGAGTGCCCAAAAAGGTAATACTGCGCAGTCGGCAGCCCCTCTCGGGCCCTCGCCCAGTTTACCAAGCCCTTCACGTACCAGACAGTCCACCTGTCCCGAGGTTGAATTGTGCCCGAGTTGACAATGCCTCCCCGCTGATAGCTCCAGCCTGGGAACCTTTCCAGGTCGAAAAGCGGCGCCATAACGATCAGGCAATTTCGATCCGCAAGAGGCTGCGCGTAGTCTCGGTAGGATTCGGCGGTTCGGCTTAGTCCATGGAACACGAACAGGATCGATGGATTGGCACAGTTCTTCGGATGATAGGTGTATACCGTCAACTTTATGCCGTTAATAGTTGCTGAGGTCGTACCTTTGCCGACCTTCCAGGCAAGTACTTGGCCTGAATACGTCAGACTACAGCCTAAGACGACTGCCCCTAACAGACGGATTAGAAATCGCACCTGTCGCTCCCATGGACGATCCCGCAGGGATGACATATCCCATTAGCGGCAGCTAAACAAATCAAAACCGGCTGAGCAGTAAAGAGTTCGTTCCTCCACGTCTGGTCCTCGCAATGTTCGCAAGCGACGCCTCCGCGGCACCTCAGCGTCCTGCGTGACAGGGTATCGGCTCCTTGTTTTGTCGGCACGTATCGCTCGCGCCGCCATTGCGATCGAGGAACCCAGTGCAAATCCGCGTACGGCATACGCATGAGCTTCGGAGCCTCACGCCAGTGCAGGGATGGCCAATCTAAGGCATCTGTCTTGAACGGCTACGACAACATCGGCGAGTCCAGGCGACAACGCCAGCAACCGATCGATTGTCGCGCGACCGGCTGCTCCTCCCATTATCTTTGGTTGGTAGTCGAGGCGCGGATCTCTGTTTTGAGCGTAAACTGGATAAATATCTAAACGGATCTGCTTCGCACCAAAGTGGAAGCAAGGCAGAATGGACTCCCCTTTGCTGTTTCCGGACCCAAATGCAAAATTGCCGACACTGTATAATATCGGCCGACCATTATAAATCTCGATCGGCTGAAGGATGTGGGGATGATGGCCGATGACTGCGTCCGCACCCAGGTCGATAAATAGCCGTGCTTTCATGCGGTCTTGCTCGGTAGGTTGGCGCTGGTATGGCAAACCCCAATGTACCATCACGGCGATCCGATCGACCAGTGGACGAAGTTGGGCCAGATCACGCTCGACGAATTCGGGCACATCTTGTGCGGAGCCTGGAAGTTCGCCACGAGCCGCTGTTCGACGGTTCCAGTAATATCCGAGAAGTCCGATGCGGATATCTGCGCCATCAAAAATCGCCGGGTGGTAAGCAGAGCTCTGGTTCCTACCACCACCGTACGGTTGGATATACTGTCGCTCTAACGTGGCTAGCGTCTCAACCACGCCACCCCGACCGCAGTCTTGAATGTGGTTATTCGCGACAGTCATGGCAGCGAAGCCTGCACGACGTAAGACAGAGGCTGACTTGGGGTCCACTTTGTATGAGTAGTTCCGAGTGGTACCTGCTTTCTCAGAGATGGTGGAGAACGGCCCCTCAAGGTTTCCCGTTATCAAAGCGCAGCGTCTAAAGATCGGCCTGACCCAGGCGAAGGCATAGTCTGGGCCAAACCTGCGGATACGATGACGCATCCGCATCCCGGTCATCACATCTCCGACCGCCGCCAAATGGTACGGAGCGCTGGCGGACGAAGAGAGGAACTGTTCAAGTTGGTCCGGGTCGATGAGATCGATGTCATCCGGAATTATGACCTCTGAAAACTTCTCGCGAATTTTTACAACATGGCGCCGGACTTCTTCCGATTCACCGAGGCGGTAAAGGGGTGGCTGAACGGAGGGTGCCAACAATGTCTCAACCGCTGAAGAACTAAAGCCGATCCCACGCTTCTCAAAAACGCTTCGGATCAGTGTTTCGTAACGGCTGCTGAATCTCATTCGGTCTGCATGAAGCAAACACGAGGCAAAGCTCTTCGGAAGTGACCTGAGGGCGCGCGTTCGAATTCCGGAAGGAGCATACGGGCTATCAGAAAGTCGTCCCAGCGCCAAAAGGGCAGCTACAACTAACGAAATGCAAGTAAGTTCGTCTCCCGGAAAAGCCTTGTGTAGGTCCCACATTGTCGCCGCTATGACTTGCGCGACCAGCGCCTCCGGCGGTGGCATCTCGGCGTCGTCCATACGCGAATCATTGGCAAGAGTATCCGATGGTACGAACTCGGCATCATGACGGAGGTGCCAACACCATACGTAGGGAGTCGACAGCATCGCGGCCGCAAAGTATGCGCTCAAGGCGTACTCAAGGGGACCAGGCTTACTGAAACTGGCGCGCGGTGCATGCAGCCTGTCAGCTTGGATGTCAGCGGTATGGCGCACCACGTGAAACCCGAATGCCTGATATATGAAACTGGCATTGTGCGAGGGGTCGCACAGATAAGCACCGCCTGAAATTCGTGGAAGCCACCCTTCCGCTGTGACTGCACGCCCCGGGCCGAACAGCAATTCCCCACAGAGGGGGATCGAAAAATCATCGAGATTTTCGATTCTTGCTGGATATCGGTATTTGGTCCCTTTGACCGGCACCAACCTAAGCAGATCCCCGTTAACTCCCCCTTGTTTCGGCTGGTGCGCATTAACGATAGCTCTGACCTTCGGCAACGGGCCCTCGCCGAGTGAACGCAGCACTTCGTTCACTCGATGAGCTATCAAGGAGACGTGGTAGTAGACGTTGACCTGGCCGAAGCGTGCCGCGGCCTCACAACCTTCCTGTTCACCAAGAATTCCGCCGCCGAAAGGCTTGAAAACATAGTTACCTTGCTTGTCGGGCAGTGCTTCGCCCATCTCACCCGTGGGCCAGTGAACATCCGTGGCTGGATGACCGATTACGTCCACGTACCGCCCACGCAGCCCTTGCCTCCCCGTGTTTTGGCAAAGATAAGGCAGTTCGACCTCGGTTGAATGCACCCGGCCGCCAGTAAAATCTGAATCGCAACGCTCCCAGACGTAAACAGATCCAGTCGCCATCTTTTTCCCCAAAGCTACTGCTTCTTCTGCGAACGCTGAGACGCAAGAATTCACAAGTCTTGCGCTCCGCAATCCTGCGAACCTTTCGCCGACGGGTGCTGAAATTGATCGAAAGGACATGCCGTCGGTTGCCCTGAGGCCAACTCTCTACAGGGCGTGGAGATTGTCCTTCAACATGCTCTGAGGCCGCATTTTCGCTCCATGGTGGGAAGCTGGATCCGAGTCTGCAGCCCAGCTTCCGGCAGCGTTTTGGCCTCAATTCGCCTGCCCCTGATGGGGGCTACACAAATCAATCTCCTGACGAGGCACATCTATCCGATGCTTGCGACCGGCTTTTTCTTCTCTCCGCTTATTCGAACTGCCTTACTGAGGCCGCCTGCTGAACCGTTATTCTCACCCGATCCAGCGAGCTCTTGCCGAGCGCTCTCCAATGCCTTCGCCGCAGATCCCTCCTTAATCACCTTAAGTTCTTCCGCGACCATATTTGATTTTATGAGACGCCACTTGTCGAGGGAGGCGGCGCGCACGAAGCCGTAAGCCGATGGCATACGGACCATCAGCCAGCCTAGCTTCAACAATTCCTCCGTGAAGCCTCTCACGAACGCCGCCCCGCCGACACGCCGTCCAGTCAGGCGCCTGAATGTCTTGTACGACATTCTTGCACGGGTTCGCGGCTGTCCCGCTTTGTTTGTGGTGCGTTTCAAAGTCAAAGCAACGAGTGTCGCCGCATCACTTAGCGAAACACTCGGTGTTGCAATCGGCGAAACAGTGTTCATAACCTTACTCTCCTTAGCTTGAGCAGAATCGATAAACTCATCACTGCTATCGAACGTCGTTCGTCTCGGGCCGAACTGAAGGAAACGGGGCCACTTCATCGAACCAGCCATCCTTTTTTGCCAAATACGACATTGCCATTGCGTGCATGGCAGACCTTATTTGCTGTGGCCGCGACTGAGACATAGATGCGAGGGGTTCCGCGGCTAGCTCACCAGATCTCGACAAAAGCGCCATTTTGGCACCCGATCCGTCAGTGCTCCATCTCAAAGTTAGAACCAAACCACCACTCTGTAGGTGCCGACGTAGGTCGGTATCAGTATCAGGCTCGGAACTGACCAATATTAGTCGTGTGGTCGGCAAGGTCGACAGCGCACGGCGGGGCCATTCATCTTCGCTGTTGACAATGAAATAGCCCTGGTTTCCGCACTGCAACACTCGCTGAGCGAGATCTTCGAGAACTGTACCATTGTCTGCATCCGTTCGAGTCATCGAGACCGCACGGCAAGCACCCAGACAAAGACCGCTCGCCCAAAGTCTGTCCGGAGAGGCTGCATAAACCAGGGCTTCCAGGAACGGGTCTCTGGCCAGCATTTGCGGGGTTGTCCGCCGCCCAAATTCCTGGGGTACAGTGTTGATGTAAGCGCCTCTTTTCGACAAGAGACCAACTCTTCGCCCTTCCGCCTGGAACCGATGATCGATTGCTGTCGCCACCGCACCAGTGTGTCGATCGCCGATGACGAGTACGGTGGCAATTTCCGAAGAGCCGGGCTCACTGTACATATTGGCCAGGATTATCTCACTCACATCTCTCGAGGTCCCCGCTCGCGGCCAAAGATGAAACTCGATCCCCGGCCGTGCATTTACCTCGATGACAGTACACCCGACCTCTTTGTATGATCTTGCAATATCGGGCATGATGAGATCTATCCCGGCAATGTTAAGGCCGATGACTCTCACGATGCGCTCGCACAGTTGCCTGTTATCTGGATGAACGGAGTTTGTAACATCGACCGGGACGCCTCCACGGGCGAGGTGGCCGGTAGGCCGGAGAACCAAAGGCTGCCCGGAAATTGGGACGGACTCCAGCGTAAGACGACGCAAGGCTAGGTGCCGTAGCAGCTCATCGTCAATCTCTACAGGAGAAAGACGTCTCCCGTCTCTGTCGGGTTCTCGGTTCAAATCATGAATCAGGTCAACTATCGTTTTTTCACCGTCGCCAACGACTTGGGGCGGGCAACACATGACCGCCGCCACGAGATGATAGTCAACGACTGTCGCTCGAAATTCCGGGCCGGCGATGAACTGCTCAACCAAGACGCCAAACCGCTCTGACTGAGTGACGTCGTGCGCTATATCGAATGCAGCCTCAACTGCACGGCGTCCCCGCAGTTTAACCGAGACTCCCCGCCCCTGATTTCCCTGAACCGGTTTGACCACGACGGTCTTACCCAGCTGTTTGGCGGCAGCGACGGCCTCAGGTTTGGTGCGAACGGTAATCTGACGGGGTACTGGGATCCCCGCTTGCGCCAAAAGTCTGTTGCCCAGCCTTTTGTCCAAGGCCACCTTCGCCGACGCAAACGATGTAGAACCCGATATCGTCGAGAACAGCTGCTTCTGGTGCTTGCCTTGGCCAAGGCGAAGGTGGTTACGGGCAATGAATTCGAACGGGATGTGATTTCTCTTAGCTGCAGCTACAAGCACAGCGGTCGAATTTGAAAGACGTCGTCTCTTCGCCCTTTCCAGGTTTAGCTCCCGAGTCTGAGCGTATTTCGCTGCCCCGTCCTCGCCTCGCGCCGCCTCACCAATCGCGTCAACGACAGCCGAAGCAGCCGCGCGCGACATCTGCGGGTCATCCGACTCCCAAACGATTGCAAGATGGCTTTCGGACGGATCGCCTATTAGCGACGCCGTCGGCGAAAACGAATAGAAATTCATCGCGCGGCGAAGCTCAAGATCAGCGGACAGGATTGCGTCGGCAATGTAGCGAGGGACCAAAGCGTTTTGTGCACAACCGGGAAACATTTCGGACAGCGCTGAGCGAGCCAGCGCAGTAAAATCGGAGATGCAAGAAACCGCTAGCCGCCCGATATTCAGGGTTAATTTGACCACCGTGTTCGTGCTATGCACGTTAAGTCCCGATAGCACCTTAAAACTGACAATCTCAATTTGTCCAAACTCTTCAGATAGGCTGACCATAACCCCACTTTTGACCCCGGATGTTCACGCTCCGCCTGCTTTTCGACCGTCTCCCACAATACAGACTTCCTGACCACGCTTCCGCTGCAGCCACTTCAAATGCATCTCGAAACGGGCATCGCATCGATGGGCATGAGCGGCTTCGGCAAGACCCGATGTGAAGGGGCGAAGATGTGGCGCATTCCACCACATTTAAGCACGCTTTATCTCTGATCCCCCGCGTTCAGCCTAAACGCTACGGCCGCAGCATCCGGAAGTCGCGTTCTTATTCTCTTGAAAGACCAGTGGATTTCCCGCCGGCCTGATCCGGACAATGCAGCTGGATGGTATGTGGCCTCGCGGGGAGATGTCGTCATGCATTCGAATGGCAGAGATCCAGACATTATAGTGTTAATAGCCGTTAAAAGTCGTCAGCTTGGGTATGTATTTTAGGCATCTAATGCTATTTATCTAATCATATTTATCCAATCATATTGGTTATTGGATAATCGATTGCAAACGGAGAGGAGTATAGAAAAGGGCTTAATCTTATACATAGAACAGAAAAGACTTCTAAATGCCATCCAAATGTAACTTGGGGGGTTCATGTCCGTTTCAAGAATTAAGCGCGGGCGCCTGAAGAGAGCTAAACGAGCATTCGCCACCCGCCGGGTCGCCGCATCTCACATGCGCACACTCGTTACCGGACCTATACAGCCCGTCGCTGGCGATCTTGTTTTGGCGCGCGTTGATGAACTCGGCAATCACAGCAGACTGGAGCTCATCTGCGGGCGAAAGGCGATCATGTTTCGCGGAGATGAGATAATCCTCTGTTATGGAAACAGGTACGCTCCTGACCAGTTCGAGGCGGTAATAGGCCCCGATCTGGGGCCGTGCGACTTGGTAGCGGGGGGCGGCATCGCGGCATGTGAGCTTTCCAGGCATGCTCGCATGCTGGCGCCAACCAAGATCACCCCGCTCGGCCTGATTGGCGACAAGTTCGGCCGCCGGCTAAACGTGTGGGATTACAAGGTCAGCTCAGACGATTTACCCCCTTCTCTGCCGATTGTTCTGTCGCTTGGGACGTCAATGAACGCCGGCAAGACATTGACGGCAACGTCATTGGTCCGAGGGTTCAAAAAGGCGGGACTGAAGGTCGCGGCACTGAAAATTACAGGAACTGGCTCGGGTGGCGACACCTGGATTGTGCGGGATGCCGGAGCCGACATCGTTCTTGATTTCACAGATGCCGGATTTGCAACGACGTATTTAGCCCCGGTAGAGTTGATTGAGAAGGGTGCTTTCCGCCTACTGAACCATGCCGCTGAAAATGGATGTGACGTCGCTGTTATTGAGATTGCCGATGGGCTGCAGCAGAAGGAAACTTCCGAGCTAATTCTGGCTGAATCTTTTCGGAGCATGGCTCTTGGCGCGATTTTCGCTTCCTATGACGCGATGGGAGCAAAGTATGGAGTTGATACCCTCCGCGCTGCTGGCCACAAGGTACTTGCAATTAGTGGCAGGATCGGCCGATCGCCGCTCGGTGTGAGGGAGGCTGAAGAAGCCACTGGCCTGCATGTCTATTCCCCATGGGAGCTCCAGGATGGGGCACTCAGCCCCGTTCTAAAGGCTCGCGCTTCTGAAAAACTGGCTAACGGACAGGGCAATAATCCATATCTACGGCGTATTGCTGATTCCCCAAATCCAATGACGGCACTCGACCAGGGTCGAGCCTACTCTTCCCAGCTGCGAATTGATTTTTTAGGGAAGCTCGCGCACGAACTGATTCTGGCAGAGTTGGGAGAAACACCTGGCCCGGGAAGGCCTGCCAGTGACAGCAGGGCGACATGGCCCAGTCCCTTTGGGAGCGTCTCGGTCACCTTACCCGAGTTGCTATCGCAAAGCTCGAACCCCGCATTTATGTCGATCCAGGCGCCCGCTGAGTTGATTGAAGCGGCAGTGCTGGCAAAAACCCGTGGAGCCCTCAAGTCATCTCTGGGCAGCCTGGTCCAAGCCCTCGGGTGCCCTCCCCTGTCCGCCACCCAAATGTACAACCTCGTGAGCGGAGCTTGGTCGATGTTCGAGGCAGTTGATCACGATGAACGCCTTTGGGCAGCAAATCGGCTTCAGCCAAATGTTCTTGCGGGACCTGCTTTGAGCCCTCATGACGATTTGGAGGGGATGATCATGAATTTCTCGGGAATTTTCAACGAGGACCCCGACCAGCATGCCCCGCTTGGGCGGGCGTGAAAAGACGGTGTCCTTGCTGAGAACACGAGGTAGGCGGCGGTACAGCGCCCCCCTCAGCGAAATGTGGCGAAGGTCGATACCTGGCCTTGCTGCGGTTGTGGGTTTTGGTGTCTGTATCAATGCGCTCCGATTTGCTGGGCCGCTTTATTTTATACAAATATTCGACCGGGTCATTTCCAGCCGCAGCGTGGAAACCCTCGTTATTCTGACCTTGGCCGCCTTGCTCGCTCTGGTAACCGGCGTCGTGCTGGAAGCCATTCGTCGTCGTATGCTTTCCCGCTGGAGCGTTTGGATCGAGCACCACTTGACCAGCCAGTCCGTGAAAGCCGGATTGACGGCAGGCGTCCCCAATCCGCCGCTTCTGACCAGCATCGAGAAAGTCTCCAGCTTTGTTGAGCGAGGGCTAGCTGCTTGGCTGGACGTGGTCTGGGCTCCCGTTTTCCTGTTATGTGTATACGTGATCCATCCTGTTCTCGGCCTGATCGCGTTGGCAGGCATGGCTTTGCTGACAGGTATGAGCCTGCTCAAAGAAAAGATCACACAAGAGCCCCGCCAAGCTGAACGTGAAGCTGCCAAGCAGGCGAAAGAGGTATTGATCTCAGCGGAAAGGCACAAAGACGTAGTCGGCGCCTTCGCAATGGCCGACGCGATCGCCGGTCGCTGGGGTAGGAACAGAGTAGATGGCTTTTTGCAACGGGAGCGGCTTAATGCCAGAGGATCGAGCCTTGATGCAGCGATCCGGGCGCTGAACCGTTGCGTTTACATAGTTCTATTGGCATCGGGCATCTGGCTGTTCCTGAACGATTCGGCGTCCCTCGGAGGCGTATTTGCAGCCCGGCTCATTGCCAGATTTGCTTACAGAATGGTGGAAAAGGCAGTTCGGGAGCTCAGAAGCCTCAGGGAAGCGCGGGAGGGATACTCTCAGATCAAGGCGGAGCTTGCCAAACCGTTGGACGTAGAGCCGTCTCTGCTTCCTGGAACGCCGCAAGGCTCGTTAGTTCTCGATCAAGTTACATTCAGGCATGCTGGATCGCGAGCAGACGTATTTAGGAAACTGTCGCTTTCTCTGGCTCCTGGGGAATTGCTGCTGGTCATAGGACGTGCAGCCACCGGCAAGACGACGCTTTCTCGTCTTCTCATTGGTTTGCTCAAGCCCCGCACCGGTCAGATCCGCTTGGGAGACATGGACATAACCAGGCTTCCGGATAATGTTAGAGTTGGAGGCATCGGCTATTTACCTCAGCACGTTGAACTTTTTGACGGAACCGTCGCGGAAAATATTGCACGTTTTCAACAAAGTTCTATCGATGACGTGGTTTCCGCAGCAAAAATAGCCGGAATACACGAAGTTATCATTCGTCTGGGCCAGGGTTATGACACTTTGCTTAACGACTCGGTCGGCCTGTCCGGGAGTGAACGGAAGCGAGTAGCCCTTGCCCGCGCGCTCTTTCGCGCGCCGAGACTTATTGTCTTGGACGAGCCATTCGCCAATTTGGACGCTGCCTCGAAGAAGACCCTCGAGTCGGCGGTTAGGCTTATGAAGGATGCGGGAAGCTCGGTAATTGTCACCATATCCGGACAGACCAACCGTCTTGCCGGATTAGTTGATAGGTCGCTGATCCTAGGAAGTCGATCGCCCGAGATCACCGGAGGTTCCGTTCGTCCCGTTGCTTTCGGGAAAACTGAATTGCGGAGCGTTAAGTGATAGCTTCGCTCGCCCTTGGCACCAAACACCCCGGTACCCAGCGAGCCGAAGATCCGCCGCCGTTTGGTAGGCGTTTAGTGATCTCTGGTTTCGCGATTGTCGCTGCCTTCTCGACCCTGACCGGCATGTGGCTTGTCGCGGCACCTATCCAGGGTGCGGTCTTGGCCACCGGGGTGGTGAATGTCGCGTCAAACGTAAAGACAGTTCAGCACCTCGAAGGCGGCATCATATCAGAGATATTGGCTCAAGAAGGAGATCGCGTGTCGCCAGGCCAGGTGTTGATACGATTGCAAAACACCGCTTCGGCGGCTGCTGCAAATGAAATCAAGGCGCAGTGGTACGAGGCGAAGGCTACGGAAGCGCGCTTGGTCGCGGAAAGAGATGGAAAGGACTCGATCGAAATTCCGGCTGAATTGAAAGCGTCCGGCAAATTGGCAGCGGATGCTGTTTCCGGGCAGGAGAGTGTCTTTCGGACACGTCAAAACCTCTTCAGAGAGCAGCTCTCCCTGCTGCAGCAAGCAACCGGAAGCATGGCGAAGGAGATAGAGGGTTTTGAAGGGCAAGTGGTAGCGGCTACCCGGAAGCTCGAGCTGATCGAGGAGCAATTAGGTGATGTGCGCAGCCTGTACGAAAGGAAGTTGGTAGTCAGGACGCGCCTTGTAGATTTGGAAAGAGAAAAGGCGGACGTGGGAGGTGCCCTAAGCGGGTATGTAGCGTCGATCGGCGCGACCCAGCAAAAGATGGAGGAGACGAAATTCAAGATTGCCGAACTTAGCGCCTCGACGACGGCCGATATCGTCGAGACACTAGGAGAAACCCGCGCCAAAATATACGAATACGAGCAGCGAATGGCCGCTGCTGATGACGTGGCGACGCGTACCGAGATACGTGCTCCTATCGGAGGCACCATAGTGGGACTTAAGGTCCACACGAACGGAGGGGTCGTAACGGCGGGAGAGCCGCTGATGGACATCGTCCCTCAGGAGGATAGCTTCGTTGTTGTGGCAAACGTTGACCCCCTCGACGTCGATCAGGTGAAAGTGGGGCTGCACGCGACGGTGTGGCTTAGCGCTGTGAACAGACGTTACCAGCAACCGATGAGTGGTGACGTTCGCACTCTTTCAGCTGACCGGCTAATTGACCCTCGGACCGGTCAGGCTTTTTATTCAGTCCGAATTGTTCTGAGGCCGGAGTCTTTGAAGCCTGGAGCATTGCAAGCTGGAATGGGCACACAGGTCATGATCGAAACTGGAGCGAGGTCAGCATGGGAGTATCTCAGCGCGCCGGTCTATGCCGCTATGGGACGTGCTCTTCGTGAATAAAGAGAACGAGCAATAGACAAAGACTTTTACGCTCCCGTTCAAGTATAATTGGGGCGAGTATCGAGTATTATGTCTTCTTCCAGATTCGCGGCCACCAGTCGACGCGTCGCCGCCGCTCGGCCCTGTCGACGCCGCGCATGCGCAGGCCGAACTCGACATTCTCGCGCACGGTGAGGAATGGAAACAGCGCCAAGCTCTGCCAGGCCATCGGCGTATCCCGCTGCCAGGTGACGGCTTTCGTCGATCAGCACGGCCATTGAACACCAAGTGTCTGGATCGCTGCCATTCGAATGCACGACGACATCGCTCTCGACAGCCACATATCATCCAACTGAAACGCAATTTGTATTTCATTTCTTTGATTAAGGTCATCTCAATAAGGGTGGAAACCATGGCCAGCAACGCCAAACTCGCTGAATCAGCTCGCGAAACGCCAAAGCTTAACATGAAACCGATCGAGGAGATTGACAGCAAGCAAATCTCCACGGCAATCCGACAAAATCGGCCGTTTGTTGTTCGAGGCTGGGTTGCAGCCTCCGACGGTTGGGGATTGGATGACCCCAAATGGGCGCGGCATACCGGGCAGGTTACGGTGGTTCCAGGGGACGAGACCACGGTTTCCACTGCATCCTATGTCTTACGCAAGAGCGGGATGACACACGAGATGACCTTCCGTGAGTTGTTCGAGCGGATCCTAGGCCAGGGGGAATGGCAACCACTGATCGATGCAAACGAGCGCTACTACATGTTTGGCGGGAAAGTCCCGAGCAGTCTTCTGGAGGCATTGCCTTGGCCAAGCGACCTGGAGTTCGTTGGCTCGTCTCCCTATGTTGCTTCCGAAGGGGTTACCGCCAAGGCGCATTATGATCATTGGTACGCATTCCTGGTGCAGCTACACGGGACAAAAGCCGTAAAAATGTTCCCCCCTTGGGATTATAGTTTCATCTATCCGCAGCATGAAAAGACGGCCGACAAGCCCAGGCGGGCGCTTGTGGATTTGAATAATCCCGATTTTGACCAGTTCCCGTTGTTGAATCAACTGCATGGAGAGATTGCCGTACTGAATGCAGGTGACGTTTTGTATATGCCGGTCGATTGGTGGCATGAGGTTGAAACCGAGGGATTCTCTGTCAGCATCAACCGGCGTTTGAGACGGAGTGCGCTGGACTGGGCCGGCGCTCTGCTTGTATTCGGCTATCAGGTCCTGCAAGGCGCATACCGTTACGGCATCGAACCGATCCCCACCGACGAAATTAAGACTCTGGCCCAGCATGCCTATGTTGAGTGGAAGAGCGACACCGGCAAAACCGAATACGATCAATGGTGCGCATTCCTGGCGCAGTTGGGGCGGGACCAAGCAAAGGCGTTGCGGATCCCCGAAGATCTCGGAGTCCTCATGGCGCGGTGGTTTCAGACCGAGCAACACCTAACGAAGGCAGAGTTTGAGGCGCTCTCGCATCCCGCGGTTGGACTACCTGTTCGGCAGTGACCTGCAGCCCGGATTTCTGACCGTTCTGAGCTGGAATTTTCCACTGAGTTGAAGTTTTCGGAGGTGCAGATCGCCTTCATCCTGCGACAAGCTGAGGAGGGGACGGCGGTTACGCGATGGTTTGGCTGAACGCTGTGAGCAGACGTTACCAGCAAGCGATGAGCGGCGATATTCGCACTCTTTCAGCTGACCAACTGATTGATCCTCGGACCGGTCAAGCTTTCTATTCAGTTCGAATTGTTCTGAGACCGGAGTCTTTGAAAGCAGTGCCCGTGGCATTGCAAGCTGGAATGCACGCAGGTCATGATCGAAACTGGAGCGAGGTCTGCATGGGAGTATCTCAGCGCTCCTGTCTACGCCGCTATGGGTCGCGCCCTTCGTGGATAAAGAGACGGGCAAAAGGAATTTGGAGCTCAAGTTAAAGTATAATTTGGGCGAATATAATGTCTTATTCCAGAATTCGCGGGACCAGAAGAGAGCTAAACTTGAATTCTCCGGGTCGCGGCATTTCACATGCGCACACTTGTCACCGGACCCATACAGCCCGTCTCTGGCGATCTTGTTTTGGCGCGCGGAAACACCGCTTACGATTTTCCTTGCTATTGTGCTTCATATGGCGCGCCGGCAAGCGGACTCTGCTCACCGGCAGCAACGCAGCTTGAATTGGCAGCTCGACGAGTGTGGGGAAAGGCGGTAGCGCTCTACCGACTCGACCCCCCGAGCACGTTTGATGCCGCTAATCCTTGCCGCTCATCAGCTCAGAAAATAGGCGCCTGCTGGGAAGGACGGGCCAGGCGCGAAGCCTCGTTTGATTCCCTCGCGACCGCCCAGCTTCGAGCATCCGACGTGAGACTGCTTCCTGTTGCTGTCGCAGGTGATCGCTCAGCAGCTTGTTGCGCGTGATGTAGCCTGCGTTAACCCCCGGGATCGAGTGGTTCATCAGAAGATGGACGTCCAACTCCGCAACGCCTGCAGCCTGGGCGATTGTCCGGAAAGTCTGCCGCAGGTCATTCCCCCATTTCGACAGATCGCTGCATTTCTCTTGTGCTCGATGACGTGACCGCGTTCGCTCTCTGCTGGGAATAGCCAGTCACGCGATTGCTCGGGGTAGAGAGTCCTACCGATGCGCATCACTCGAACCAGGCAGCGGACGCAGACCAGGACCATGGAGTGCAGTCACCTGGCCAATGTTTCGGCTTGAGAAGCAGGGACGGAAGCCGCACCGAGCTTCGTATAAGCCGAAGGAACGCCGCGTTGACTAGCCGATAACCCACTAAAACCGTGGATTTATTGAAACGCACGAGCATATTACGGGTCGGGCGCGCAGTGGTTGAAAATGCTTGCGTCGCGCTATGTTATTTGGATGCTGCGCCGTTTCTTTCTCTGTCGTTCGTGGCGCTGGCATGCTCTGATCCCTCAAAAAGGGTGTGTCATTAGTTTTCAGTTTTTGAGACCGGCGGTGGGCCTATCGTTTGTCCGCTTGCCGAACAGGGAGGAAGACAATGGACGGAGAATCGCATTCCAAATCAAGGCGAAGCTTTCTGAAGTTGAGCGGACTTGTCGCCGGGCTGACGGCGACGGCGGTTACCGCTCCCTGGGTTCGAAGGGCAGGAGCCGCTGACACAATCATCTGGAAAATTCAAACCTCGTGGCCGGCTGGCGTCGGACTTGAAACTTTCCAGAGCTGGTGTGGGACCATCAAGGAAAAGACCGGAGGCCAACTCGAATTTCAGCCGTTCAAGGCAAAGGACATCGTTGGTGACTTCGAACTCCTCGACGGGGTGAAGAACGGCGTTCTGGAAGCGATGAACTCGTTTTCACTTTACTGGGCCGGTAAGCTTCCCGCTGCGGCGTTCCTCTCCTCTTACACGATGGGGCTACGCTATCCGCACGAATGGGACATCTTTTTCTATTCGAAAGGTGGTCTGCAGGCCGCGCGCGACCTTTATGCGAAACAAGGTCTTTACTACGTCAACCGCATTCATCACGGCCCGAACATCATCCACTCAAAGACACCGATCCGCTCGATCGAGGATTTCAGAGACCTGAAGCTGCGCGTACCTGGCGGCATGATCGCCGAGACATTCGCAAAAGCCGGCGCCAAGACGACGCTGCTGCCGGGCGGCGAGGTGTTCTCCGCGCTGGAGAAAGGCACGATCGATGCAGCCGACTACACTGGGCCGGCGGTAAACTGGGCGCTCGGGTTCCAGCAGGTGACCAAGTACATTTCCATGGGCCCAGCCGGTCTGATGTCCGTATACCAGCCCGTCGACCTGATGGACTTTGCCGTCAACATGAATGTCTGGAACCAACTCCCGGACAACCTCAAGAAGTTCGTGGAAGACGAAATCCAAGTCTATTCCAATGTCCATTTCGGGGCCATCCAGAAGGCCGACATGGAGGCCTGGCAGAAATTCCTGGATGCCGGCATTGAAATCAATCGGCTTGGATCGGAGGACCTCCAGAAGTTCCAGGAAATCGCGGTGCCAATCTGGTTCGAGTGGGCCAACAAGGATAAGGACGCGGCGCGCATCTTCAAACTGCAGCTTGAGGTGATGGAGAACCCGACCGTCGGTTACGTGACGCCGGACATGTATCAGGGATTGTCGATCAACCTCTGAGGCTCTCCGCGCCCGTCCTGTCCGGGCGGGCGCACTCTCCTGCAAGAGGCAGTCGCCGATGCCCTCACTCACATTTGTGCTGCCGCACTGGCTATACTGGTCAAGCCTCGTGCTTTTCCCGCTCGTTGCGGTCTTCCTTGTCCATCGCGAGCGGGCACAGCGCGATGCCGGCCGTCCAAATCTCTTTCTTGCTTACCTGTTCCTGGTCACTGCAGGCTTCCTCGGCATGCACCGGTTTTATCTGAAGAGCAGGTGGGGATTCATTTTTATCCCGCTGTTCATTGCAGTGCTTTGGACGAGCGCCCAGGTACGCGACGGACGTGAGGCAGTGTCGCTCGCGCGATCCCAGAGCGAACACGCCGAAAGGCTGTTGCCGCGTGCCAAGGCAGATGTCGCAGCCAGCAAAGAAGGCGCTGCCGATCGCCTGGCGAAAGCTGAGGCAGACGCCACGGTGGCGCGCGATAATCTGAGCGCCGCCGCCCATGGGCTCGAGCGCGCCAACAGCATCGGCCGAATTGCCGGACTTCTGCTTGGTCTCGCTCTCGCAGGCGACGCCCTTCTAATACCCGGTCTTGTGCGGCGCGCCCGCACCCGTGAGATCGAGCGCGCCGCGGCCGACCATCCGCTCGTAGTCGATGTGCCAGCCACGCCCGTCAAGCAACCGCTCGCGTTGTTCGAGCCGGTCGACTGGCTGGTACGCGTGACGGGCGAGTTCGTCGCGTATTGGTCGGTTCTCGCAGTGGTGGCGTACTACTACGAAGTGGTGGCCCGTTTTGTTTTCAACTCACCGACCAACTGGGTACATGAAAGCATGTTTCTTATGTTCGGCATCCAGTACATGCTGGCAGGCGCCTATGCCTACCGTGACGAAACGCATGTCAGGGTAGACATCGTCTACAGCCATCTCTCCGAACGCGGTCGTGCTGTCTGCGACATCATCACCTCGGCCTTCTTCTTCTTGTTCACCGGCACCATGCTGGTCACAGGATGGCGATTTGCGAGCGATGCCACGGCGGTTGGCGAACGCTCATTCACCGAATGGGGCATCCAATACTGGCCGGTAAAGCTCGCGATCCCCATCGGGGCAGCGCTCCTGTTGCTTCAGGGCCTATCCCGGCTGATGCGAGACATCGCCACTGCATTTGGAAGGATCGGCTGAGCGATGGGCCTCGAGCTTCCGATCCTGTGGCTCAGCATATTGATGTTCGGGGGTCTGGGCGTACTTTTGCTGCTCGGATTACCGATGGCCTTTTGCACCGGCAGCCTTGCCGTGCTTTTCCTCTTTCTGTTCGGCAATTCGGCCATGCTGAACATGCTGCCGTCTCGGGTCTTCCCGTTCATGACGGATTATCAGCTCTCGGCGGTGCCGCTTTTCATCTTCATGGCCGCGATTCTCGAGAAGGCGGGCATCATCGAGGAGCTGTTCGATGTCGTCTACAAATGGCTGGGCGGACTCAAAGGCGGGCTCGCATCGGCCACGGTGATCTCCTGCACGCTGCTGGCCGCGATGGTCGGTGTCGTCGGGGCGACGGAAGTGACGATGGGCATGATCGCGCTCCCGGCCATGCTGCGCCGCAACTACGACGCCAAGCTCGCCTGCGGCTCGCTTCTTGCTGGCGGGACCCTTGGCATTCTCATACCCCCTTCCGTCATGGCGATCGTCTATGCCGTCGTGGCGCAGCAGTCGCTGGGCGAGCTTTTGATCGGGTCGGTATTTCCCGGGCTGCTGCTGTCCGGGATGTATGTCGCCTACGTGACGGCGCGCTGTTACATCGACCCCAAACTCGGCCCGGCGTTGCCGCCGAACGAGCGCATTGACTTCGCCCAAAAACTCAAGCTTTTGCGCCGGACGTTCATGCCGATACTGCTGATCCTGCTTGTGCTCGGGGTCATCTTCATGGGCATTGCCACGCCGGTCGAAGCCGCCGGCATCGGTACGTTCGGGGCTTTCATCGTCTGCGCCGCACATCGGCGCCTGACCTGGGACACGATCCGGGAGGCCTGTGTCGCGACGCTCAAGGCCACGGCGATGGTCATGTGGATATTCTTCGGCGCCACCATGTTCGTCGGTTTCTTTATCCTGAAAGGTGGGCAGAACTTCGTAGCCGAATCGATACTCGGAACAGGCTTGGCGCCTTACGGCGTTCTTGTTCTGATGATGATCATTCTGTTCGTCCTGGGCATGTTTCTGGACTGGGTGGGCATTCTCCTTCTCACCGTACCGATATTTCTGCCCATCCTAAAGCCACTCGAATTCGGCGGCACGTTTGGGCTAGCCGGTGTGGCTCCTGAAGACGTGCCACTGTGGTATGGTGTCATTTTCATGGTCAACATGCAGATGGCGTTCCTTAGCCCGCCTTTCGGCTATTCGCTGTTCTATCTGAAGAGCGTTGCGCCGCCGGAGATCTCGATGGCGACGATCTTTCGATCCGCAGTCCCCTTCTTGTGCCTGCAGGCGATCGGAGTGGGACTGTGCATCGTGTTCCCCTCAATCGTCGTCTGGCTCCCGAAGGTCATGTACGGAGGCAATTGACCACATTTGCGGCTTGCCGACACCGAGGATCAGTCGAATTTGATAGCTTTTCGCTTGAACGGCGTCACCTTTTTGCCTTCCTTTGCACGTCGTCATGAGATCGCTTCTTGAAACAATCCTGGCTGCGAATGCGGGTGTATCGCACTCGACCAGTCTTGGTTATCTCGCCTACGCCGCCCCGGGAATGCCGCCCCATCTGTCCTTGCCGAGATGGCCAAGGAACCCGCCGCCGATCAGATCGTTTCGCGATAGATCAACCGGACGAGGAGAGACATGCTCGAAATTCTGCATGCTCACAATCGCGGGACACCGAACACGGGCCGGCTCTGCCAGTTCGGGGCTTGGCGCGATGCTGCGTGACGATGCTGCGTGACGTCGATTATGTCCTGCAAAAACTCGACTGGATGCGCGCCGAAGGCATCTGGCCCAACGGCTTGCGTTATCTCTGGACCGATGCCTTTGGGGTCGTGCTCTACGTCTCGCTTTATATGGAACTTGGCGAAGAGCGCTGGCTGGACGAAGCCGAGCGGCTGGTGGCCGATGTCGAGCGTGTGCTCGACCGCCGGCGCGGACTGAGGATCGGCAAAGCGGCCGATCGCGACGGCCAGTATTTCCACTATCTGGCGATGTGGCTGTTCGCCCTGGCGCGCCTCGGCGATCTGAAGCCGGAATACCGCAAGCGCGGCATTGCGCTGGCGCGCGGCATTCACGGCACCCGATTGGCAAACAATCGCTAAGGCGCTCGGCAAATCCGGAACCGAGACGCCTGATGGCGTCTACCGGGTCGGGCTGCCGCGAACGGACCTGAAGGTTTCGCTCGACGGCGTGGCCCTGAAACCCGGATTTGCGCTTGGAGGCTGGATCGCGTTCGAACCCATGGGAGATCAGGCAATGGTTATGGGCGACATCGTTCTGACGCAGGACGAGGTGAACCCGGTCATGAAGAAGCTTGAAGAAAGCGGGATCGAGATCACTGCGGTACACAACCACTTGCTGCGCGCGGAGCCGATGACACTCTACATGCACGTCTTCGGCCAGGGCGACCCGGTTACGCTCGCCACAGCGCTTCATGCCGGATTGGCGCTGAGCAAAACACCGATGGGAGGCGGCGCCCAGCCGCAAGCCGCACCACAGATCGAGTTCGACACGGCCGGTGTCGACCAAACCATCGGTTATAAGGGTAAGGCCAATGGCGCGGTCTACCAGTTCACGATCTCGCGCGCTGAGCCGGTCGAGGAAAATGGAATGGAAGTGCCGGCGGCCATGGGCTCGGCAATAGCGATTAACTTCCAATCGACAGGTGGCGGCAAGGCGGCGATCACGGGTGATTTTGTGCTGACAGCAAAGGAGGTCAATCCGGTTATCAAAGCCATGCAGGACAACGGCATCGAGATCACCGCACTGCATAGCCACATGCTCGATGAGTAACCGCGGCTCTTCTTCATGCATTTCTGGGCGTACGACGATGCGCAGAAGCTGGCGAAAGGACTGCGCGCAGCCCTCGACAAGGTCGCCGTCAAAAAGAGCTAGATTGGGCGTCCGCGCGCGCGTCCAACGGCGGAGTTCGGCCGACTCGGAGCGATCGTCGGCCTTCTTCCCGCCGCCTCGGGAATGGTTCTCTGGCACGGCGTCTCTCCGCCACCAGCATTGCGCCTGAGATCACCTTTCCATCGCACACGAGACTCAAGGGGCGGGCCGGGCTTTTGCGAACCGACGCGTTCGGAACGATCAAAGGTCCGCTTCGTTCTGATCGGATGGACTGGATTAGACTAGGCCTCCTGGCGTTGGCGGGGTTCCTCACCTGGACACTGAACACCCTCTCGGCCGGAGGCGGAGGTCTATTGCTGATCCCCGCCGTGACTTTCATCACAGGGAGCGCGGCGGTTGCGCCGGTCATCACCTTGACCGAGCTCATCGGCAATCCCATCCGCGCCCTGGCCTTCCGGCGCGACATCGATTGGAGCCTGGTCCGTTGGTACCTGCCCGGCGCCATCGCCGGTGCCGCTGCGGGCTCCTGGCTCTTCGCCAACAGTCGGGCGGAATGGCTCCAGATACTCATAGGGATCTATCTGATCAGTGCAGTCTGGGAATTTCGCGGCGGCGCGCGCGAGCGGAGCTACCGAGCCCGCCGCTGGTGGTTCCTCCCGGCCGGCCTGATCGTCGCGCTGTTGTCGGCGCTGATGGGCACGGTGGGACCCGTCTTGAATTCGCTCTATCTGAACTACGGTTCGGAGAAGGAGACGTTGGTCGCCACGAAATCGGTGAACTCGTTTGTGACCGATGTCGTCAAGATCGCGGTATTCACCGGACTCGGCGCGCTCGGTGGTCAGGCGGTCATGTACGGCGCAGCCGCGGGTTTGGGCGCTGCGCTTGCCAATCTGCTGGCCAAGCCCTGGCTCGAACGCCTGAGTGGAAGACAGTTCCGCGGCCTTGTGGTCGCGCTCATGGCAGTCAGTGGAGCGCTGATGATCTGGAACCAGCACAGCTTCGTTGTGCAGGCTTGGCGCGCGGCCACAGGAATGTCTTAACAATGTCGACGTTGGCTGAAGCCCTTCGCGCGCTGTGCCTTAGCTTGGTTGGCCGGTCCCGCGACGCGCAGCAGCTGGCGAAAGGACTGCGCGCGGCCCCGTGACAAGGTCGCCGTCAAGAAAGGCTAGGCTTCCCGACCGCCTGTATCAGACGTGGCTCTTGGGCTGGCTCCTTCGAACCAGTCGGGCCTAACCCGCTCAGGTTGGAGAAGCTTCGCGAGGTCAGATGACGCTCAGCGTCACGGCGGCAAGAACAAGATAACGGCCAACCTTGGCGGCAGTGACCAGCAAAAGGAAAACCCGAAAAGGCTCGCGCAGGACGCCCGCGACGACGGCTAGCGGATCACCGACAACCGGCAGCCAACTCAGCAGGAGCGACCACTTTCCGTAGCGGCGATACCACACTTGCGCGCGCTCCAGTTGCGCTTGGTTCATCGGAAACCACCGTTGGCTCCGGAAGCGCTCGATGCCTCGCCCGAGCAGCCAGTTGATCACCGATCCAAGTACGTTGCCGACGCTCGCGACGGCGATGATTGGCCAGGGCGAATAATCCGCAAGCAGCAGCCCGACCAGCACTGCTTCCGATTGCATCGGCAGGATCGTGGCGGCGAGCAAGGCCGCCAGGAACAGACCAGCATAGGCCGCGAGATCGGTCATTGAACCGCATATCCGCCAGTCGACCTAATGATGGTGACCTTCGGGTTCGACCATCGTGAACGGCAGCACCTGTTCGCGATCTTTCGCGGTCAGCACCAGACTTGCCTGGAACTCATGCGGCTCGGCCGGAGCCACCGTACTCTCAAGCCGATGATGGTTGTCGGCGACGGCTTCGAGGCGAAGCGTCTCTGGCCCGTTGGGCCGGTCGATGATCACCGTCGCTGTCAAATCATCGGTGTGCCGTTCTATGATCAGCCGCATCCGCTCGCCGGCCGCTGTGTCGACGATTTCCAACGTCCCCGCAGCCAGACCGCAGGCGACCTTAAAGGGCTCCGGCGCAGCGTCAGTTGCGATACCGGTCCGTGGCCAGCGCAGCGCATCATAATTCTGCTGTTCCTTCAGCCTGCAAAGTCTCCGCGAGAATCGTGAGGGTCGCGCCGGTGAAAGCGGCCAAGGAACCTGCCGCCGATCAGATCGTTTCGCGGTATCTGGCTAAGGCCAACCGGAGCGGAGGCAGATATGCCGCATGCCCGCAATCGCATGGAACCGAACATCGGCAAAGTCTGCCGTGGATTCGGGGCTTGGTGCAATGCTGCGTGACGTCGATTATGTCCTGCAAAAACTCGACTGGATGCGCGGCGAAGGCATCTGGCCCAACGGCTTGCGATATCTGTGGACCGATGCATTCGGGGTCGTGCTCTACGTCTCGCTTTATGCGGAGACTGGCGAAGAGCGCTGGCTGGGCGAAGCCGAGCGGCTGGTGGCCGATGTCGAGCGTGTGCTCGGCCGCCGGCGCGGACTGAGGATCGGCGAAGCGGCCGATCGCGACGGCCAGTATTTCCACTATCTGGCGATGTGGCTGTTCGCCCTGGCGCGTCTCGGCGATCTGAAGCCGGAATACCGCAAGCGCGGCATTACGCTGGCGCGGGACATTCACCCGGCGTTTGTGGTCCCCGGCCGCGGCGTGATCTGGAAGATGCAGGAGGATTTGAGCGGTCCTTACCCCGGCTACGGCCTCGGCAGCATGGATGCCTATGACGGCTACGTCTCTTACCGAATGCTCGACGACGAGGAACTGGCGCCCGAGATCGCGCAGATGCGTGACCTGATGGAGCGCGATTGGCGCAGCCTCGACATCGAGCAGGACCTCGGCCTCGGCATGATGCTGTGGCTCGCCCATTTCTTTCCCGACGAGCCGTGGGCCGAGGCCCAGACGAGGCGTTCGCTGCGAACCCTGGAAACGATGTGGGTCGACCCGCCCGGTTATTTCAGCCGGGCGCCATGGCTGCGCGATACCAAGTTCGCCTTCACCAATTACGGCGTTTCGCTCGGCCTGCAGGCCGCCGGTATCTGGCCGGGGCGTGTCGATAGGCTGAACGCCTTCTTCGAGGACTGGCGCTCCGGCGACGAATACGACCGCGAGGCGATCACCTGGGTGATGGCCTGCACCTCGCACCTTCCCGGTGCTTTTCTGACCCGGGTGGCGAGAGAACGATTGAAAGCGACGAACCTCGGGAACGTTCCTCTGCCGGCGCGGTTGTCGATGAAAGTGCATCGAAAAGCAAAAGCAAGGAACGCGGTTGAAATGGCCACTCTCTTGGGAAAACCGGGGAGCTGTTGGGTGGCGACGGCCACCTCCACGAACTATCCCCAGCTCGAAGGTTTGGTCCGTGCGGACGCCGTTGTCGTGGGGGCTGGAATCGTCGGGCTGACGACGGCGCTTCGGCTTTGCGAGACGGGCCGGTCGGTGATCGTCTTGGAAGGCTTGCGGACAGGTGGCCAGGTGACCGGCCGCTCGACGGCCAAGATCACCACGCAGCATGCGCTGATCTATCGTCATCTCATTGACAGCCTAGGCCGGGACCTGGCGCGGACCTATGCCGATGCGAATTCCGCCGGCGCCAAACAGATCCGCGATTGGGTTCGCGAGTACGCCATCGCCTGCAATCTCGAGAGCAAGGACGCCTATAGCTACACCTGCGATGAAAGCCGGCGCGCGGAGGTCGCGGCCGAGGCGGAGGCCGCGCGCCAGGTCGGGCTAGAGGCCGAGATCCTCGACCACGCGCCGCTGCCTTTCGAAACGGCCGCCGCGCTACGGTTTTCTGACCAGGCGCAGTTCAATCCGGCGATGTATCTGGTTGGCCTGGCGGAAGCGGTGACGGCCCGTGGCGGTCGGATCTTCGAAAACAGCCGCGCCACCTCGATCGACGAGGCAAGCCGCTGGCGCGTTGCCACCGATGGCGGCGCCGTTGATGCCGGGCATGTCGTCGTCGCCACCAACATGACGGTAAAAAGCCCCATCGGCATGGCGAACCGAACGCAGCCGCGCTGCCACACCGCCATGGCCTTTCGGATCGATGATCCCTTTGCTGTCGACGGCATGTTCATCGGCATCGACGACCCGACGCATTCCATTCGCACGGGCCGTGATGCCGAAGGTCCACTGCTGGTCGCGCTCGGCCCCAAATTCAATACCGGCTGGGATGGCGACGTGGCCAAGCGGTTCGTCGAACTGGAAAAATGGGCAAGAAAGAACCTTTCGGTCGGCGACGTCGCGTGGCGCTGGTGCAATGAGGATCATGATACGGCCGACAGGATTCCATATGCCGGCGAGCCCGATCCCGCCAAGGCCGCCGGCTTCCACATTGCCACGGGCTTCAACGCCTGGGGCATCACCAACGGGACGGCCGTGGGCGCGATGATCGCCGACCTGATCTGCGGCCGCCCGAGCCCTTGGCAAAAACTCTACGATCCGGCGCGGCCCTATCCCGAGGACTTCCACAAGAACGGCCGCAGTCAATCGATAGTCTCGAGCACCCACGACATTGCGCCTGGCATGGGTGGCGTGATCGTCAGGGGAGACGAAAAGATTGCGGCGTGGAGAGACACCGAAGGCGCACTCCAGGCGGTTTCGGCGATTTGCACCCACAAGGGCTGCACCGTAACCTGGAACAATGCGGACCACACCTGGGATTGTCCCTGCCACGGCTCGATCTTCGCCGCCGACGGTTCGGTCATCCACGGCCCTGCCCGAAAACCGCTTGCCCAGATTACATTGTGAAGGCGGCGACCGACACGGCCCGCGTCACGCCGGCCGTTCGTAGGTTCCGACCAACTCCGTCTCCTCCAATGCGTGTTTCTGGGCTTGCTTCCAGACCTGATGCACGCCCGCCTGTCCTGGTACGCTGAGGCTCGGCACATCGAGCGCGGCCAGCAGGAAGTGGTAATGGTGGACGCCGTGCCCTGCAGGCGGCTGCGGACCATCGTAATAGGCATTGCCGAAATCGTTGGTGCCTTGCCTGAGTGCCGACGGGCCGGGCTTGCCGTCTTCGGCCTCGGCGAGTCCGCCGGCATCCGGCGGGATGTTGAACACCGCCCAGTGCCCGAAAATCCCGCTTGGTGCATCGGGATCCCGCACGACAAGAACAAGGCTCTTGGTACCATCCGGGACACCGGACCACTTCAGCGGCGGCGAGACGTTCTGGCCGTCACGCGCATATTTTTCGGGAAGTCTTCCGCCTGCCCGGAACGCCGGGCTGATAAGGGTGAGTGGCATTGCTATTTCCCCAAGGAGGTTGCGACCGAGAAGCCCGCGCCTGCGCCGTTCACGCCGCTTGCTGAGCTTCGGCGACTCGTCTTATCTCGCCTGGCAGGGATTCCCAGACCTTGTGCATCTGTCCTTCTCCGACGTGATGGGCGAGCACCTTGGACACGACCCTGAATGCATCCTTGGAATCGACCGGACGGGTAAATTCCAGCTCCGCCTTGAGCTTGGCCAGAAACTCGTCGAGCGACCGCATCTTCTCGGGAGCTTTGGAAGGCTGATATTGGTCATAGAAGGCGCCGCGCACCAGGATCGGCAGCTGCGAGCCGAGGTGGGCTGCAAGATCCGGCTGCATACGGTCGCGCAGGGCGTGCAGCACCGCTCCGAGAACGTGCCAGGCGACCTGCCGATCCGGTCCAATCTCGTCCATGATCTCGTCGAGCCAGATGTTCGTGGTCTGCAGTGTCTTGTCGAATACGTCGAGTCCGGTGGCGTTCATCGAAATCCTCCTTCCGTTCAAATCCGACTAGGTGATGTGACCAAACAGCCGTACCTGCCCGTTGTTCCCCGATGCGCATGTCCTGATGCGCATTTATTGTCGGAGGTCCCGTCATGAGGGAATTCGGGCCGGCTTTTTGCCGCTGTTTTTCGACCACCTTTCTTGGCCGGCACTCGGAACATCCTCATGGGTGGACGAGTTTTGTTTACCGTCGCCGATCACATGGCGACGAGTGATGCAGACACAAAAAACAGGAGAAGAACCATGGCACATCACGATTTGGCGCCCCGGACGCCATCGCGCAGCCTCTACCCATCCGCGCGCGACCCGCTCACGTCATTCCACCGGCAGATTGACCGCCTGTTCGACGACTTCTTCGCGCCGATGGCCGAAGCGACTACGGCCGGCGATCTTTGGCCGAGCGTCGACGTACATGAAACAGACCAAGCCTATAAGGTCACCGCCGAATTGCCGGGGCTCGAGCAGAAGGACGTTGAGCTCAAGCTGCGCGACAACATCCTCTCCATTACGGGCGAGAAGCGTTCGGAGCACAAGGAAGGCGACGGCGGCCGCACTTACAGCGAACGCAGTTATGGCCGGTTTCAGCGGACCATCCCCCTGGAAGCGGAGATCGATGCCGACAAGGTGCAGGCCACTTTCAGGAACGGCGTTTTGGTTGTCGAGCTTCCGAAGAACCCCGCTGCAAAGGACAAGACACGCCGCATAGAAGTGAAAGCGCGATAGTTGCCAAACTGAAGGCTGCCTGAGCAGGCGGCGTTCAGCCCAGATGGAGAAGAACGGCGAGCACGGCGGCAACCGCCCAGGCGAGCGTCTAGCGCCGGGGATCGTCCGTCGCCTCGGAAACGCCTTCGAGAGCGATCTTGGCGGCTTCCTCATCGGTCCGCCCGAGGTCGGCCAGGGCAATGACGCCGACGAGGCGCTTGTCGTGATTGATCACCGGAAGACGACGCACCTGATGCTTGGCCATGATCTTCGCCGCATCGGTGATATCGGCGTCGTCGAAGCACCAATAGACATGCTCGGACATGACCTCGCGAACGGTCGTGTTGCCGGCTGAGCGCTCCTCGGCGACGCCGCGCATCACGATGTCGCGGTCCGTCACCATGCCGACCAGCCTGTCATTCTCGCCGACCGGAAGGGCGCCGAGATTGTCGGCCCGCATTTTCCGGGCGGCATCCCTGATTGTCGTGTCCGGGCCGACCAGTTCGGTCCGACGGCTCATGATCTCCTGAACTTGCATGGGATATTCCTTTCCCTGATTGCTGAGGCAACAAGCCGCCAAACGCGCCTGCTGCCACGCATCGCTAGATTGCCAGCTGGCCGGACGAGGCATGTACGGATCACTATCTTCGATCTTCCCGATCCGCGCTGAGCCGCGTGCCGGTGCCGGCACCTCGCGATCGAAACTATTCTTGGAACGTCCAGGCAGCGAGCGAGTTCCAAAATGGTACCGGTGCCGCAGCCATCCCACGGAATGTGGTCGCAGGCTGGTGAAAAAACATCCACCGGGAAAACAGATGCACGCGGATTGAAGGTCATGGCTATCATCTTTTCAGATCGCCGCGAGGCCGGGCGGCAACTCGCCGGGGAACTCGTTCGCTTTGCCGGCCGCGACGATGTGATCGTATTGGCGCTGCCCCGAGGCGGCGTGCCGGTCGGCTACGAGGTCGCGCAGGCACTCAAGGCACCGCTCGACGTCTTCGTCGTGCGCAAGCTCGGCGTCCCCGGTCACGAGGAATTGGCCATGGGGGCGATCGCGCCCTCAGGTGTACGTGTCCTGAACGACGAGATCGTCAACGGTCTCGCGATCCCGCCACATGTCATCGACGCGGTCGCTGCAAAGGAGGAAAAAGAGCTTCTGCGCCGCGAGCACCTCTATAGGGACGGGCGACCCCCACCGCAGTTGAATGGACGAACCATTATCCTCGTGGATGACGGGCTTGCGACCGGATCGACCATGCGGGCTGGGATCAAGGCGCTGCGAAAAAACCACGCCGCCCATATTGTCGCGGCCGTTCCCGTCGGTAGCCCCGACACTTGCGACGCGATGCGGGCGGACGCCGACGAGGTCGTTTGCGCGACGACACCAGAGCCGTTGCTGGGTGTCGGGCGCTGGTACGTGGATTTCTCGCAGACGAGCGATGAAGAGGTCCGCGCGCTCCTCGCCAGGTCCGTGCCCAAGCCTGCGGCTTCCCACAAGCCTGCCGCTTCCGAAGAGGAATTGGCTGGGCGCGCGAGCGCGGGTCCGGCGCCTGGCACCAGATCGACATAGCGGAGGTGGATATGGACCGAGATAGCGAGCACGTCGTGCATGTTCCCGCGGGGCTTGTCACGCTTGAGGGCAATCTTTCGTTGCCCTCGGATGCTCGCGGCCTTGTGCTCTTCGCCCACGGCAGCGGAAGCAGCCGCCACAGCCCGCGCAACCGCCACGTGGCCGAAAGGCTGAACGAGGCGAACCTCGCCACCTTCCTCATCGACCTGTTGACGGCCGAAGAGGAGCGGATCGACCAGGTCACGGCCGAGTTGCGCTTCAATATCGGACTGCTCGCCGACCGGCTGGTCGGCGTCACGGATTGGCTCGGCGCCTCGCCGGAAACGTCGGGGTTGCGTCTTGGCTATTTCGGCGCGAGCACGGGCGCCGGTGCCGCCCTGGTGGCGGCGGCCGAGCGGCCCGACCAGGCCGCGGCCGTAGTTTCGCGTGGTGGCCGGCCCGATCTTGCAGCGCACGCCCTGCCGCGCGTCCGGGCGCCGACCTTGCTCGTCGTCGGAGGCGCGGACACGCAAGTGATCGCACTCAACCGCTCGGCGCTGGCGGCGCTCCGCAGCGAGAAGGAGCTCGCCATCGTCCCTGGCGCGACACATCTGTTCGAGGAGCTTGGCGCCCTGGACGAAGTCGCGGGTCTGGCGAGCCGATGGTTCTTGCGCCATCTGGTTTCGGACAGATCGGCGTCAACGTCCTGACGGCTGGGGCTTGGATCACCAGTGCCGGGATCATTTGCGTCCTCAACGCGTTATGATCCTCATAAGACCGCGCGCAGCTGCAACCCGAATGGCTGTCGCAACCCGTATGTGGGAGAAAGACAATGCCAGACAAGAAAACCATCGAGAAGGCCCGAAAGGACAAGCGCGAGGGCAAATCGCCGAGCACACAGGCCGGCGAGTTCGTGCACGAGGAGATCGATAAAATCCGCCGCGGCGAGCACGGCGCGCGCTCGACCCAGCAGGCCATCGCCATCGGGCTTTCCGAGGCAAGACGCGCAGGCGTAGACCTGCCCCCGCCCAAAAAGGGCAAGGTGAAGGAGAGCACGCGCAAAAGCGCCGAATACGCCTATGAGGCCGGCCAGGGTGAACGCACGCCGAAACGCCGCCCGCGGGTCTCGAAAGCCGTCTCCAAGGTGCTCGAGCACGAGCCGAAGAGCACGGCGTCGCACGAGGCGCTGGCGCAGCAGGCCAAGCGTGCGGCCTCGCGCCGGACGGCTGAGGAGCGATCGGCCGCCGCCAAGAAGGCCGCCGAGACGAAAGGCGCCAGCGGAAGGAAGGCGGCGGCGCAGAAGGCCGCCAGAACGCGCGCACACCACGCATAGTTCAAAGACGGCAGTTCGCCTCCTGGAAATCCGATATGGCCCAAACGACCGGTATCGAGCTCTGCCCCGGCAGTGCGGGACAACGCCGCTGCCCAAGGCGAACCAGAGCCTGCATCTGCGGGACAACATCGACTTCGAAATCACCGCTGACGACACTGTGGCGCTGAACGAGCAATACTCGTCGCTCGCGATGCTGCCTGACGCGTGACACCGACCGGAGGTACTCGGCGGCAAGGGCAGCGGGAGACCGGTCAGGAAAGCGCAGCCTGTTTCTTGAGCATGATGCGTATCGCCCATAACGCGGAGAACTCTGATCATGGCCTCAGCTGCCAGCACAATGCCGCGAGCCACCACTCAGACGAGACATATCGCTTTGCTCGGCGCGCCCTCTAATCTTGGGCTGATGCCGCAGGAGGGTGAGCCGGAGCCCGGCGTGTGGAAGGCGCCGGAGGCACTTCAATCGCTTGGTCTCGCCGACCGTTTGGGCGCCGGTCCGTTGCGCTCGGTTCGGGCTCCGCTTTATCGGCCTGAGGTGGATCCTGCTACGGGCGTGCGCAATGCCCAGGCCCTGCGCCAGTATTCCAAGACGCTTGCCGAAGCGGTCGACGAGGAGCTGAACTCGGGAGGGTTCCTGCTCATGCTCGGCGGCGATTGCAGTGTGTTGCTTGGCCCTGCGCTCGCGCTACGGCGTCGTGGCCGCTACGGCCTTATCTTCTTCGATGGGCACACCGATTTCAAATTGCCGGATACCTCGCCGTCAAAGGGAGCCGCGGGCATGGATTTGGCCTTCGTGACCGGCCATGGCCCGACGCTCCTGACCGATTTCGGCGAGCACACTCCTTTGGTCCGTGAGGCCGACGTAGTCGCGTTTGGCTATCGCGATGTGCAGGACCCCGCGACTTACACGTCCAAGGCCGTCTTCGACACCGATGTTCACCGGATGGATTTGGCTGAAGTGCGGCGGCGCGGCTTCGCCGATGCGGCACGCATAGCGCTTGACGCGGTCGCAGGGCAGGACGTCGAGGGTGTATTCGTTCACTTCGATGTCGACGTGCTGGACAGCGAGATCATGTCGGCTGTCGATTCGCCGGAGGCCGGCGGTGTCTTGCCCGACGAAGCTGTCGAAGCCCTTCGCACATGGTGCAACGATCCACGCGTGATTGGGATGGAGGTGACGATCTATGATCCCGACCGCGATCCGGATCGTCGCTGCGGCAAGCTGCTGATCGACATTCTGGTCGCTTCCCTTCGCGGCCGGTAGACCAATGGGAGTCCTGCACTTGTGCACGAACGCAATCCGCCGGCACGAATGGCCGTCGGTCTGACGGATCGCCGCGCGCACCCATTCTGTGGTGCTACCTCATCGGGAACCGTTCTCAACGAACATGGTTCCGAGTGTGCGACCGAAGCATTCGGCCTCTTCTACCCGGCTATCGCCAAGGAGATTCGCCATGACCGGCAAAACCCGTCCCACCGTCCTGATCACAGGCAGCAGCGGGTTTCTGGGCCAAGCCATCGCTCGCGGCTTGATGGAGCGCTACGACATCATCGGCCTTGATGTTGCCAGACGATCCTTGCTCGGCGTCGAGACGATCGAGATCGACCTTACCTCGGACGCGAGCGTGGCGAAGGCACTGGCCGAGGTGCGCGAGCGGAGCGGCGGCCGCGTTGCCTCGGTGATCCATCTTGCGGCCTATTACGACACGACCGGCGAGGATAATCCGAAATACGGCGCGGTGACCGTCGAGGGAACGCGCCGGCTGCTGAACGCGCTGAGAGGGCTCGAGACGGAGCAGTTCGTGTTTTCGAGCACGTTGTTGGTGCATGCGCCGAGCCCGGCAAAGGGCGCCAGGATCGACGAAGAGTCTCCGATCGATCCGGCCTGGGCCTATCCGAGATCGAAGGCTGAGACCGAGACGCTGATCCTGAAAGAGCACGGCAACGTCAAGGTTGCGATCCTGCGACTGGCGGGCGTCTATGACGAGGATTGTCACGCGGCCTTCATCGCCCAGCAGATCGCCCGCATTTTCGAGCGCATGCCGACCGCCTATCTTTTCACCGGCGACATCACCACCGGCCAGCCCTACCTGCATCTGGACGATCTCGTCGACGCCGTGGTGCGCACCGTCGACCGGCGCAGCGCGCTTCCCGACGAGACCGTACTGCTGATCGGCGAAGAAGAGACGCCGTCCTACGACGAGATGCAGAAGCAGATCGGGCAGCTCCTGCACGGCGAGACCTGGCGGACCCTGTCCCTGCCGAAAGAGGTGACGAAGCTCGGCGCCTGGATGCAGGAGAAGGTTTTCGACCAGGAGACCGACATCAAGCCATGGATGATCGAGAACGCCGACGATCACTACGAGATCGACATCTCCCGCGCCAGGCGCCTGCTTGGCTGGAAGCCGCGGCACAGCCTGACCGCTACATTGCCGGAAATGATCCGGCGGCTGAAGGCGGATCCTACCGACTGGTACAAGAAGAACAAGCTTGAACCGTCGGCGGTCGCCGCTTCCGCGCCCGAGCTCGACCAGGCCGCCGAACGGCTGCAGCGCCCGCTCGAGCGCTCGGACGACGAGGTCGAGGCCGAAACCGAACGCCACCGGGCCGCAACGCTCTGGGCGCCGCTGACCAACGTTGCGGTCGGGCTGTGGCTCGTGGCGTCGCCCTTCACGCTCGGCCTGTTCGATCCCGCTTCAGCACCGATTCCGCCGGCGCTCGGACATGAGATCGCCTCGCCGGAGACGCGCGACGGCAGGCTCGGCATCAGTGAGATTGTATCCGGCCTCGCCATCCTGTCGCTGGCGCTTGTCGGCATGCGCCGGCGCTGGCACGGGCTGCAATGGCTCACCGCCTCGATCGGGGTTTGGGTGATGTTCGCGCCGCTGCTGTTCTGGACCACCAGCGCCGGAGCCTACGCGACCGACACGTTGGCCGGCATGCTGATCGTCGCGTTCGCGGTGATGATCCCGCCGACGCCGGGTATCAGCCGGCGTGCCCTTGCCGCCGATGACGACCGCCCGCTCGGCTGGAGCTATTCGCCCTCCCTCTTCACCCAGCGCATTCCCATAATCGGCCTCGCCTTTGTCGGCCTGTTCGTCTCGCGTTATCTCGCCGCCTATCAGCTTGGCCATATCGATGGCCTTTGGGAACCGTTCTTCGGCCCGGGCGAAACGCCGGCCGGCAATGGCAGCGAGGCGGTGGTCACCTCGTGGGTCTCCAAGGGCTTTCCGATCGCCGATGCCGGGCTGGGCGCCTTCGCCTATGCGCTGGATATCCTCGCCGGCGCGATCGGCGACCGCCGCCGCTGGCGCACCATGCCATGGATGGTGCTTTTGTTCGGCTTGCTGGTCGTCCCGCTCGGCGTGGTCAGCGTCGGCTTCATCATCATCCAGCCACCGCTCATCGGGGCGCTGTGCACGCTCTGCATCGTCCAGGCTGCCGTCACCGTCGTGCTCATCCCCTATTCGGTCGACGAGGTGCTGGCGAGCTGCCAGTATCTTTGGCGTGCCAAACAGGCGGGAGAGCCGTTCTGGCGCACATTCTGGTGCGGAGGAGCGGCACTTTCGGAAGACCAGACGCCGACGCCCGACCTCGACCGGCGGCTGTCGGCAGTGGCGCTGGACTTCGTCACCGGCGGTGTGAACTTCCCGTGGACCCTTGTCGCCAGCACGCTCGCCGGCGCCCTGCTGATGATCACGCCGCTCAGCTTCGGCACAAGCCCGCCGCTCTACTTCAGCGACCATGTCATCGGCTGCCTGGTCATCATGGTAGCCGTTACCGCGATGGCCGAGGTGGCGCGCGCCGTCCGCTTTCTGAACATCGCGCTTGGAGCCTGGATTGCCCTCTCTCCGTTCATCCTCGCCGGCGGTGCGGCCGCGAGCCTCGCCAATCTGGCGATCGGAGCCCTCCTGGTCGGGCTCAGCCTGCCGCGCGGCACGCGCAGCGCTGCGCATTATGGCGGCTGGGACCGGGCCATCGTCTGAGGATGTTCAGCAGCGCTGGACGATCGGCCAGGTGACTGCAAAGATTGATCCGCATCAACCTGTCGAACATATCGAGCGGGAAGTCGGCGAAAGGCGCAAAGGCGGCCGTACCCTTCCAACTTGAATTTTCCGCGTATCTGGGTTTCATAAGTCGGCAAATAACTTAGGGAGGAATTTCAACATGATAAAAAGGGCAATTCTCGGCGCCGGCATCCTCGCCGCCGGTATGTGGGCCGCGTCGTCATCGGCGTCCGCCGAAAGCCTGACCATGTATTGCGGCGTTGACGAGGTCTGGTGCCAGCAGACGGCGCGGGCGTTCGAGGAGAAGACCGGCATCACCGTCAATATGACCCGCAAGAGCGCTGGCGAAATCTATGCGCAATTGCGCGCCGAGGCCGCCAACCCAAAGGCAGACATCTGGTGGGGCGGCACCGGCGATCCGCATCTGCAGGCAGCCGAGGAGGGCCTGACAGTGGAATACAAATCGCCGCTGCTCAACCAGTTGCAGCCCTGGGCGATCAAGCAGGCGGAAACGTCCGGCTACCGCACGGTCGGCATCTATTCGGGTGCGCTGGGCTTCGGCTACAACAAGGATTTGCTGGCCAAGAACAATCTGCCCGAACCGAAATGCTGGGCCGATCTGATCAAGCCCGAATACAAGGGGCACATCCAGGTCGCCAACCCCAATTCCTCGGGGACCGCATACAATATGCTGGCGACCATCGTTCAGCTGTTTGGTGAGGACAAGGGTTTCGAATACATGAAAGCCCTGCACAAGAACGTCAACCAGTACACCAAGTCGGGTTCGGCGCCGATCAAGGCCGCCGGTCTCGGCGAGACCACCATCGGCATCGTCTTCATCCACGACGCCGTGTCGCAGGTCGTCGCAGGTTTCCCGATCGTTCCGGTCACCCCTTGCGAGGGAACCGGCTACGAGATCGGCTCGGAATCGATCATCAAGGGGGCGCGGAACCTGGAGGCTGCGAAAAAATTCTACGACTGGGCGCTCGAGGCCGACGTCCAGTCCATGGCGCAAAAGGCGGGGTCGTTCCAGGTTCCGTCGAACAAGGCGGCAAAAACCTCCGACAAGGCGCCCGACCTCTCCACCATCAAGCTGATCGACTACGACTTCAAGAAGTACGGCTCGAGCGAAGAGCGGAAGCGGCTGCTGAAAAAATGGGACGAGGAGGTCGCATCGCTGCCGCAATAGCAGATGCGCTTCCGCGAAACCCGCTGGCCGATTGAACCGGTCGCCGTCCTTTGGATGGCGGTCGGATGGCTGGGGTTTGCCGTGCTGCCCTGGTACGGCATCGAGGACGGGTTCTTCGGCTTTTCCTGGCTGTTCGACGGTTACCCGTCCGACAGCGAATTCGCGCCGGCACTGGTTCTGGCCCTCAAGGGCGAGAAACTGTGGCTGGCGCCGCTCGGCCTGCTGCTGGTGGTGCCGCTGCTTCTGTGGGGCCGCACCAAATCCGATCCGGTTTTCAGCCGGCTGCTGATCATTGTCGGCGCCGCCGGATTTGGCTGGCTGTTGTTCCAGGGCTTCGCCATCGGGCTGCGCGGTTGGCAGTTCGGCTGGCTCACCAGCCTGTTCGGCGAACTTGGCGACCGCCAATTCGGCATGGGCTACGGCGCCTTGCTGGTCAGCGGTGCCTTTCTGTTCCTTTTCACCCTGGGTGTTGCCGCGCGCGGCGCCGTCTCTGGCGACGTCTTCGTCGTCGGCTCGATCGGCTTTGTCGTCGCCATGGTTGCCATTTTCATCTTCATGCCGATCCTGATGATGCTGGCCAATGCCATGCAGACCGACGACGGCGGCTACTCGCCTGTCGCGTTCCTGGCCAAGCTGTTCAGTTCGCGGCTGTGGAGCCTGGCTTGTCTTGCCGGCGGCAGCCGCTGCGGCGTGGCCTGGAATTCGCTGCTGCTGGCCGTGCTCGTCGGCCTGCTGACCATGTTTCTGGGGCTGGTGTTCGCGCTGGTCGTGACCCGTACCGGTTTCCGCCACGGCAAGCTGCTCCGCGCCCTGACCGTGTTGCCGATCATCACGCCGGCTTTCGTCATCGGCCTTGCCATCATCTTGTTGTTCGGACTGTCAGGGGCAGTGACGCAGAGCGTGGCCGGTCTCTTCGGTTTCCAGCCGACACGCTGGGTATATGGACTTCCCGGCCTGCTCATTGCCCAGGTTCTCGCCTTCACGCCGATCGCCTTCCTGGTGCTGATGGGCGTCGTCGAAGGCGTCAGCCCGTCCATGGAAGAGGCCTCCCAGACGCTCCGAGCCAGCCGCTGGCAGACCTTTTGGACCGTATCCCTGCCGCTGATGCGGCCGGGCCTTGCCAACGCCTTTCTGCTCGGCTTCATCGAGAGCATGGCCGATTTCGGCAATCCGCTGGTGCTGAGCGGCAATTACGACGTGCTGTCGACAGAAATCTTCTTTGCCATTGTCGGCGCGCAGAACGATGCGGCACTTGCCGCGATCCTGGCGCTGGTGCTGCTGGCCTTCACGCTCGGCGCCTTTTATGCGCAGCGCTTCTGGATCGGCAGGCGCTCTTACACCACCGTCACCGGCAAGGGCGACGCCGGCGTCCATCCGCGCTTGCCTGCCGGGCTGACATACGCGCTCTATGTCATCGCCGGACTGTGGACGGCATTCACCGTACTGGTCTACACGGTGATCTTCTATGGCAGCTTCGTCAAGCTGTGGGGGGTCGACCAGAGCCTGACACTGGAGCACTACCGGAAGGCGTTCTCCGTCGGCTGGAACGAATTCGGCATCCACTGGTCGGGCTCGGCATGGAGCTCCTTCTGGACGACCATGGAGATCGCGCTGATATCGGCGCCTCTGACGGCCGGGATCGGGCTTCTGACCGCCTATCTTCTGGTCCGCCAGAATTTCCGCGGCAAGAACGCCTTCGAATTTGCGACCATGCTCTCGTTCGCGATTCCGGGAACCGTCATCGGCGTCAGCTACATTATTGCCTTCAACGTGCCGCCGATCGAGCTGACCGGGACCGGCATCATCCTCGTACTGTCGTTCATCTTCCGCAACATGCCGGTGGGCGTGCGCGCCGGCGTCGCCTCGATGTCGCAGATCGACCGTAGCCTGGATGAATCCTCACTGACGCTTGGCGCCAACTCGTGGCAGACCTTCAGGCGCGTCATCCTGCCTTTGCTGAGATCGGCAATGCTGGCGGCGCTCGTCTATTCCTTCGTGCGCGCCATGACCGCGATCAGCGCCGTCATCTTTCTGGTCAGCGCGCGCTACGATCTCTCGACCAGCTACATCGTTGGACGTGTCGAGAACAATGAATACGGCATCGCCATCGCCTATTCGACGGTGCTGATCGTCGTCATGCTGATGGTAATTGGCTTGATGCAGCTGCTTGTCGGCAGCCGCAATATCGGCCGGCGCGGCATCCAGCAGGGCGACGGCGGCTGGAGCGTGCGCACCAATGTCAGCCTGCCCGGAACGGCCGGCGGCCCGACCACAATAGCAGGAGCCGGGTGATGGCCGAAATTCGCAGCAACGCCGCCTCGGTAACCTTCGACCATGTCACCAAGACATATCCGGGCGCCAGCATGCCGGCGGTCGACGACATCTCGCTTGCGATCGAAGCCGGCAAGCTGGTGACGCTTCTCGGGCCCTCCGGCTGCGGCAAGACGACGACGCTGCGCATGATCGCCGGCCTTGAAATGCCGTCCAGCGGCCGCATTCTGATAGGCGGCAAAGATGTCACCCGCCTGCCCGCCACCGACCGCGACGTGTCCATGGTTTTCCAGTCCTATGCACTGTTTCCGCACATGACGGTGATGGAAAACGTCTCCTATGGCTTGCGCTTCTCCGGCCATGACAAGAAGGAGGCTGCGTCTCGGGCCCGTGCCGGGCTGGAATTGGTCGGCCTGACCGGTTTCGAGGCGCGTCTGCCAAGCGAGCTGTCGGGTGGCCAGCAGCAGCGCGTGGCGGTGGCGCGCGCGCTGGTGCTCGAACCGCAAGTGCTGCTGTTCGACGAGCCGCTGTCAAATCTCGACGCCAAGCTGCGCCGGCACGTGCGCGAGGAAATCAGGGAAATCCAGATCAAGCTTGGGCTGACGGTGGTCTATGTCACACACGACCAGGAAGAGGCGCTGGCGGTTTCGGATCGTATCATCGTCATGAACAAAGCGGTGATCGCACAGGACGGCACGCCACGCGAACTCTACGACGCACCGGCCAACGCTTTCGTCGCCGACTTCATCGGCGAAGCCAATATCCTCGATTGCGAGGTGGTTTCGGTAGAAGGTGATGAAGCTGCCGTCCGGCTGGGTTCGCTGGCCTTGAAACTGCCGGCGCGAGGCCAGCTGGTCGGCCCGGCGAAGCTGGCCGTCCGTCCGAGCCGCATCGAGATCGGCCCTGCCGGTGCACCACGGACGATCGCGGGCAGGCTGGAAAAGGTCACCTATGTCGGTAGCCATCTCGAGCTTGTCATCGCCACGCCGCACGGCCAGGTGTTTGCAATATCGCACAACATCGATGCGCCGTTTCAGGCAGGCGACAGCGTCGGCATCGGCTTTCCGGAGCGCGGACCGGTTCTGATCAAAGCTTGAAGGATTGCACGCAGAGCTGGCGGACCTGGGCGAACACACCGCTGCCGGCGCAAATCACCAGCGCGCCGTTTTCCAGAACCGTCTTTGGGTCGGGCTTGACGATCGTGCCGCCGGCTTCTTCCACCAGCAGCATGCCTGCCAGGCAGTCCCAGGCGTTCATATGCTCTTCGACATAGCCGAGCAGCCTGCCGGCGGCCGCATAGGCGAGCATCAACGCGCCGGATGCGTTACGGAAAAACACGCCGCCTTTTGAAAACAGCAAGCCGATGAGCGTTGCGACGTTTTGCATTTCGGCGCGGTTGGAAAAGCCGGTGCCCAACGAGCCGTCGGTCAGGCTGGTGGCCGCGCTTGCCCTGATCGGCTTGCCGTTGAGAAAAGCGCCGCCGCCCTTGCGGCAATGGAACGTTTCGCCGGTAGAGGGCTCGTGGATGACACCCACGACAGTGTCGCCGTCCTTGGCGCAGGCGATGACCACGCACCAGGCCGGGATGCCCCGCACGAAGTTCGCGGTGCCGTCGATCGGATCTATCACCCAGACATGCCCGCTCGATCCGGTGACCGAGGCATGCTCCTCGCCGACAATTCCATCGGTCGGGTAGGCGGCTTTCATTGCCGCACGGATGAACAGCTCGACCTCGCGGTCAGCCTGCGAGACCATGTCCTGATGACCTTTGCTCTCGATGGCGAGGCTGTCGAGGTCGCGAAAATACTTCAGGCCGAGCGCGCCGGCGCGCCGCGCGAGATCGATGGCGAACTGTTCGCGCGTTGCTGTGTCGGGTGTCATGATATCCTTGGGATGGCGAATGTGATCTGAGGAAAATACCCCAGCCAGAGAAGCTTAGCGGTGAAGATAAGAGTGTGCAAATGACGAGCCCTGCCTTTTGCGGGGCGGGCCCGAGGCCGACCGATCTTCCATGCGCCCGACAGCGACAGTCACGCTCATACGGGTCCGGTCATGTCGCCGTCGACATAGATCATCTGGCCGGTCATGAAGCTCGACGCGTCGGAAACCAGGAAGATCGCGGCACCGCCCAGTTCATCGACCTCGCCCACGTTGCCAGCGGCCGACCAATGCCGCGGCTCAATCCGGAAATTAAGGCGGTTTTACCGGCGAGGCCGAACAGGCCCGATAGGTCATCAATGCTTTGTTTCCCCAGAGATGCGGCCAGAGACAGGCGATCGAGGCCCCTGCCGGACATCGTAGGCGCGGACGATCGTTGTCAGCAATGGCGAGATTGCCGGCGATAAACGCCTATCCCCGCCAGGCACCTTCGCGGCGCAGATCGTCCATCGTGCGCGAAATGCCTTCGCGCAGGATCGACACCATGTCGTCGATCTGGTCGCGCGTGATGATCAATGGCGGCGACATCACGCGCATGTTGATCAGTGGCCGGACCAGCAGGCCGAGCTCGTGGCAATGCGCGTCGATGCGCTCGGCACCTTGATCCGCCTCGCTTATGACCCCGAGGCTCTGCTGGCGATGGCAGACTGAATAATTCTTAGCGCAGCAATGCGGCCGGCGACGATGGCGCCCTCGACGTAGCCCGGAAATGATGGCGACAGCTCCGACGAGGCGAAATGGATCCGCGACGCGCCGGCGCGGATAATGCGTTCGGCATCGGTTGCCGTCGCATCGACGATCAGATCACTGTAACCGCCGCCGCTCCAGCGATCCCCAGTCCAGTCGCGATAACTGAGATCGATGATGCCGGCCGCCTCGATACCGAGCGCCTCTTCCAGCTTTGACGTCACCTTTGCGCGCAACGCCGCGTCGTCCAGATCCCGCCAGCGCTGCGCCAGCGGCCCGCCGATGAAGACGACAAGGGCTGCGTGATCCTCGTCCCTGCTGGCATCGCAGGCAAAAAGCCCGTGCGGGTCGCGCCACATCACCATGCCGCTCAAGCCCCTGTCGCGCCAGAAAGCCTTGGGGTAGCGCACCAGCATTTTGATCACCGCGCCGCTTTGCCAGACGCCGAGGGCTCTCTTCAGCACAGCCGGCAGCGGCGGCACGAAATCCACTCTCGAGGCCATCATCGGCGGTACGGCGACCAGTACCGCTCGTGCCTCGATCGCGCCGGCAGGCGAAACGACGCGAACCCCTCCCGGCCCGTGCTCAATGGCCTCGACAGCTGTATTCAGCCGCAGTCGATCGCCGAGATCCCGCGCAAGATCATCCGCTAGCGAATGCATGGTTTCGCCCACGAAATACTGCAGCTCCGACACCTCGTTGGTGATGCGGCGATCATTGTCGATCAAGTACCACAGCGGCAGCCTTTCCATTGCCAGGCACCACAGGCCCTCGATCATCGACCGAAAGGCGGCCTTCGCATCGTCGGGATCGGCCTGGCGATCGAGCCATGCCGCGACCGTCAAGCCGACAATGGTCGGGTCGGTCGGTGCGATCGCATTCATCCGCTCGCGCATTCGCATCGCGGTGCCGTTAGTGCGCCCGGCTTGCGCCTCGCTCATTCGCGGCTGCGTGACGAATTCGCCTGCGACATGGGTCTCGACCAATGTCTTGCCGCGCGCTCGCACCAGCGCCATTAATTCCGGCATGTCTTCGCACAGGAACTGGCCGCCGCTGTCGATCCGCTCGCCGAGCCCGTTCTGCACGGCTTCGACGCGGCCGCCGACACGGTCGCGGGCTTCGAGCAGCACGACATCGATGCCGGCGTGGTTCAATTCACGCGCGGCCGACAGGCCGGTGAAGCCGGCGCCGACGATGGCCACATCGGCTCGGTCAATCTTGAACTTCATTAGCCGGCCTTGCTCTTCTCGAATGTCAGGGGCCGGATCATTGTCTTCATTGCTGGTCCACCCTCTTTTTGATGGTTCACGCCGGCCTGCCACCGCGGGCTGCAGAGTTCGGATAGTGCTTGGGGAATGCCGCAGACAGGAACTCGTTCGCGGCCTGCAGCGCCGTCTCGCGTGTGGCGTCCTCGGTGCCCATCATCAAACGCAGCCACAGACCATCCAGCATGGCGCTGAGCGCCAGCGCCATGACTTGCGGCTCATAGGCATAGAAGCCGCTCTGCTTGAGCGCCGCGCAAAGATCGATGAAGATGTTCTGGTAGACGGCATCGCGTGCGCTGCTCAGCGCCTGATATTTCGGTCGCGATTTGGCCTCGCCCCAGAAGGCACACCAGGCAGCCAGCTTGCGCTTGTTGCAGATCGAGCGGTCGAAATCGGCCGCCACCAATGCCTGCAACTGGCAGGCGGGATCATCGCCGGCCTTTTGCAAGGCGCTGCGCCAATGCGCCGAATACTCGTCATACATGTATTGCAAGGTCGCGACGAGCAGCTTCTCCTTGCTCTCGAAATGGAAATTGACGATGCCGCGAGACAGGCCGGCGCCGTCGGCAACGTCGGCCATCGTCGTCTCCGAATAGCCGCGCTTGGCCAGTGAATCGATCGTCGCTTCGATCAATTGAAGCTGCCTGGTCTCTTTCGACGCCTTGCGGCCGCGCTTATCGGAATCGCTTTTTCGCGCCGGTTCGAGGAGGGCTTCGCGCGCCTCTGTTGTCTTCATCGGGGTGATGGTCTCCAGCATCGCCGGCTAGCCGATCGGCTTCGGCCGCGAAGATCAGTGGGACGGTGTTTGCCACTGTCAAGCACCTTCTGCACGGCTGCCCATATTCGAATGTTCTCGTCGAGATTGCATCCTTGGAGAAAACGACGTCGAAGGCACCGTCGGCGAAAGGCAGCGATCCCGGCGATGCAGACCAGATCAGCGCCGCCGAGCCCGCCTGCAGCGGACCTTGGGTCGAGATCTACGCCAGGCGCGAGCTGCAATATCAAAAGCTGCTGAGGCGTGCCAAACTGGCGCCGCGGCTGGTCATCAAACTCGACCGCCGCACCAGTCCGCCCGCGGATTTCTAAATATGGCCGACGACACCGACAGTCCCGAACTCGACACCGAAGCCGCCGAACAGTGGCAGCTGATCAACACGCCGCTCGGCGAAAAATGGTCGGGCCGCACCCGCTATGCCGCGGCCATGTTCTTCTACAAACGCGGCGAGATGAACGCCGAGACGCTCGAGGTCTACCGCATCTGCGCACGCCTGGATTCGACGGATCCGCTGCCGATCATCCGTGATCGCGGCATTGGCCAGGACTGGCTTAAACGCATGGGTTTCGAATAGTCCGCCCCCAAAACGCGTTCCGGTCAAGCCGGCATCACCCGCTTAGCCGATGGTCCTTTCCAGCATGCCTAGCCAGTTGCGATAGGCGATCTTCTCGATCAGCGCGCGCCCGAAGCCGCGTGCCGCGAATGCGTCGAGCAGTCTTGGCAGGCCGGCAACATCGCCTATCACGGCCGGGATCATGGCGCCGTCGAAATCCGAGCCTAGGCCGACGCCGTCTTCGCCCAGCGCCTGCAGCAGCGAATCGACATGGCGCACCATGACGTCGAGGCCGGTGTCGGCGTTCATCCTGCCGTCCTCGCGCAGGAACCCGGTGGCGAAGTTCAGCCCGACCATGCCGCCGGAGTCGCGGATCGCGCCGAGCTGCCATTCGGTGAGGTTGCGCGAATGGCCGCAGATCGCGTGCACGTTGGAATGGGTCGCGACCAGCGGTGCGTCGCTGATCTCGACGACGTCGCGGAAACCTTTTTCGTTGAGATGCGAAAGATCGATCATGATCTTCAGCTGGTTGCAGGCTTTCACCAGCGCCTTGCCGGCATCGGTCAGCCCCGCCCCTGTATCGGGCGATGACGGGAAACGGAACGGCACGCCGTGGCCGAAGGCATTGGGACGGCTCCAGACGATACCGAGCGAGCGCAGGCCGGCTGCGTGGAGAACGTCGAGCAGGGTGAGCTCAGGGTCGATCGCCTCGACCCCTTCGATATGGAAGACCGCCGCGATCGAGCCTTGCGCCATCGCCTTCCTCACATCGCCGGCGCTGCGGCATACAGTAAGTGCCGAAGCCCGCTCCAGCCTGAACAGGATCGAGGCCATCGCTACGGTGGAGTTGAGCGCATCGGCGCGCGGAATCTCGGGTGGCAAGGGCTCGCTGTCGCTCGGCGCCAGCGGCACCGCGCCGCGTTTGGATTTCTCGACAGGCGGCGGGAAGATCGCGAACATGCCGCCGGCAAACCCGCCTTTCTTCGCGCGCGGCAGGTCGATGTGGCCACCTGGCGTCCCCTCGACGAACAGCTTTTCGACGTCCGCATCCTTCGACTGGTAGAGCCGGAGCAGCGTGTCGTTGTGGCCGTCGAAGACGGGAACGAGATCGGATTCGGTCATGGAGGGCCATTCGGTTGAAGTGGTCGGGCCGCGGACGGCGAGCCGGTTGCTGGCAATACTTAGGCAAGGTTGGCGCTCTGCGCAAATCCCGCATGTTGCCGCTGTGTTTGTACGCCTCCAATGGCCAAAGGGGCACGCGGTAAAGCCGCGCACCCCTTCTCCTGTCATTCATCGAGGGGCTGTGCTTACCGCTTCAGCACGTCCGCCCATTCCGGATGGCGGCGGAATTGGGCATTGGCGAACGGGCAAAGCGGGATGATCGTCTTGCCCGCCGCACGTGCATCCTCGACGGCACGGGTGACCAGGCGAAGCCCCGCGCCCTGGCCGCGAAATGCATCCGGCACTTCGGTATGGTCGATGATGATCTGGTGCTCGCCGATCTTGGTGAAGGTCATCTCAGCCTCGGCGCCGCCCGGCCCACGCAGGAGGTAGCGGCCCTTCGAGCCGCGGTCCTCCATCTCGATCTCGGGCAATAGGTCAGACATGGCTTGCGGTCCTTTCATCCGGCGCAAGGGCGAACAACCGCCGCGCCGCCTCGATCTCGCTCGGCCGCACCTCATGGCCGCCGTCATGCCACTCGACTGTGACATCGGCGCCATCGGCGCGCAAATAGGCTTCAAGCCGCGCCGTCAAATCAGGCGGACAGATCGGGTCCCGCCTGCCGGCGGTGACCAGGATGCGGCTGCCGCCAAGGCTGCCCTTGACCTCCGGCTCGAACGGGATCAGCGGATGCATCAGCACCGTTGCGTCGAACAGCGACGGTTCGGCAAACAGCACCGAGGCCAGGATGTTGGCGCCGTTGGAGTAACCGAGGCCGAGCACCGAAGATGGCCTTGCCGTCTCGACATGTGCCTTGACGAAGCCGGCCATCTTGTCCGTCGCTCGCGTGATGTCGCCCATATCGTAAACGCCCTCGCCGGTCCGGCGGAAGAAGCGTGCGGCGCCTTGTTCCGAGACATCGCCGCGCGGAGCGACGATCGTCGCTTGCGGCGCGAGATCGCGTCCAAGCGACAGAAGCTGGGCCTCGTCGCCGCCGGTGCCATGGAAGACGAAGAGCAGCGGTCCATCAGGCGAACCGGGCAGCACTTTGTGAATATACGAATCCTTGCTCATGACCTTGCCCTCAGTCTTCCAGTTTCTGCAGATGCTGCTCGAGATAGGGCCGCAAATGCTGGTGTTGCGACGGCAGCTTCAGCGCCTCGCCAAGATGGGCGGTATCCTCGTCGCGGTCGAAGCCCGGCTCGTTGGTGGCGACTTCGAACAGCACGCCGCCCGGTGTGCGGAAATAGATCGCCCAGAAATAATCGCGGTCGATCACCGGCGTCACCTGATAACCTGTATCGAGCAGCGCCTTGCGCACTTCGATCTGCTTGGCGCGGTTCTCGACGGCGAAAGCGACATGGTGGACCGAGCCGGCGCCGAGATTGGCGAAGCCGGCCCCTGGCAGCGATTCGATATCGACGACGTCGGCGCCGTTGCCGTTCCTCACCGCCAGCCGCCTGACGTTGCCGGACTTGTCGACCTCCTCATAACCCATGAATTTCAGCAGCTCTTCGGTGGCGCCGCCATCTTTCAGCCTGAGCGACACCGAGTGAAAGCCGCGGATCGCCTCGTCGGTGGGAATGCCACCCTTGGCCCATGGCGCACGGTTGTCCGCTCTGTCCTCGACCAGCGCAAACCCGTCGCCGTCGGGACCGGCGAACGCAAGACGCTTCTCGCCAAACGTCTCCTCGCGGGACAGCCCAGTGACACCTTGCTCGGCAAACCGTTTCTCCCAATAACCGAGCGTGCCTTCGGGCACCGAGTAAGCGGTGGTACCGACTTCGCCGATTCCATGGCGGCCTTTGCCGATGTTCGGGAACGGGAAGTAGGTCATCACCGAGCCGGGCGTGCCGACCTCGTCGCCGTAATAGAGGTGGTAGACATCGGGTGCGTCGAAATTGACGGTTTTCTTGACCCGCCGCAGACCGAGCGTCCCGGTGAAGAATTCATTGTTCTGGCGCGCATCGCTGGCCATCGAGGTGACGTGATGCAGGCCCTTGACTTGGTCGAGCATGTTTCTGCTCCTTTCCTTGTGCCGGTGCGGCCCTTGCCGCTGTCCACGCAAATATGAGCATCCGCCTCCTGGCCGCAAAGGCGGCAAACACAGAATGGACTGTGCTGTTAAAGTGAACGACGAAGCAGGTTTTGTTCACCATTCGGCAAACTGGACCGGCTTGCATACTCGCCGAAATTGCGCTCCATGAGCGACGCATGTAGCCAGCATGAGGATACAGCGGTTGAGTGGAAAACGCCCCAATATTCTCCTGATCGCCTGCGACCAGTGGCGGGGCGACTGCCTGTCAGCTGCTGGCCACAAGGTGGTAAGGACGCCGAATGCCGACGCGCTGGCTGCCGAGGGCGTTTTGTTCCAGAAGCACTATGGCGGCGCCGCACCTTGCTCGCCGGCGCGCGCCTGCCTCTACACCGGCCTCTACCAGATGAACAATCGTGTCTGCCGCAACGGCACGCCGCTCGACGCCCGCCACGGCAACATAGCCCTCTGGGCACGCGCCCTCGGCTATGATCCGACGCTGTTCGGTTATACCGACATGGCGCGCGACCCGCGCACGCTGGCGCCTGGCGACCCGCAGCTGAAAAGCTATGAAGGCGTGCTGCCCGGCTTCACCGTGCGCCAGCTTCTGCCCGAGCACCAGAAGCCCTGGCTGTCATGGCTCAAGGCGCGCGGCGTCGATGCCGGCGCCGGCTCCCCCGCCATTCACCGCCCGGCGGGCGAAATCCTGGAAAACGACGGCGCGATCAGCAACGGTCCGCCAATCTATTCGAAGGACGAGACGCCGTCGGCCTTCCTGGCCGGCGAATTCATCCGCTGGCTCGGCGAGCAGGAGCGCGATGCCCCGTGGTTCGCGCATCTTTCCTTCATCAGCCCCCACCCGCCCTTCATCGTGCCAGCGCCTTACAACGCCATGTACGATCCGGCCATTGGTCCAGCTTTTGACCGCGCCGAAAGCTGGCAGGCCGAAGCAGCAAGCCACCCTTATCTCGCCTATGAACTTGACCGGCAGGAACGGTCGAAATTCCGTCCCGGCTCGGAGGGCAAGGTGCGCGACTGGGGCGACGACAATTTTCGCCGCATCCGGGCGCTCTATTACGGCATGATCTCGGAGGTCGACGCGCAGCTTGGCCGGGTCTGGCAAGCGGTCAAGGCGGCCGATGCATGGGACGACACCGTCATCGTGCTGACCTCCGACCACGCCGAGATGATGGGCGATCATTTCATGCTGGGCAAGGGCGGTTTCTTCGACGGCAGCTTCCATATTCCGCTGATCATTCGCGATCCGCGCCACCGCAAGGCTGCCGGCAGCAGTGTCGACCGCTTCACCGAGGCGGTGGATTTGGCACCGACCTTGCTCGATCTCACTAGGCTCGAGCTCACTGGCGGCGAAGTGCTGCCGCATCTCGACGGCCGCTCGCTGGCGCCTTTCCTGGACGCGACGGAGCCAGACGATTGGCGCGACGCGGCGCATTGGGAGTTCGATTTCCGCTCGATCGCGGATGGTGATGCCGAACGGTATTTCGGCATCGGTTCACGCCAGTGCAATCTCGCCGTCATCCGCACGCAAAAGTTCAAATATGTGAATTTCGGCGGCGGCCTGCCGCCCTTGCTCTTCGACCTGGAGAAGGATGCGCGCGAGTTGACCAATGTCGCTGACGACCCAGCCTATCTGCTGGCACGGCTGGAATTTGCCGAGAAGTTGCTCGCCGGGCGGGCCGAGCATCTCGATCAGTCGCTGGCGCTCGCCGAATTGACGGATTGCCGGCCATGTCGCCGGCTTCCCCTCGAGATAAGCAAAGCCCGCGCCGTTGCCGGCGCGGGCTTCTCTGTCGGCCTGTGCGCAGCTTAGCGCATGATCATGCGCTGTTTCTCGCGATTTTGCGCATAGCTGGCCTTGTCATAGGGGGCCTGCGCCTCAAGCTGCTCCTTGGTGAAGTTCGTGTAGAGATAGCGCTTGCCGTTCTTGTCGGTCATGAATTTCAGGTTGTCCATGCCGACCGCCACCTCCTTCTCGCCGATGCCAAGGAAGCCGCCGACGTCGATGATGACTGCGTCGACCTTCTTGTCGCCGCCCAGCACGATATCGCCGATCTCGCCGACGTTGACATCGTTGGCGCCGTAAACGGTTGTTCCAACCAGATCCTCGGCCCGGATTTCGCCCATCGGCATTTCGGTTAGCGTCGACTTGTCGATCGACCCGGTCTTGGTCTGGTCGGCCGTGGAATTAGCCGGAGGCGCCGCTGCCGGAGCATTTTGAGCCGTCTTACTGGCCTGGTCAGTGTTGTTGGTCGTCGCAGTGTTATCGGTCGTGGCAGTGTTGCTGGCCGTCACGGTAGGCGTGACGACGGCTGGCGCATTAGCCGCGGCATCGTTCGACGCTGTGGTCGCCGGGGCCGGATCATAGGGCTTGCGGTCGAAATCCGGCTGCGCCGTCAGCTCTTCCCTGGTGGTTTGGGCAACCAGCCAGCGATCGCCGTTCCTCTCGGCCCACTGCGCCTTGTCGAAGTCATAGGCGACGTTCTTTTCACCTATGCCGAGGAAGCCGCCGACACCGATGACCAGCGATTGCGCCTTGGCTTCCTTGTTGATGACGATGTCGTTTACGTCGCCGATGTTCTGGGCGTCGTCGCCGGTACCGTTGTAGACGGTCTCGCCGATGATATTGGTGGCAAGATTGCCTTCCGCGCGCTTCACGACCGGAGCGGGGTTGTTACCGGCCGGCGCCGCCGGGGCGTTCTGCGCCGTATCGGTGGAGGTCGACGGAGCGGCAGGAGCCGTAGCCGTGGTGTCTGTCGCTGCAGGCGCCGGATCATAGGGCTTGCGGTCGAAATCCGGATGACCCGTCAGCTCATCCTTCGTCGTTTGCGCTATCAGCCAGCGATCGCCATTTCTTTCGGCCCATTGCATCTTGCTGTAGTCGAAGGCGACGTTCTTGGTCCCAATGCCGAGGAACCCGCCGACGCCGATGACGATGGATTTTACCTGGCCGCGTTCGTCGAAGACGACATCGGTGACCTTGCCGATATTCTCTGCATTGTCGCCGGTGCCGTTATAAACCGACTCGCCGATGATATTGGTGACAAGGCTGCCCTCGGCGCGTTGCACCGGAGCGGCTGGAGCGGAATTCTCTACGGCGGGTGCTTGCGCCGGCGCCGGGGTCGTCGCCGATTGCGCAAATGCACCCGTCGCAATCAATGTTGCGACTGCTGTCGTGGTTAAAAGGGTGCGGATCATCTTAGTGTCTCCTCGTCGGTGATTTCGTGCACGCCGTGCCCGCATAGCGTCGCTGCGGGCGCAGCGTCTTCTGCATGTTCACAACGTTGTGACCACACTGTTGTTCCGAAAAAAGCCGTGGCGCACCCGGTGCCATGTCGAAGGTTCTCGGATTCGTCACGCTGGTCGAAAGGAACATTTTCTCGGCCGCCCCGTTCCACTCCCGGCTGGGACCCCGTCCCGGCGGGATAGGTGCTGGAAAAATGGAGCGGCCATGCGGTTTGCAGCGGTGCTGAACAAGGACGGCGGCACCCTGCGCACCATCGATCTTGAGGCCTTCGCCGGCCGGATCCGCGGTACGCTTGAGGCTGCTGGTCACTCGATCGATATCGACATCGCCGCCGGCAAGGATATCGTCGCCACGCTGGACGACATAGCTTCCAGGCGCGGCATCGACGTCGTGCTGGCGGGCGGCGGCGACGGCACCATCTCGGCCGCGGCAGCCCGTTTGATGAATGGGGAGAAGGCGCTTGCAATTCTGCCGGCTGGCACAATGAATCTTTTTGCGCGCGGCCTCGGCATTCCGCAGACCCTTGATGCGGCACTGAAATCGTTTGCCGACGGCGAGGTGATGGCGATTGACATTGCAACAGCCAACGGCCGGCCTTTCGTGCATCAATTCTCGATCGGCATGCACGCCAGGATGGTGCAACTGCGCCAGAAGATGGAATTCGGCTCGCGGTTGGGGAAGATGCGCGCCTCGGTGCGAGCCGCTTGGGCAACGATCAACAACCCGCCGGCCATGAACGTAACGCTGACGGTCGGTGAGGCCGAGATCAGAACGCGGATCACCGGCATCGGCATCACCAACAATCTGTTCGGCGAGGGCCACCTGCCCTATGCCGATAATCCGGCAGGCGGCGTGCTGGGCATCTATGTCACCGTGGCAAGGCGGCGCGGCGAGTTGATCAGGTTCCTCTTTGACGTCGCCCGTGGCAAATGGCGCGGTAACGAGCATGTCGAAATCCATCAGGCAAACCGCGCCGTTTTGACAATCCATTCGACGAACAGGAAAGTTCAGGCCGTCATGGACGGCGAACTGGTAAAGCTCGATCGCGAGACGACCGTCGAAATCCATCCGCGCGCGTTGAATGTTCTCGTCCCGGCGCGCGCCGCCGAGGCAAAGGTTGCCTGACGTGGGATGCGTGATGTGGGGTTGTGTGATGCAAACTGGCGCGAGCGATGGAGAGAACCTAGCCGCTGGGCGTGTTGCCCTGTTCGGTCTTCGGCGTCTCGATCATCCAGCCGTAGATTTCGGCGACGCCCCAGGCGATAAAAACCAGCAACAGCGCGGCGATCAGGATACGAAGGACATGCCGACCCCGCCGCCCTTGACGGGCTTTGTTTTCAGGAATGGTTTTTGGCATTGTCTGGCTCCATATTTGGCGCCGGCAGGCGTAACTGGCGGGGCGTTGGCTGGTAACGGTCCCCCGCCGCGAAAGTTCCGGCTCTGCAAGGCGGCAGACGGGCCGGTTGGCCTGACCAATCAGCGGAGCCGGCCACCGGGGGCATAGTGGACGACAATAGCCAGAACACGCCGGGCCTGCCGGCCGATATTCGCCGTGTGGTGGGCGCCGCGGACCGTCTTGCCGTGCTGCACGGCCTCGACACGCTGGACGGGGCTGCCGACCCTGATTTCGATCGTATCGGCGGTCTTGCCGCTTCGGCGATGCAAACGTCTGTCGCACTGATCACGCTGGTCGATGCCGAGCGGCAGTGGTTCAAGTCCTGTATCGGCCTCGACGAGACCGAAACCGCAACCGAGACATCGTTCTGCGCCTATACCATCGCAGCCGGCAACGTGCCGATGGTGGTGGCCGACGCGGCGGCGGATCCGCGGTTCAAAGCCAATCCGCTGGTCACCGGCGAGCATCATATCCGCTTTTACGCAGGCGTGCCTATCGTAATCGACGGCGCGCTGATCGGCACGCTGTGCGTGCTCGACCGGAAGCCGCACGCACGTCCCTCCTCTGTCCAGCTCGACCAGCTGTCGGCGCTGGCCGGCCTTGCCGCCAGCCTGTTCACGCTGAAGGATGCAACCCGCAGTGCGGCGATTGCCAAGGCAGCACTGGTTCGAGAGGAAAAGCGGCGCGCCATCGCGCTCGACGCGGCTTCGCTTGCCAGCTGGGCATGGGATATCCGCAGCGATATGATCGACTGCGATGTCCTGCTGTCCGAATTGTTCAACCTGCCGAAGTCGAACAGGCTGAGGGCGCGCGACATCCTGACCGCCATCGACCCGCGCGACGTTCACCAGACCGAAACACGCTTTCGCGACGCGTTGACCGGCAGCGACGATTATTTTGGCGAATACCGTGTCAAAGGCCTCGATCCGCCGCGATGGATCGCAACGCGCGGCCGCGTCATAGAGCGCGACGGCGAGGGCAAGCCAACGCTGATCTTCGGCGTCAACTACGATATTACCGAACGCAAGCTTGGCGACGAACGTCAACGGCTGTTGCTGCGCGAGCTCAATCACCGCGTCAAGAACACTTTGGCAACCGTACAGGCGCTGGCGACGCAGACCGTTCGCCATGCCCGCCAGCCAAGCGAATTCCTCGAAGCCTTCAGCGCCAGGCTGCAGGCACTGGGCGTTGCGCACAGCCTGCTGTCGGACCGCGAGTGGCGCGGCATCGGCATCCGCGAGCTGGTGGAGATCGAGCTAAAGCCGTTCCAAGCCGCCGGACAATCGCGCATGGCGATCTCCGGCGCCGATGTCCTGCTGTCACCCGACCAGGCAGTCGGGCTCGGGCTGATCCTGCATGAACTGGCAAGCAACGCACTGCAATACGGGTCGCTCTCGGTTTCCTCCGGAAAGGTCGATCTCGATTGGAGGGTACAAGGCAGGAAGGGCGCACGGCGTCTGTTGCTGGCCTGGCGTGAAAGCGGCGGCCCGCGGGTTGCGCCGCCCAAACGCCATGGCTTCGGCTCGATCCTGATCCGCCGCAGCCTGGCCAAGGTCATTTCCAGCGAGGTGACCCATGAATTCCGGCCGGAAGGCGTGGTCGCCGAAATATCGATTCCGCTCGAAGATTTGTGACGCCAGCATTTTGCGACCGGCGCCAGAATCGTTTGCCCCGAACTATCCCTCCGAACTATTCCCGTTTGCCGATATCCGGATCATCGGAGCCGCGCTTCACGTTCTCGCGGTAGATAGCGTAGGCAGCGAGTGCTATCGCCGGGCCGAGAATCGCGCCCAGTCCGGCCTTCCCCGGGCCACCTTTGCCCTTGAGCAGCGCCGGCAGCACGGCGAGTACCGCAGTGATGCCGATAGCCTTCATGTCGGCGTTGCGTCGCTTCGCCCGGCGCCTGGCGCGCGAGCCGGCCGACATCCGGTAGACGAGCAGGATGAGACCGGCGATTGCCAGAAAGCCGATCCCGAAGCTCAGGGAAGCTGCCATCGGCCCATAGCGGGCCGCCGTCCAGATATAGGCCGCCCCGACGAGGAAGCCGAGGCCGCACAGCGCCGCGAGCGCTGCGATCGAATAGACAATCGCAGCGACGCGTGCGCGTTGCACCGCCGCAATGGTTTCGCCCGAGGCGAGGCCCGAGATCAGCGATGCAAGCATTCCCATGCGTGCAGAACTAACGGCGCGCGAGAAGAGCGAAGAGGAATCCGACGCCTGCGGCGATCGCCAGCGAAGTCACCGGTTTTTCGCGCATATGCGCTATCATCTGCGCCTCGATGTCCCTGGCGTTGCTGCGCAGGCTGTCGAAGGCTGCCTCGCCCTGGGTTCGCAACTGCTCGACGCTTTCGGCGGCGGCTCGCCGTGCTGCCCCGTAGCCATGTTCGCCAGTTTTGGCCAACAGCTTGGTAAGTTGGTCGATGTCGGCCTTCAATTGTGCGATGTCGGCCTCAATATCGGAATTCGTGCGGGCTTCGTTCGCGGCCTTTCCTGCGGCAGTCGCCATTGCTTCACTCTCCATGCTTTTGCTCGGTCGAAACGCCCGACAGACCCCAAGGTTCCGGCACGAACCTCTTCTAACCCTATCTCCGGCAGCGCGCGTTGCAAATGCCTTGCACGGGCCGAGGCCGACGCATCCGCGCCGGCACATCTTTTTTAAATGACAGCATGCCAAATACCGATCATGACTTCCCCCGTTTCACGTTAGAGACGCATTTAAGGAGATATTGCTGCGTGCGCGCATCACTTGACGGTTTGCGGATTCTTATCCTGGAAGATGAGTTCCTGATTGCCATGGATATCGAGCAGCTTTGCCGCGACTACGGCGCGCTCAATGTGGTCATCGCCCGTGAGCTGACTGAGATCGAACAGCAAGACGTTGCGGCGCAGTTCGATGTGGCCATCGTCGACCTCATGCTGAGCGGCGTTTCGACGCTCCAATTTGCTTCGCGGCTGCGTGAAGCGGGCATCCCGTTCGTCTTCGCCTCGGGCTATTCGGATACGGACGAGATCAAGGAATCCTTTCCCGGCGTCAGACTGGTCACCAAGCCCTATTCGGGAGACGATCTCGTCGAGGCAGTGGCGGCGGCCTGCAGGCGAACGCCTCTTCGCTGAGGCGCGGAGCGGTTCGAAGACGCCGCGCTTCACGCAGCCGTCGACCCGGTTACCTGAGCCGAAATTGCGTCCGGGCCATACTCGTCTTCACCGGAGATCTTCAGAATTTCCTGCAGCCGTGTGCGGGCGCGGCTGACGCGGCTCTTGATCGTTCCGACGGCGCAGCCGCAGATCTCGGCCGCTTCCTCGTAGGAGAAGCCCGACGCGCCGATGAGGATAATGGCTTCGCGCTGGTCTTCTGGCAGCAACTCGAGCGCGCCGCGAAAGTCTTCGAGGTCAAGCTGGCCGTGCTGGGCCGGGTGAACGGCAAGCCTGGCCGTCATGACGCCATCGCTGTCCTGCACCTCGCGGCCGCGCTTGCGCATCTGCGAATAGAATTCGTTGCGCAAGATCGTGAACAGCCATGCCTTCAGGTTGGTGCCGGGCTGGAAGCTTTCATGCTTGTCCCAGGCCTTGACCAATGTTTCCTGCACCAGGTCGTCGGCCTTGTCGGCGTTTTGCGTCAGCGACACGGCAAAAGCCCGCAGGCTCGGGATCGAGCCGAGCAAGTCGGTCTTGAAGCCCTGGGAGACGGCCGCCATGCCTCAGTCCTTCTTTTGTACAGGTTCGGCCTTTTCCAACTGGCTGAGCAGTTGGGCGAAGCGATCCGGCACATTGTCGGAGACCAGCTCGTCATAGTATTGTTTGAGTTTGCGGCCGATTTCCGAGTTCGGCCCAAGCGGGTCGCGGGAAGCAGCCCGGCGCCCGTTGCCAACGCCACCCATGGTAGCTTTCGTCATGTTCTTCATTTCGCCCTTTTGTCCCAGCCTTAAGCCGCCCTTCAACACATAACGCAATGCAAGCGGCAGCTTCGTCTGGTTGCCCAACCCGCCCCTAAACGCCAGCCCATATATTTAGTTCCGCATGATCGGAACTTTTTCGCAGAACCCGCGTTTTCAACTTTGGGCTTGCGAACCGTTTTTAGCTGTAACATGCAATCACGTCATATGAGGGAGACGTCCAATATGAGCCTATCAGCAACCATCGCTCCGCACCTGCCGTTCCTGCGCCGCTTCTCGCGCGCAGTATCCGGATCGCAGGAGAGCGGCGACGCGCTGGTCGCCGCAATGCTCGAAGCCATCATTGCCGATGTCGACATCTTTCCGAACGCATCGGACGACCGCATCGCGCTCTACAAGGTCTTTGCCAAGCTCTTCACCTCAGTGGCCATTCGCGTTCCGCAGGAGCATGCCCAGTCGGCATGGGAACAGCGTGCCGCGGCCAATCTGAATGCAATTGCGCCTCGCCCCCGCCAAGCCTTTCTGCTGGTGGCGGTCGAAGGCTTCAGCGAAGACGAGGCGGCGGAGATTCTCGACGTCGACGAACAGGAATTCTCCGAACTCCTCGCGCAGGCGAGCAACGAGATCTCCCGTCAGGTGGCAACCGACGTGCTGATCATCGAGGATGAGCCGCTGATCGCCATGGATATCGAGGAAATGGTCGAAAGCCTCGGCCACCGCGTCGTCGGAACGGCGCGCACCCACGCCGAGGCGGTGGCGATGTTCGGCAAGGCGCGGCCAAAGATGGTGCTTGCCGATATCCAGCTTGCCGACGGAAGTTCGGGCATAGCGGCCGTCAATGAGATCCTGTCGTCGACCTCGGTACCGGTGATCTTCATCACCGCCTTTCCCGAGCGCCTGCTCACCGGCGAGCGGCCGGAACCGGCTTTCCTGGTTACCAAGCCGTTCAATCCGGACATGGTCAAGGCTCTTATCAGCCAGGCCCTGTTCTTTGACCGGCACGCGAAAGCCGCGGCATGAAACAGCGGACGGCCGAACTGCGGCCGCCGAGACAGCCGCTCTCTCGGATCAGATGGGCGTGACGCCGGCTCAATTCACTGGCAACCAACTGGGGCAACCAACTGGACCTTTCCACACACCGCGGCAATTCGGGCCCTGAAGATTTTCAGCATCGTCTTTTTCGGAAAATGGTGGAACAAACGGAGGCGAATCACGTTTTCACCGCAGCATTGGAAGGAGATCGATCATGCTTTACTGGGCGCTCGTATTTCTCGTCGTGGCGATTATCGCCGGTGCGCTTGGTTTCGGCGGCATCGCTGGCACCTCGGCCGGCATAGCGCAGATATTGTTCTTCATCTTTCTCGCCTTCCTGATCATATCGCTTATTGCCGGCCTGATCAGACGAGCGTGAATGCCAAGCGGCCATTCAAGCGAACACTGGAAGCCGCACCCCTCAAACGGTTTCCAGCCACCGCCGGGCAGTGTCCTCCAACGGGATGCCGCTCGGCGGACCGCTTTTTAAGGCTTGATACGAACCTCCTCCTTTTGGAACCCATTTTTCCGCGAACCGTTCAGCCCGACATGGGTTGAGCAAATTGACCGATGCGTTCCAGAGTCGGAAAAATGAAAGACCGCGGCCAGAGTGATGAGATCATCGCTTTGCATCCCGCCGAAAGCGGGATGCAGCTTGGCCGGGCCCTTCTCCATGCACTGCACAATGCCGGGATTTCCGTCCTGTACCAGGATCGCGAGATGAAGACGGTGTGGGCGCGCAACATGCGCGCGCCCTGGACTTCCGATGCCTCCGACAACACCGGCATCTTGCCGCCGGCGCAGGCAGAGCGTATCGGCGCCGCCAAGCACGACGTCATCGTCTCCGGCAATCCTCAACATCTTGAACTCAGCGTGCCGGCCGATGACGGCGCCCGCTGGTTTCAGGTGTGGATAGACGCCGACCGCAGCGAGACCGGCGCGGTGCAGGGCGTCGTGACCACCATGGTCGAAACAACCGAGCAGAAACGCCGGGAGCAGACGTTGAAGGCGCTGCTGCGCGAAGTCAGTCATCGCTCCAAGAACCTTTTGGCCATCATCCAGAGTATCGCCACCCAGACGGGCCGTTATTCCGGCAGCATTGACGATTTCCTGACGCGCTTCCGCGGCCGATTGCAGTCGCTGGCCTCCTCGCAGGATTTGGTTACGTCATCCAACTGGCGGGGAGCGGCGCTGCGCGAGCTGGTTTCCGGTCAGGTCGGCAGGTACGGCGCGGATCCCTTGCACAGCCTACGCTTCCGCGGCGCAAATCCATATCTCAACCCCAATGCCGCCTTGCACATCGGCTTGGCCATGCATGAGCTCGCCGTCAATTCGGTCAGCTATGGCGCACTGTCGCGCAGCGACGGTTTCGTCGAGGTGACGGCCGATCTGACGGCAGCTTCCGCTGGCGAGCCTGCGCTGTCGCTGACATGGGCCGAAGTGATCGGAGCCAACGACAATCAGCGCAGTGAGAAGCGTTTTGGCAGCGTCGCGCTCGAACGCGTCGTGCCCACTTCATTGAATGGAACGGCGACACTTGAGATCACCGGGAACCGCCTCGAATACCGCCTTGTCGTTCCTCACGGCAATTTCGAGACGGATTAACGAGCGGCGGTCGCCGCGCGAAGGCTTGCTGCGCATCGCCATCTTTAACCGACTGTTCACCATAAAGTCCGATCCTGTGCGAACGTGCCGATCCACCGGATTGAGTTTGGCACAAAATGAAGGGAATGGGCCTTGACGGCTGCCGACTTGAACAGACTGGAACAGGCCGCTCGCGTCTCGATGGGCGGTTTTCAGGATCCCGACGCGTCCGCAGCGCCCGCGCCTCGTGCTTCGCCCCTCCGCTTCGCCGCTATCGCGCTTATGGCCGCGATCGTCCTGACCGCCGCGTCCCAACTGATCTGAATCGAACTCGCCTCTGCTTGATCGCTTTGAAACCACTGCCCGAGTGCTCGGCCGTGCCCGTTCGCGGTCACCGACCTGCCGGGCCAGGCCCAACATGTCGTCGCCAGATGCCTTGCCGTCGATCCGGTGCTCGAGGACGACTATGACAGGATCGTCTGGAACGTGCGTCCCAGCGGCACGCTCGATGCGTCCTTGGAGATTTCCGGGTTCGTGGTAGCATCGAACGGCGCACGCCCCGAAAAAGACTATCTTAATCAACAATGAAATCGTGCGGGCAAAGGCCGTACTTTCATGCTAAATGGCGGCTGGAGCTTATTAAAGTGAGGACAAAAGTGAGGATGACTCCATGCGGAAGATGATTATTGCCATGGTTGCCGTGGTTGCGGTCAGCGGCTGCACCACCACGGAAGAGAACGTGGGTATCGGCACTGTGGGCGGCGCGCTCATTGGTGGCGCTGTCGGCGGCGGCAAGGGCGCTTTGATCGGCGCCGGCGCTGGTGCGATTGGCGGTCTGCTCGTTCGCCGTCTGCAAAATGGCTACTGCCAATACAGAGATCGTCACGGCCGGATTTACACAGCTCGCTGCAACTAGTTTCGAGCTCCAGGCGAACAGCAAACGCGGAGGCAGGCCACCTGTCTCCGCGTTTGCCCTTTTAGAGCGCTGTTGCGACGCGGCCCACGAGACGGCGTTTCAGGCCGGCAGCGGAACCTTGATTTCCACGTTCAAGCCATCTTCGCGAAAATCGCGCCTGATTGTGCCACGCAATTCGCGCGTGACGTTGAGATCGATCAGTCTGGTGCCAAAACCGCTCTTTGCCGGTGTCTCGAGCTTCTTCTGACCGGCCTCGCGCCAGTTGAGAGCCAATGTCCGGGTGCCGCTACGGGCGTCGAGCGACCAGTCGACCTTCAGCGCACCGACTGAATTGCCGGCTTCGCCATGCTTCAGCGCATTCGTCGCCAGTTCGTGAAAGACGAGGCCGAGTGCCTGCGTCGTCTTTTCATCGAGAAGAACCTGCGGTCCCGACAGCAGCCCTTCAGGAAGCTCGCTGCCGAACACCTGGCCTAGCTCGATGCGCAGCAGGTCGCCGAGATCGGCTTTCTGCCAGCGTGAGCGCGTCAGCATGTCCTGGGAAGCCGCCATCGCCTGCAGCCGGGCCGAGAAAGAAGCCGAGAATTCCTGGACGTCGGTGGTGTGCGATGCTGTCTGGCGCGCGATTGCCAGCACCCGCGTGATCGAGTTCTTGATGCGATGCTTCATCTCCTGCAGCATCAGGTCTTTTTCCAGCAGGCTCTTTTCGGTCGTTTCGTGAAGCAGCGAGACCGCCTCATAGGCCCGCTCCTGATAGCGGGCCACCAGCGCGATGGCGCCCGCAAGCAGCAGTCCGAACAATCCGAGCATCACCGGGATGGCGCGCGAGGAAGGTTGCGAGAAAGCACTTGTCGGCCTGAACAGGACGACCCACGGCCGGCCGGCGACGGTGATCTTGCGGGTGACCAGCAGCCTGTCGCCGAGGCTCGAAACAGGCGGCGTTTCCGATTGGAACAGCAGGTTGTCGCTGTCCACCGTGCCGTCATAGATCTCGGTGTTGACCGGCAGCAATGGTGCCCGGCTGAGCGCAGCCTGGAACAGATCACGGGCGCGGAAGGCCGCATAAAGGAAGCCGGCAGTCGAGGATCTCGTCGCGTTCACGGCGTCCGGCGCGGTTTCGACATTGAGCCGGACGAAGACGAGGAACCCGGTAAAGGTCTGCGCGGCACCCGTATCCTTGCCGAACTGCACCAGCCCGCTGGCGTGCTGCTGGTCGTCGGTCATCGCCTTTTCGATCGCCTCGCGCCGCGCCGGCCCGGTGAACATGTCGTAGCCGATGCTGGATTTGTTGGACGGATCCAGCGGTTCGAACAGCACGATGGGCGTACGCCACGGTAAGTTCGTGTCGGGATAGATCGGATGGCTTGCGCCGTGATCGTGCAGGATGTCGCGCTCGACCGCCGCCTCGTTGCCAGTTTTCGCCAGGCGAAGGAAACCGATGCCGCGCAGGCCGGCGAAATTATTCTCGATGTCGAGCGCGTTGAAGAAGGCCTTGAACTCGCCCTGCGAGATACCGCCATTGCGTGCGTCGAACAGCGCCCGGGTCGAACGCAGCAGCGACAGGTCCAGGTCGATGCGGCTTTCGATCCGGTTAAGCGCGTCGTCTGCCGTCGCCTCGAATTTAATGCGGGCCGCCTCCTGGGTGGCAAAATAGGCAAAACCCGCCATCGTCAGGCTGATCAGCGCGACGGCGATAAAAGCGACGGTCGGAAAAAGCTTCTTCAATTGCTGATACGTCCCGTGGACGGTTCGGCATCTTTATGGGCAAGTCCTGACGCCAACACAATGGCGAGGCCAATGCATGGTGACGGCTGGCACATTTTGGCGGCTTGTGATTAGCCGGCTAATTCTCGTTCATGCGGCGATCTTCAGCGCGCCCGGCCCCGGAATGGCGCCGGGTGGGCACTTGCCGAGGATGATCATGCCGAGCACCTCGTCCTGGGTGACGTCGGTTGTGCGCGTCGTTCCGACAACCCGACCGTTCTTCATGACGCAGACACGGTCGGCAAGCTCGAACACGTCGTGAATATCATGGCTGATCAGGAAGATGCCGATGCCGTCGGACTTGAGCTGCCTGACCAGTTCGCCGACCTGCGCCGTCTCTTGCGGCCCGAGTGCCGCCGTCGGCTCGTCCATGATCAGGATGCGAGCATTGAACAGGATGGCGCGGGCGATCGCCACCGACTGCCGCTGGCCGCCCGAAAGCTTTACCACCGGCTCCTTGAAGCGTTGGAAACGCGGATTGAGCCTGCCCATCACCTTGCGCGCCTCGGCCTCCATGGCGACGTCGTCGAGCGTACCCCAGCCGGTCATCAGCTCGCGGCCGAGAAACAGGTTGGCGGCCGCATCGACATTGTCGGCCAGCGCCAGCGTCTGGTAGATCGTCTCGATGCCGTACTTCTTGGCGTCGCGGGGATTGGAGATCGAAGCTTCCTCGCCGTTGACGAAAATCTGGCCCGCATCGCGCTTGTAGGCGCCGGACAGGATTTTTATCAACGTCGATTTGCCGGCACCGTTGTGACCGAGCAAAGCCATCACCTCGCCCGGGAAAAGGTCGACAGAGGCATCGTCGACGGCGCGAATGCCGCCGAAAGCGATGGAGATGTTGCGCATGTCGATCAGCGGCGTGGGAGCGGTTTTGTCTGCCATGCTCGTCCTTCCTCCCTATAGATCCTGCTTGAGCATCAAGTTGTACGAAAACCGGTTTCCACCTTGCGGGATCATGCTCAGACCCGTTTGCGATAGACGGTATCGAGCCACACCGCGACCACCAGCACGGCTCCGACAACGATGCTCTGCAGCGGCGAATCGATGCCGAGCAGCACCATACCGGACTGCAGCGACTGCATCAAAAGCGCGCCGAGCATGGCGCCGAGCACTGTGCCGGAGCCGCCGGCGAGCGACGTGCCGCCGATCACCGCCGCCGCGATGACCAGGAGCTCGTCCAGCGTGCCCAGCGCATTGGTCGACGAGTTCTGCCTGGCTGACGAGATCGCTGCGGCGATCGTCGCCAGCACGCCCATGATCATGAACACCTTCATGGTCACCCAGCGCGTGTTGATACCGGCAAGGTTGGCTGCTTCCGGATTGCCGCCGATGGCGAAGACATAGCGGCCGAAACGGGTACGCTTGGCGATGAAGGTCATGATCAGCCCTACGGCTACAGCCATCAGCACGGGTATGGCGATGCCATGGGCGATGAACAGCCCGCCTTCGGGAACGGTTATATTGTTGGCCGCCGCATATCTGTTCACGATGCCGACCGGCCAAGGATAGGAATTGGCAAGCCATATGGCGCCCATGATGACAAGGCAAGTGACGGCCCCGAGGAACGTCTCGGCCCAGATCGGGCGTAACGGGAAGCGGAACCGCTTGCGCTGCACCCGCCCGTTGAGCAGCATGAACACAACCGCCAGGCACGCGACAATTCCGACGATCCAGCTCCATCGCGCACCGATCGAACCCGTCGGTCCGCCGCCCATCAGCTGGAAAGTGGCATCCAGCGGCGCAATCGTCTGCCCACTGGCGACCCACCATGCGGCACCCCGCCAGACCAGAAGGCCGCCCAGCGTCACGATGAAGGCCGGCACCTCGAGATAAGCGATGATGTATCCCTGGAACGCTCCGATCAGAAGGCCAAGCGCGAGGCCGATGGCCAGCGCCAGGATCCAGATCCAGGGGTTGCCTAATTGCAGACCGACCATTCGCACCAGGAAATGCACCTGCGCAAAACCCATGACCACGCCGATCAGGCCTTCGGCGGAGCCGACCGACAGGTCGATATTGCGCATGACGATAACCAGCACCATTCCGGCGGCCATTATGGCCACGGCCGAAGTCTGCACCGACAGGTTCCAGAGATTGCGTGGCGTCAGGAAGGTCCGGCTGTCGAAGTCGAACGGATTGACGCCGAGCCGTACGCTAGAAATGACATGCAGGCCGACCCAGATGACCAGCAGCGCGCCGACCATGCCGAGCATGCGCGTGTCGAGTTCGGTTGCCTTGAGAAATCGGGCAACAATGCCGAGTTCGGATTCCCGTGCCCGGTCTGTCGTGCTGTCGACCGGCGTGTTGGACGTCGTGTCGGTCATGATGTTTCTCCCGCCGGGTTGCCGTCTGCCGCGGATGCCGGAAGCAGCCTAGAAGTTATCCGCCGGAAGCGGAAAAACAACTCTTGTTGGAAAAACGCCGCGGCGAGCGGCCGCGGCGTTCGGACTTTTCGGAAACGTCGGCTCAGTTGCAGACTGCAACAGTGCCAGCCGTCACCCCGGCGCAGACCTCTTCTTTCTTGATCCAGCCGGCGTCGATGACGACGTTGAGGTTGTCCTTGGTGATGGCGACCGGGGTCAGGAACAGCGACTTGACGGTATTGCCGCCGGGCGTGGTGAAATCCTTCACGCCGGCAATGTCGGTCATCTGCTTGCCGTCGGCCAGTTGCGAGGCGATCTCGGCGGCATTCTTGCCGAGCTCGCGCGCATCCTTCCACACCGACACGGTCTGTGTGCCGAGCGCGATGCGGTTCAGCGCGGCGTGGTCGCCGTCCTGGCCCGAAACCGGAACCGATCCGGCCAGCCCTTGCGCCGTCAGCGCGGCGACGACGCCGCCGGCAGTGCCGTCATTAGCGGCGACCACGGCATCGACCTTGTTGTCGTTGGCGGTCAGGAACTGTTCCATGTTCTTCTGAGCGTTGGCCGGCAGCCAGCCGTCCGTATAGGCCTCGCCGACATTCTTGATCTTGCCGCCGTCAATGGCCTCCTTCAGCACCTCCATCGAACCGGCAAACAGGAAATCGGCATTCGGATCGGAACCCGAACCCTTGATGAAGACGTAGTTGCCTTCCGGCTTCACCTTGAAGACTTCGCGGGCCTGCATGCGGCCGACTTCCTTGTTGTCGAAGGTCAGATAGAACACGTCCTTGTTCTCGATCAGCCGGTCATAGCCGACGACCGGGATGCCTTCGTCCAGTGCCTTCTGCACGGCCGGCCCGATGGCCGAGGCGTCCTGCGCCAGGATGATCAGTGCGCTGGCGCCCTGCGAGATCAGGCTCTCGACGTCGGTGAGCTGCTTGCCGGGGTTGGACTGTGCGTCGGCGGAAATATACTTGTCGCCTGCGGCCTCAATGGCCGCCTTCATTGCGGCCTCGTCGGTCTTCCAGCGCTCTTCCTGGAAGTTCGACCACGAAACGCCGATGACCTTGTCTTTAGCCTGCGCCACCGACGCCAGCGCCAGCGTCATGGCGACACCCGCCAGAATGGCGGTCGTGAATTTCTTCATCATATCCTCCCTGCGCCGCGTACGGCGTGACCAATTGGCTCAAAGACCAGCTTAGAAGCTCTAATTTTTTCGAGCCTCGAAAAAATACTGGCCCGATCTCCGGCTGCTGTCAACATCGATTCTGATGGATTTTGATGACTCTGCGGGTTTTTTCGAGCGTCGGAATAAACGATGACAGCGCCACCTGCATCTGACACTATTTGCCTGCGTCCGACACTATTTGTCGGACATTACCGACGGCTTCCGGTTCATGAGCGGCCGCGGCAACCGGGAGGAAAGCAAAACAATGTCGGTCGGAATCCGCCATGACGATTTGCGCCGGCGCAACCGGGCGATGGTGATCTCGGCGGTGCGCCGGGCCGGCCAGCCATCGCGTACTGAGATCGCAGCTACTACCGGCCTCAGTCATTCGACCATATCGGCGATCTCTTCCGACCTGATACGGGAAGGCATCCTCGCCGAGAGCAAGGCAAGTGAGCCCGTTTCGTTGAAACGCGGTCGTCCGCAGGTCGGCCTCGCCCTCAACCCGGAAGCGGCGGCGGTGCTGACCGTGGTGTTGTCGCTGAATTTCCTGTCGGCCGCCATTATCGACTATACGGGACAGGTGGTCGCCGAGGAACAGCGCCGACTGGACACGCTGACCATGCCGCGCGACGAGCTGATCCGTGAATGCATGGCCATCGTCCGGCGCCGGCTGCAGGATCCAGACCTTGACGTCCGCAGTGTCGCCCGCATCGCCCTGGCGATTCAGGGCATTACCGACTCCCCTGCACGCGCCATGCTGTGGTCGCCGATCACGCCGCAGACCGACATCGCCTTTGCCGACATGCTGGAGGACGAATTCGGCATCCCGGCAACGGTGGAGAACGACTGCAACATGATGGCGGTGGCTTTGCGCTGGCGCAATCCGGATCGCTATCGCGACGACTTCATCGCCATCCTGCTTTCGCATGGCATCGGCATGGGGCTGGTGCTGAAGGGCGAACTGTTCACCGGGACGCATTCCTCGGGTGGCGAATTTGGCCACATGATCCATCGTCCGGGCGGCGCGCTCTGCCGTTGCGGGCGGCGCGGCTGCATCGAGGCCTATGCCGGCAACTACGCCATCTGGCGCAACGCCAGGCAGATGAGCGAAGAAAGCGAACCGATCGCCGACGTCAGCGACGCCGACATGCGAGCACTGGCGGCCCGGGCGCGCGAGAAAGATGGGCCGGAACGCGAGGCCTACCGCAAGGCCGGCGAAGCGCTGGGTTTCGGTCTCGGCTCGCTGTTCGCGCTGATCGATCCGGCACCGGTCGCGATGGTCGGCGCCAGTGCCGCCGCCTTCGATCTGATCGAGCCGGCCTTGCGGAAGGCAATCGCCCAGACCGCCGGCGGCCAGCATTCGGGCTCGATCTCCTTCGATACAGAGCCGAACGAATTGCCGCTGATCCGCGAAGGCTGCGCGATGCGGGCGCTAAGCTTCGTCGACCAGGAGATTTTCGCGCCGGGCGCGCAAATGAGGCCCAGCGTCAGAAAGAACGTAGCCTGACCAGGCGGGTCAATCTTCCCTGATCGCATAGCCGGCACCGCGGATGGTGCGGATGACATCCGGCATCCGGCCGTTGTTGACGGCTTTGCGCAGCCGCCCGACATGCACGTCGACGGTGCGTTCGTCGATGTAGATTGTCTCGCCCCAGACATTATCGAGTAACTGGCTGCGCGAGAAGACACGGCCCGGATGCCGCATCATGAACTCGAGCAGCCGGAATTCGGTCGGCCCGAGCCTGATTTCGCTCTTCTTGCGATAGACCCTGTGCGATTCGCGATCGAGCACGATGTCGCCGACCTTCAGCACGCTGGACAGCACTTCCGGCTTGGCGCGCCGCAGCAGCGCCTTGACCCTGGCCATGAATTCCGGTGTCGAAAACGGTTTGACCAGATAGTCGTCGGCGCCGGTCGAAAGCCCGCGCACCCGGTCGCTCTCCTCGCCGCGCGCGGTCAGCATGATGATCGGCAGCCGCTCGGTTTCGGGGCGCACCCGCAACCGACGACAGAGCTCGATGCCGGAAACCGCTGGTATCATCCAGTCGAGCACCAAAAGGTCGGGCACATTCTCCTGCAAACGGATCTCGGCTTCGTCGCCGCGTGTCACCACCTCGACCTGGTAGCCTTCGGATTCGAGATTGTAGCGGAGCAGCACACCCAATGGCTCCTCGTCCTCCACCACCATTATGCGTGGTGCGATCATCGGCTGGGCACCCCCATCATGTCACCGGTGCGGACATTGTCGTTTCGTCCTGCTTCGGACGATTGACCGGCAATTGCTCGCCGGTCAGCACATAATACGCATTTTCGGCGATGTTGGTGACATGGTCGCCGATCCGCTCCAGATTCTTGGCGCAGAACAGCAGGTGCGTGCAAGCGGTGATGTTGCGCGGATCTTCCATCATGTAGGTCAACAGCTCGCGGAACACGGACGTGTATTTGACGTCGATGCGCTCGTCGGCGGCACGCAGCTTGGCCAACGCGGCCGCATCGCCTGCAGCATATTCCTCGATGACACCCTGCACCTGGATGAGAACCAGCTGCGCCATCGCGTCGATGGAATGCGACAGGTCCCGCGGCGTAGCGCTGAGGCCGACCGCACTCACGCGCTTGGCGATATTCTTGGCAAGGTCGCCGATGCGTTCGAGGTCGCCCGCCATGCGGATCGCTCCGACCACATGGCGAAGATCGTGGGCCATCGGCTGGCGTTTGGCGATCAGGGTGATGGCGCGGTCGTCCAGTTCGCGTTGACGCGCATCCATGATGGCGTCGTCGGAAACGACGCGTTGCGCCAGCACGTTGTCGGAATTCAACAGGGCCTTGGTCGCCCCGCCGACCATCGAACCGGCGAGGTCGGCCATGTCGCGGATCAGCTTGCTGATCTGCTCGAGATCCTCGTCGAAAGAAGCGACTGTGTGTTCGCCCATGGTCCTGTCCTCATATGCATGATCGGAACGGCTCAGCCGAAGCGGCCAGTGATGTAGTCCTGCGTGCGCTTCTCGCGGGGCGACGTGAAGATCTTCTCGGTCCGGTCGAACTCGACCAGTTCACCCAGATACATGAAGGCGGTCTGGCGCGACACGCGCGCCGCCTGCTGCATGTTGTGGGTGACGATGACGATCGTATAGTCGGCTTGCAATTCGTCGATCAGTTCCTCGATCTTGGCAGTCGACAGCGGGTCGAGGGCCGAAGCCGGTTCGTCGAGCAGAATGACTTCCGGCTTCACGGCCACGGTGCGGGCGATACAGAGCCGCTGCTGCTGGCCGCCGGACAGGCTCAAGCCGCTGGCGTTGAGCTTGTCCTTGACCTCGCTCCACAGCGCGGCGCGCTTCAACGCCTGTTCGACGCGGCCGTCCATCTCGGACTTGCCGAGGTTCTCGTAGAGCCTGACGCCGAAGGCGATGTTCTCGTAGATCGACATCGGGAACGGCGTCGGCTTCTGGAACACCATGCCGATCTTGGTCCTGAGGAGGTTGAGATCCTGCGACCGGTCGAGAATGTTCTTGCCGTCGAGCAGCACCTGGCCCTCGGCCGTCTGTTTTGGGTAGAGCTCATAGATGCGGTTGAACACACGCAGCAGCGTCGATTTCCCGCACCCCGAAGGGCCGATGAAGGCCGTGACACTGCGCTCAGGCAGTGACAGGCTGATGTCCTTCAGCGCCTTGCTCTGGCCGTAGTAGAAGTTGAGATTCTTGACCTCGATCTTCGTCTTCTCGACGACCGTTTCGGCCATCGTCATGTCTGGGGACAACATCTGTGTCATCTGTCCTCTCTGCGTCCGGTAAGGCTGCGGGCGAGGATGCTCAAGCCCAGAACCGTCAGGGTGATTATGAGTGCGCCGGTCCACGCCAGTTGCTGCCATTCCTCGTAAGGGCTGAGAGCGAACTGGAAGATGGTCACCGGCAGGCTGGCCATCGGCGCGTTGATATTGCTGCTCCAGAACTGGTTGTTGAGCGCGGTGAAGAGCAGCGGCGCCGTCTCGCCGGAAATGCGTGCTATCGCCAGCAATATGCCGGTGACGATGCCGGACAATGCGGCGCGGTAGGCGACCGAACGGATCACCACCCAGCGTGGCGCGCCGATCGCGGCACCGGCTTCACGCAACGCGTTCGGCACCAGGTTGAGCATGTCTTCAGTGGTGCGCACGACCACCGGAATGACCAGGATGGCAAGCGCAACGGCGCCGGCAATGGCCGAGAAATGTCCCATTGGCCGCACCATCAGCTCATAGACAAACAAGCCGATGATGATCGACGGCGCCGACAACAGGATGTCGTTGATGAAGCGGACGACGGTGGTGATGCGCGAAAAGCGTCCATACTCGGCCATGTAGGTTCCCGCCAGCACGCCGATCGGCGTGCCGACGACAACGGCGATGATCGTCATCAGCAGGCTGCCCGCGATGGCATTGAGCAGGCCGCCGGCCTCGCCCGGTGGTGGCGTCATCTCGGTGAAGACCGCGAGCGAAAGCCCGGCTGTGCCCTTATAGACCAGTGCGCCGAGAATGAGCGCCAGCCAGGCAAGCCCGATGCCGGCGGCGACGACGCAAAGCGCCATCATCACCGAATTCCTGGCTTTGCGGCGGCTGTGGAGCGATGAGGATGTCGACATCGGTCAGGCTCCCGTACGGGCGTCGATCCGCATCAACATATAGCGGGCGGCGGCAAGGATCAGGAAGGTGATAACGAAGAGGATCAGGCCGAGCGAAACCAGCGAGGAGGTGTAGAGGTCGCCGTCGGCCTCGGTGAATTCATTGGCGATGGTCGCCGAGATCGTCGTGCCCGGCGCGAACAGGGAGGCACTGATGCGGTGGGCGTTGCCGATGACGAAGGTCACCGCCATGGTCTCGCCGAGCGCCCGGCCCAGGCCAAGCATGACGCCGCCCATGATGCCGATGCGGGTATAGGGAATGACCACGCGCCGGGTCACTTCCCAGGTCGTGCAACCGATGCCATAGGCCGATTCCTTCAGCACCGCCGGCACCGTATCGAAGACGTCTTTGGTGATCGAGGTGATGAAGGGCAGCACCATGATGGCAAGGATCAGCGCCGAGGTCAGAAGGCCGATGCCGTAAGGAGGGCCGGCGAAAAGGCTGGATAGTCCCGGCACGCCGTGGAAGACGTTGATGATGAAGGGCTGTATCGCCGTCTGCAGGAACGGCGCGAACACGAACAGGCCCCAGATGCCGTAGATGATCGAAGGAATGCCGGCCAACAGCTCGACCGCTATGCCGATCGGGCGCCTGAGCGGGCGCGGGCAGAGCTCGGTGAGAAAGACTGCAATGCCGATGCCGATCGGAACCGCGATCAGGATGGCGATGGCCGCCGTGACCAGGGTGCCGTAGATCGGCGCCAGTGCGCCAAATTTTTCCGTGACCGGATTCCAGCTTTCAGTCGTCAGGAAGGAGAAACCGAAGGACGACAGCGCCTGCCACGAGCCGGCAAACAGCGAGATCGCGACACCGCCGAGGATGACCAGCACAAGAATTGCGGAAGCGCGGGTGAGTCCGCGGAATATGGCATCGGTGAGCGCGAAGCGCCGCACCGTAGCTTCCCTGGCCCGGGCTGCTGCAGATGATGGCATGGCATCGGAAGCGATGGTCATTGGGTCCTCGCGATTAAAGGCAACAGGGAGGGCGCCGTCGACGCCCTCCCTGGAGGAGATTACATAGCCGAGTAGAGCGGCTTGCCGTCGTCGCCGACAACTTCCTTGGCCCACATGGCCTTGACGCTCTCGACCACCTTGTCGGGCATCGGAACGTAGTCCAGCTCGCCGGCCATCTCGTCGCCCTTGTCGTATGCCCAGGCGAAGAATTTGAGCGCTTCGCCGGTGGTCGCGGCATCATCCGGCTTCTTGTAGAGCAGGATCCACGTTGCCGCCGTCATCGGCCAGGACTCGGCGCCCGGCTCGTTGGCGAGGATGACGCCATAGCCCGGCTGCGAGCTCCAGTCGGCATTGGCCGCTGCCGCCGAGAACGCCGCCGCGGCGGGCTCGACCTTCTTGCCGTCCTTGTTGATCATATCGGTGTGGGTGAGCTTGTTCTGCTTGGCGTAGGCATATTCGACATAACCGATCGCGCCGCCGGTCTGGGAGACGTTGTTGGCAACGCCCTCATTGCCCTTGGCGCCGATGCCGACCGGCCATTCCACGGCCTTGTCGACGCCGACCTTTTCTTTCCAGTCCGCGCTGACGTCGCCGAGGTAATAGGTGAAGTTGAACGTCGTGCCCGAACCATCGGAACGGTGAACGACCGCGATCGCCTGCGAAGGCAGCTTGACGTCGGGATTAAGCTTCTTGATCGCTTCGTCATCCCAGCTCGTGATCTTGCCGAGGAAGATGTCGGCCAGCGTCGGGCCGTCGAGAACCAACTCGCCCGGCTTGATGCCTTCGAGATTGACGACGGGAACGATGCCGCCCATCACCATCGGGAATTGAGCCAGTCCGGACGCTTCAAGCTCGTCGCCCTTGAGCGGCGCATCCGAAGCGCCGAAGGTAACGGTCTTGGCTTTGATCTGCTTGATGCCGCCGCCGGAACCGATCGACTGGTAGTTAAGGCCAATGCCGGTGTCTTTCTTGTAGGTGTCGGCCCACTTCGCATAGATCGGGTAGGGGAAGGTGGCGCCGGCGCCGGAGATGTCCGCGGCGAGCGCGGCGGACAGGGTGAGGGTGGTCGTCGCCGCAGCCATTGCAATCGCAACGGCCGCCGAGCGGATGAAATGTCTCATGTGGCCTGCTCCTGTTCGGAATATGGTCTCTCGGCGCCATTCCTCCGGCGCCCGCTGAGGCCAATAGCCCCCGATTATTACAGTCGCATGACAGTTTCATGTCGCTCCGGTAACGTCGTCCAGCCGGGTAAGAAGGAGCGGCCGCGGGGTTTGTCGGCATGGGCCGCGGTTTGCCGCTGGAATCAGCAGCTTGCTTGAATTCCGGCCGGCATCGTCTGCTCGGCGATCGTAGCCACCGGCTTTAAAAGAAAAAAAGCCGGACGGGAGCGCGTTGCATGCAGCCAGAACGTGTCATGGCCGCGCCATCGCCGAAACAGGTCCGTTGGGGTAAATCTGACCCTGTTTCTTGCCGGCGGTCGCTGCTCCCGCCCGTAACTGGAGGAGCGGAACTTCGAATATCCCATTGTCGCCACTGAGCGCGGCTTTGGTATGGTGCGATCGCACCATGGCCTTACGCTGGAAGCGTTGACGAATCGCAAGGTTCTAACTCGCGCTGGACCTCCATCCGCGCCCGACCCGGCGCTGGATCTTCGAGCAACGCCTTCGACTGGAAATGCGACGACTCTACTTCACGGTATCTACTCCCTTCGCCCTATTCCGCCGGTTGTCGGTTAGGCCGAAGCAGCGTTATAAGCTTGCAGGGGTATTGCTGATGTCTCGACGGATTCTGCCTGTCTTCCTGTGCCTGGCGCTGCCTCTGGGAAGCGGCTGCGCGCGCAGCTATGACGGCACCGTCATCATTCCCAAGCCGCTCGATGTTCGCCGTTTCTGGGACAGGCCTTCGCCGCAGGCGCAAGCCGAACAGTCGCAACTGGAGACCGACGTCTTTCCAGTGGCGCCGCAAACGCCGAAAAGGCCGGCGGTGCGCAGGAGCGCGGCTTCCGTTGCAGCGCCTCGGAGGAGGGTCACCAACAACCCGCCCATGCTGTCGCCGGAGCCGACGAAGCCGCTAACTTGCAAGAATGTCAGCGAGCCCGGCAAACGGGCCCGCATGGTCTGCGAATAACCAGCCGACGTCGGTCGATGCGCACGGCTCCAGGCCTTGAAGCGGCTATCCGATCCGGCCGTCTCGGAACATCGCCCGCCTTGGTCAGTCCGCCGGGAAGAAGGCCGGCCCGACCACTCTCACCGGCCGCGCGCCGATCGCTCTTTCGATCGACTGATGCTGGGCAACCCCCTGCACTTCGGCAGCCTGCGTTTTTGCCTCTGCCGGAGCGGCACCGGCGGTTTCGATCCCGGATTCAGGAATTTCCGCGACGATGCCAAAATCCGGCTTTGCCGTCGGCAACGGTATGATGGCATTGGTCATGTTGGCCGGTGTCACGGTTCGTGCCCTGAGCTCGGCGACGCGCCGATAATAGCGCTTGACGTCGCAGGCCTTGAAGTTCGCGTCGTCGCGGTACCGGAACGCGGCAGGTAGCTCCACATAGGGTTTTCCCGACTCGAGCGCGACCATCTCCTCGGTCTCGCGAGTGGCGTCGCTCAGCGTATAGAGGTCGACGCCGGCATCGTCGCAGATGTAGCGACACTGATCGACCATTTCCTTCAGATCGTCGCTCTTGGCGAACTGCGATTTTGGCGCGGGGAAGAAATATCCGTCCGACAAGCGAACGCAAAACAGCATCCGATTGCCGCCAATTGTTGTGCCTGCGGACTGGGCCTTGGGTGCCGTGCGTTGCTGCGCCGGCTGTTTCTTGGCAGCGGGGGCGGCGCAGCCCAGCGCGACAAACCTGGCCTTCAATCCGGACGTGTCCCTGCTCGAATTCGACAGTCTGGCGATCTGCCGTTGCACCTCCGCCTTGCTGCTGACCAGGTCGGCGCAGGGATTGAAGAAGAAGCCGGCCGTTCTCGCCGTGCATCTGCGTTGTCTCTCAAGCTTTTGAATCGCGGCGAGTTGCCGGCGCAGTTGGGCAAGCTCGGGGCTGGTCCCGCCGCTGCGCCCCGCCGAAAGCAATTGGCTCCTGATGGCACCGCAGCTATCCGCGTAGGAGAAGGATGTGCCGAGCGCAACGGCTATTGCCGACACCAGCATCAGAATCGTGAGGGGCCAGAAGCGTGTCATTGGAACGACCATTATCCTTGTTGCACCGAGAACAGGATTTCTTTGTCGACTATGGATAAGTACTAGCTAAATCAGTCTTTCCTAATTGGAGTAGATCAAATCGCCACCAGAGACTTTAGCTCTAGTGTATTAGATCCACTCGTGTAAATTCAATATTACATTTTTATTTCAAGATTGAGACGAACCGGCAGCAACGCCGGCGGACGCCCGCCACGGCGAAGTTTTGATGCGCGCGGCGGGTTCGGCATCGCGATCAATCCGGCGTTACCGGCCGGCCGTTGCTGAAACCTTAGCCCTCGGATCGGCGTTGAGCGGCCAAAGGAGGAGACCGCAAATGTCGATCCACTTCACTGTCGCGGACCTGACCAGGAATCTGTTCCATTCACTTGGGTTGGACCATGAACGCGCACCGAGGCCACTCGACCACGAGCAGAGGCTTTTGCTGGAGTGCTATCTCGCCGGCCAGATACCGGAATCGGCCTGGAGCGACTATGTCTTCGAGATGCCGGAACTGGCGCGACATGTCGAGGCCAGACGAAGGCGCCACTAAAGCGCATCGCGGTCGACCGGGCCTCATGCGACGCGCTTAGGTTCTTGTCTAATGCATGTCGTTGTCGCAAAACCGCTGCACACTTTTGCGCGACATGCACTAGATCCCGAAAAGTGGAATCCGGTTTTTGGAAAAGATCAAGGCGAAGCCTTCACTCGCGGTGCAGCCTGTTCTTGTTTGGGCGAGTTGAATTGCAGAGTGAACACCTTGCCCGGGATGCCTTGAGCCAACGCCGGTGAAAAGCTCAACGGCAGGCAATGGTCCACGGCCGCGACCGCCGCGTCGACAAAAGCTTGGCGCGTCTTCTCCTCGCCGGCGACGCGGATGGCGGTCGGCTTGGGCCGGCCGATCAGCGTGCCATCGCGCCTGAAGCTGAAGCTCAGGGTGACGGTGGAATTCCCGGCATTCGCCGGCGGGGTCCAGCACGCCTGGATGGCAGCCCCGACCTCGGGCATGGTGTTGAGCGTCGCTGCATTCGATTGACCGGCTGCACCCGCCAGCATGGCGCCTGCAATCACCATCATTCCAGCAATGCTTTTCATGACAGGGCCTCTGTCCTTGAACCGCCCTCGAGGAGGGTACTACTTCGATGGTAGGGCCGACATCGGCGATGGCAAGATGCCGGCAACGCGCTTCATCAGCCATGCAGGCGTCGTGAAACGCCGTCTGGCGCAACTTCGGCAGGGGCTGAAATAAGCAAAAGGCCGGCGAGCAGCCGACCTTTGCTTTCCATCCGCGCCAGTACATCCGTGGTCGCAAGCTGGAGGTGGATACCAGTAGAAAGGGTTTCGGTTAACGAAACCTTAAGCTCCCCACACCGTGCAAACAGGGGAGAGTAAGAAAGAATTACCCCAGATCATTACCGGCTCCCGCAGAACGTGCGGACGATCGCCGGCCTGCACGTGCCTCAGGCGTTGGCCTGCGACCGCACATAGGCGATATAGCCGCGCACGTCGCCGGCCGGCTCGGCATAGGCCTTGCCGAGCTTCTTCTCGATCGCCGCCATATAGTCTTTTGCCCATTGGGGCAGCGCATAGTCGATGACGGCGAGGAATTCGAGCGTCGCCGCCAGACGGATGTCGGCGATCGACGGGTTCTTGCCGCCGATGAACGGCTTGCCGTTCCTGAAGAAGCTGTGAAACACCTCCAGCGGCTCGGCTATCGCTTCTATAGCGGCCTTCTGGGCTTCCGACTTCTTGTCGGGATGAGCGTCGCTGTGGCCGACCTCGCCGGCATATTGCGGGAAATTCAGCACAGGATATGTGGCGCGCGCCACATAGGGGTAGAGCGTCCCGATCAGGTAGAACATGGCGCTGTCGATCATTGCCCGCTTGGCCGGCGCCTTGGGATATAATTTCTCCAGCCCGTGCTTGTTGGCGAGGTACTGCATGATGGCGCAGCTTTCCCACAAGACACCTCTCGGCAGGCCCTTGTCCTCGATCATCGGCGTAAGATGGGCCGGGTTTCGCGCCATATATTCGGGCGAGCGCGTGAGGCCCCAAACGTCGGTTTCGGAATGATCGAGCCCGGCGGCGCGTGCAAACACCCGAACGCTCATATTGTTGACGCTGGGCTTCAGCATGCTGAGCGTGAGCGCCGGCTTTTTCGCAGGCTTCGCCTTGGCCTTCGCGGGCTTTCTGCCGGAGACCTTCGTCGCCGGCCTTGCCACTTTCGCCGCTGACTTGGCGGCGGCTTTGGCCGCCGGCTTGGCTCCTGGTTTGGCTGCCTTGGCGGCGGGCTTTTTCGCACTCTTCGTTGCTGTCTTTGCCATTATGTCCTCCCTTTGTTTGGCGTGTCGTCAGTATGGATTTTTCGGTGCGCGATCCTCCGACAAGGTCGTGCGCGAGCGCTCGACAAGCGCTTGGATCGCGTCGGCGAGATGCACTTCGGCTATTGCGTAGTCGCCGCGCGCGACGCGGATCTTGTGCGCCTGCATCAGCACGTCGGCATGGGTGAAGCCCGCCGGCGGTTCGAAACGGTAGGAGGCGAGTTCGATCAGCAGGCCGAGCGGATCCTCGAAATAGATCGAGTCCATGAAGCCGCGATCCTTGACGCCGCTGTGCTTGATGGCGCGCTCGTCGAGCCGGGCAACCGCCTGCAGAAAGGTGACGCGCGACACCGCGAAAGCGATATGATGGACGCAGCCCGTGTCGGTCGGCGTGCGCCGCTTGACCGGCGTGCGGCTTTCGTCGGTGAAGACGGTGATCAGCCGGCCGTCGCCCGGATCGAAATAGAGATGGCTTTCGCTTGGCTTGTCGAGGTTGGGCTGCTCGAAGATGAAAGGCATGCCAAGCACGCCCTCCCAAAAATCGATCGAGGTCTGACGCCCGGCGCCGACCAGCGTGATGTGATGGACGCCTTGCGATTGTAGTTTTTGCATCTGACTCCTCCCGGCCACGCCGTCTTGCCGCCGAACGGAAGTTCGGATGCCCAGTCGCGCTTGGATCGGCGCCCGGCATGTGACCGCGCCCGGCCTCGCTCGCCTGCGCTCCGCATTCCGCATCCTGCAGGAGTGCGGCCGGAGCTTTGATGAACGGATGCTAATTCAATCCGAGGCGTTGCGCCAGAAGCGCTGAGTTTCAAGAACTCCACGCAGGCGCCAAGAGCGGCACCGGGATCGCGGACGCCTTCGCCGAGCTCGCTGAAACGATCCGTCGCCGGCAGCTGTAATGGTGCGGCGGCCCGCAGGCCGCTGGGTTTCCCGAGCGGCCGGTCTGGCGACGGCAGGTCAAAGGGGCCTCGCTGACGCATGCCGCGCCTGGTTCGGATTACGGGCATCCGCGGCCCTTAGATGAAAATCACATATTCTTCATCGGCACGTCGGGATCGACATGTCCCCCATCGGCAGTGATCTTCAGCCTTGAGAGGTAGTGCTCCCATCCCCTTCGGTGGCTGTCACGCTCCTTTGCGTTCGGCAGTCCGCTGTGCGTGAAGCGGATCAGTGTCCCCGCATCCCTCGCGATCAGGTCGATCTCGACATGACTGGAGCCGGGCGGCACGGTCTCGTTGTCTTCCCAGCCAAAACTGTAGGCAAGACGGTGGACCGGGATCACCTCGGTGAACTCACCGCGCGCCATATAGCGACCACCGACATTGACGAGGAACAGACCGCCCGGCGTTGCATCCAAATTCGCTTCGGTCCCGATCCATCGCACGATCTGGTCCGGATCCGTCAAAAGCGCGAACACGGTCGCTTGTGGCGCGGCGACCTCAATCTCTGTGTAAACCGATTCCGCCATCGCTCACTCCAGGTCACATCCGCATCGAATACCGTGCATGATTGAAGCGAATGTGGGGAGTTGCAAGAAGATGTTCGAGGCGTAAGCATAAGCCGGTGCCGAGTGACCTTCTACCGATGCTTCTCGCAAAGTCGCTTTCATTCCTTCTGGACGACGCCGCGCATATTGGCGACGGTGGGCGACTTCTATTGCAGCTCTCAACGCATTTGATGGAAGACGGCTTGCCGATCATCGCCGGCGCGCTGGCGCAGGATGCTCCCGACCCAATCATTTCACGCCGTATCTGGCTCTGGCGAGCGCCTGGGGGTGAAGTGGTCGAGGGTTTGGGGATAGGCGCCGACCGCCAGAATGCCGATCCCCGGCTCGTGCTGCGGGAGTGGCTTGGCACGACGCGGGCGATCGTGTTCGACGAGCGAGCGGGCGGTGTCGCACCGACCTTGGTGTGGGCGTTCGATCATACTCCGGATGAGGCGCAGTCAGAGCTGCTGCGGCAAATCTCCCGGTTTGCTGCGGCTCCGATGACCGCACTCGCAGAACGGTCCGCGAAACGCGCATTGCTCGAAGCATATTTGGGAAAGCGCAGTGCAGCACATGTGCTCAACGGTCATTCTCGTCGAGTAAAGGGAGAGACGATACGGGCTGCGCTTCTGTGCGCGGACCTTCGAGGTTTCACCGATCTATCCGAGGTTCATGATGCAGACGAGATCGTATTGGTACTTGATGCCTGGTTCGATTGCGTCGCCGGCGCGGTGCACGCATTTGGTGGTGAGGTTCTCAAGTTTATAGGTGATGGCGTCCTCGCGATTTTCCCGATTGGCGAGCGCGATGCAAATGCCGCATGTGACGCTGCGGTACGCGCCGTGAAGGCCACGCGCGCCGGGATAGATCATCTCAACCAAACTCGGCGCCGCAATGGCGGCCCTGAGCTCGGATATGGCATTGGCCTGCATGTCGGCGAGATACTCTGGGGGAATATCGGCACTGCCGGCAGGTTGGACTTCACCGCGATCGGCAAGGCTGTAAATCTTGTCAGCCGCATCGAAGGGCTGTGCAAGCCGTTGGGACGGACGGTGCTCGCGTCGACAGTGTTCGAGGCAGAAACTACCGAGCGGATGATCGCCATGGGCAGTCATCCGCTCGGAGGAATAGCAGGCGCGCAAACACTTTTCGGCTTGCCGGAATAGATCGAATGGTTGAGCCCGCCGTGGATGTGTCGTTCGCAGCATATCTTGGTATCGTGCGAAGCCATGACTGAGAGAAATTCGAACGGCAAAGAAGCTACGATACTGCAACTGGAGTATGGCGCGTTTAGAGCCCAGCCATGCGCGTCGCGCGCAGCTTCGCTGGCGGGTGCTAAGGGCCTTCCCGGCATCCACCCTTCGAGGGAGAGGCGCCTTCGCCGAGCTCGCCAAAACGATCCGCCGCCGGCAGCTGTAGCTCAGGTCGGCTCCAGGCAGTGCCGACCAGCGTGATGGACGCCTTGCGATTGTAGTTTCTGTATCTGGCTCCTCCCCGCGTGGCATCGACTCAGCGCGACGTTCTGCGCGCCGCTAACGCTGTGCCTCAAGACCCACGATGCAATGCTAATGCAATCGGCTCCGCTGCGCCGGAAGCGGCAATGAGCCAAACCCGCCGCGACCCAAGGCGATGGATCGGATTGATGGTTTGCCGAGAGTTTGGAGAGACTTGGTACGCCCAAGGGGAATCGAACCCCTGTTCCCGCCGTGAGAGGGCGGTGTCCTGACCGCTAGACGATGGGCGCGTTCAAGAACCGGCGATATAGGCTGACGGCTGGCAAAAAGCAACTAGGCTTAAGGCTGCCGATCGCGCCGGTGAAATATCCGCTGCAAGCCTAGCGTTTTGGCTCGATCAGGTCCCAGAGATTTCCATAAAGGTCGGCGAAAACCGCGACCGTGCCATAAGCCTCGTGGCGTGGAGCTTCGCGGAACTCGACGCCTTTTTCGAGCATCAGCGCATGGTCGCGGGCAAAATCGTCGGTTTCGAGGAACAAAAAGACCCGCCCGCCGGTCTGGTTGCCGACGGCGTGCCTTTGCGCATCGCCGGATGCTTCGGCGAGAAGCAGCCGCGCGCCCTGCCCTTTGCGCGGCGTGATCGTGACCCAGCGTTTGCCGCCGCCGAGATCGACATCTTCGGTGAGGACAAAACCCAGCCGGTCGACATACCACGAGATCGCCTCGTCATAATTTGCGACGACAAGCGCGACCGTGGCAATGCTGCGGTGTTCGGCAAAACCGGTCATTTGTTCCTGATCGAAAAACGCCCGACGATGCGGCGCTCAGTGATGTCATAAACGAAGATGGCGCGGCTGCCGTCGGGCAGCTCGGTGTCGATCGACAGGTGATTGCCGGACAGCGATTGGCTGATCACCCTGGCGCCGACCGGCAGCACGATGTCGCCGTTGACCGTTTCGCCGATCGGCACCTGGATGTCGCTGCTTAGCGGAGGGGCGGCAGGCGGCGCGTTGCGCGCTTTGTAGACAAGTGCTGCGATCACCACCATAAGGGCGAGGAACAGCAGGCCGAGATTGATGGCGACGAAGCGGACGAGCTTCCTCCGCACCTTTTCGACCTCGGGGTCGAGCGGCTTTTCCTCGTCTTCGTCGGCAAGCGGCCGGGCCATGGCAGCAGATTCCGGAACTGTTTTCGATGAGCGCTCATAACGAAGAGGTCAGACAATTAATAGGGGCCGGACCGATCGTCCTGGAGGCGGGCGCTGATGCGGCCGGCCAGCGGCTCGACCAATGGCTGGCGGCCAGGCTCGGCCCCGACATGTCGCGCAGCCGGGTACAGATGCTGATAAAGCAGGGCGCCGTCAGGATCGGCGGCAGGCCAGCCAGCGAAACGAAGCGCAAGATGGCACAAGGTGACAGCGTGTCGGTCGACATGCCGGAGCCGGAACCGGCGGAGCCGCAAGGCGAAGATATTGCGCTGGACGTCCTCTACGAGGACAGCGAGCTGATCGTCATCAACAAGCCGGCCGGGCTGGTCGTGCATCCCGGCGCCGGCAACTGGACCGGCACGCTGGTCAACGCGCTGATCCATCATTGCGGTGATAGCCTGTCGGGCATCGGCGGGGTGAGACGGCCGGGCATCGTCCACCGCCTCGACAAGGAGACCAGTGGCGTCATAGTCGTCGCCAAGACCGATCGCGCCCACAAGGCGTTGTCGGAGGCCTTTGCCGACCACGGCCTGACCGGCGATCTCGAGCGCGCGTATCTGGCGTTGGTCTGGGGCATACCGGCAAGGCCGACCGGGACGGTCGACGCGCCGCTCGGCCGCGCCGCCGACCGGGTACGCCGCGCCGTGGTGCCGCAAGGCCGCGACGATGCCCGCCACGCCGTCACGCATTTCACCGTTGTCGAGCGCTTTGGCGAGCAGCAGCAGGAATTCGCCACGGCGAGCCTGGTCGAATGCCGGCTGGAAACCGGTCGCACTCACCAGATACGCGTCCACATGGCCCATATCGGCCATCCGGTGATTGGCGACCCCGAATACGGCCAGGCTTTCCGCACCAAGGCCAATCGGTTGCCCGAGCCGCTAAGAAGCAAGGTAAAAGCGTTTCCGCGACAAGCTTTGCACGCCCGCCTCCTTGCATTTCGGCATCCGGATACCCATCTAACGATGAGGTTCGAAGCACCGATACCGTGGGACATGGAGGAACTCGTCGACGGCTTCCGCAAGCTCTGAACCAACCACCTGAAAACCTGACCGGCGTTGTTCACTTCAACGTGACACACTGTTTCGTGTTGAACAAATGCCTGTCTTTCTGGTTTTGTTCCTATATATGTCGGTTGGCGCGAATGTGCCTTTGGCATTCGCGCCACATGCCCGCCGCGTTTCGGGGGCATCACTCCAATAGAGAGGGGGCGCTATCATGGCCCAGTCATTACCCAGTATCGTTTCCGGCGAAGGCGGTCTCAGCCGCTACCTGGAAGAAATCCGCCGCTTTCCGATGCTTCAGCCGCAGGAAGAGTACATGCTCGCCAAGCGCTATGCCGAGCATGAGGACACCACGGCTGCACACAAGCTCGTCACCAGCCACCTTCGGCTCGTCGCCAAGATCGCCATGGGCTATCGCGGCTATGGCCTGCCGATCGGTGAGGTGATCTCGGAAGGCAATGTCGGCCTGATGCAGGCCGTCAAGAAATTCGAACCGGAGCGCGGTTTCCGTCTCGCCACCTATGCGATGTGGTGGATCAAGGCCTCTATCCAGGAATACATCCTGCGCTCGTGGAGCCTGGTCAAGATGGGCACCACCGCCAACCAGAAGCGCCTGTTCTTCAACCTGCGCAAGGTGAAGGGCAAGATCCAGGCGCTCGACGAAGGCGATTTGAAGCCCGACCAGATCACCGAGATTGCCACCCGGCTGAACGTCTCGGAAGCGGAAGTCGTGTCGATGAACCGCCGTCTGTCGGGCGACGCCTCGCTCAATGCGCCCATCCGGGCCAGTGAAGGCGAGTCCGGCGAATGGCAGGACTGGCTGGTCGACGACCACGAAAGCCAGGAAGAGATGCTGATCGAGCAGGACGAGCTGGAAAACCGGCGCGGCATGCTGTCGGGCGCTCTTGCCGTGCTCAACGACCGCGAACGCCGCATCTTCGAGGCGCGCCGCCTCGCCGATGAGCCGTTGACGCTTGAAGAGCTGTCGGCCGAGTTCGATATCAGCCGCGAGCGCGTGCGCCAGATCGAGGTGCGCGCCTTCGAGAAGGTGCAGGACGCGGTCAAGGCCGCGGCCAAGCGCCAGACGCAGGCGCTGCGCACCATCGAGGCGCAGCCGGCGGCGTAAGGCCTTCCAAGGGAACAAATAACGGCGGCGTCAGGTAACTGGCGCCGCCGTTTTTTAAAAGCGCGTCGCGTTCGACCGGCCTTGTGCGACGCGCTTTAGATTCTTGGTTTATGCATGTCGTTATCGCAAACCGCTGCCACTTTTGCGCGACATGTATTAGCGGGTTGCCGGTTCCGCGGCGCCTTCGCGGATGTCCGATCCGCCGCCATAACTGCTCAGTAGCCTTGCCATGGCGTCCCCAGACGATCGCATCGATAGCGGCATTACCGCAATTTTCCCCAAGCCCTGAAAACCGCAAGACTGCAAGCTGTGGCGGCAATGTTGCGGCGCCGACCGCGGCATTCCACAACCCGGCGCTCGCGGCAGGCGGCGCGACAACGAGCCGCCGAGGCTGCGCCGGGCAGTTGAGCTCGTTTATTGAAAACGAAAGGCAGTGTGACGATGACCATTTCTCCGTTTCTGGCCGCTCTCGGATCCGAAGGTCCGCCAGCCGACCGAGCGAAAGACATGGCCCTGTATGGATGGCTGATTGGAAGCTGGGAAATGGACTCGGTCCACTACCTCGACGACGGCACAATCCAGAAATGGGATGGCGAATGCCATTTTGGCTGGGTGCTCGAAGGCCGCGCGATTCAGGACGTTTGGATCAGGCCCAAGCGCCCTGCGCCGTCGACCATGTATGGTACGACCTTGCGCATCTTCGACCCTGGGATCGATGGCTGGCATATCATATGGAACGACCCGCTCAACCAGGATCACTCGCGCCAGATCGGGCGGGCCGAGGGTAAGGACATTGTCCAGCTCGGCAATGACTCGCGCGGTCTGCAAACTCGATGGCGTTTCACCGAGATCACTGCCAACAGCTTCCATTGGATCGGCGAGGAGAGATCTTCCGAGAGCAACCCTTGGCAAATCACGTATGAACATTTAGCCCGCCGAACAAAACCCTGACGCTGGACTAAACACTTAGCTGGCGTCTGCGCCGCTCCTCATCCGGCTGCCACCACCGTCTTCCGCATGGACCTATCGGATGCAAACATCGCAAAAATCGAATCAGGATCAATAACTTGGATGACCATCGCAGAACGATGAGGGCGGCGCCGAGTTTGAATGGCACTGTAGTGCCAGCGACCCATCTCCTCACAGGCAATCGAGCGGAAATTTCAGATAGCGCCGCCCGTTGGATTCCGGTTCCGGCAGGCGTCCGCCATTCATATTGACCTGCAGCGCGTGCAGGATCAGCCGCGGCATCGGCAACGTCCTGTCGCGGGCCTGGCGGAGCGCGACGAAGTCGGCTTCCGTCTTGCAGCCGGCAACATGGATGTTGCCGGCTTTCTGCTCCGCGACCGTGCTTTCCCACCGCGCTTCGCGACCGCCCGGCTGGTAGTCGTGACCGACGAACAGACGTGTCTCGTCCGGCAGCGCCAGGATGTCCTCGATCGAACGCCAGAGCCGCTCGGCACTGCCGCCCGGAAAGTCTGTCCTTGCGGTGCCGCTGTCCGGCATGAACAGCGTGTCGTGGATGAAGGCGGCGTCGCCAATGACGTAAGCGATCGAGGCCAGTGTGTGGCCCGGCGAGAACAGCACTCTTGCCGGAAGGCCGCCGACCGAAAAAGTTGCGCCGTCGGCGAACAGCCTGTCCCATTGCGAACCGTCGGCGGGGAATTCCGGCCAGTTGTAGATCACCTTCCACAATTTCTGGACGTCGATGACCTTTTCGCCGATTGCCGTCGGCGCTCCGGTTCTCCCCCTCAGATAATGGGCGGCGGAGAAATGATCGGCATGCGGATGCGTGTCGAGGATCCACTCGACCTCCAGCCCGCTTTCCCTGACGAAGTCGAGCAGGGCGTCGGCGTTTTTCGTTGCCGTTGCACCGGACCTTTCGTCGAAGTCGAGCACCGGATCGATGATGGCGCATTTGCGGGTCGCCATGTCGGCGACCACATACTGGACGGACCCGCTCGGCTTGTCATAGAAGCCGGTGACCTGCGACCTGGCCGATAATGCGTCCAATCCCAGCCCCCTTGATCCTCACCGTGGCAGGAATGACTTTCTCTGCCACGGCAAATGAAAGGCATGGTTGTCCGTCAACCAGGCGCCGTCAAGCACCCCATACTCACACGACCAGGAAAACCGAAAATTCTCCGTGCCGCCTCTGCCTGCTCAGGCGGAAGGCTGCTTGGTTTTCCTGAGATATGGCAGGATCGTCTCGTAGGCGCCGAAGCGCTTGATGGCATCCTCATTGGAGACGGCAGCGGTGATGATGACGTCCTCGCCCTGCTTCCAGTTCGCCGGCGTCGCCACCTGGTGCTTGGCGGTCAGCTGCATGGAATCGATGGCGCGCAGGATTTCGTCGAAGTTGCGGCCGGTCGTCATCGGATAGGTGAGAACCAGCTTGATCTTCTTGTCGGGCCCGATGACGTAAACCGAACGCACCGTGGCATTGTCGGCGGGCGTGCGGCCTTCCGAGCTCTCGCCGGCACCCGCCGGCAGCATCTCGTAAAGCTTGGCGACCTTGAGATCCTTGTCGCCGATCAGCGGGTAGTTCACCGAATGACCGGTCGCGGTCTTGATGTCGTTCTGCCACTTTTCATGGCTTTGGACGGGATCGACCGAGATGCCGATGATCTTGACGTTGCGCTTCCTGAACTCGCCTTCGAGCCCGGCCATTGTGCCGAGTTCGGTCGTGCAAACCGGCGTAAAGTTCTTGGGATGGCTGAACAATACCGCCCAGCCGTCGCCGATCCATTCATGGAAGCTGATCGGTCCTTGCGTGGTCTCAGCGGTGAAGTCCGGTGCGATATCGTTGATGCGAAGGCTCATGACGTGTCCCTTACCCTGTGCGTGCAGATCGCAGCCGGCGTTGCCCGGCGCTGCTTTTGCCTTTCTATCACTCCGGCGTCATCCTTCAAACGCCTGTTGCGCCGGCATCAAGGCCGGCGGCGAAATATTTTCATTGCTTCTCGGCAAATGCAGCAGGAATTTTCGCTGCGCTGGTTCAGGCCTTGTTCACTGCCAGCGTCGTCGCCAGGTCTTCCATGCGCTGGGCCAGTGCGCCGAGCGCCCCGGTCAGCACGGAATCGTTCTTGTCGGCCTTGGTCAGTGCGTCGTCGCGCGTCTTGCGCAGCGTCAGCACTTCGCTTTCCATGCCCTTGACCCGCTTCTGCAGTTCCGAAAGCTCGTCCATGACCATGATGCCGGCCATCACGGTCAGCCGCTGGTCGCCGATCTCGCCAAAAGAATCCTTCAGATGCGAGACATAGCGGTCGAAGCGCTCGGCAAGATCGATCAGATGCTCTTCCTGGCCCTCGTCGCAGGCCATCCGATACTGCTTGCCGTCGATGGAAACCGTGACTTGTGCCATTGGCCTACCTGTCCAGTACCGCGCGGATGGTTTCCATGGCTGTCACCAGCCTTCGCGACACTTCCTTGTTGGCATCTTCCAGCCGTTCGGCGCGGGCCTCGGAATTGTCGAGCTCCTGCGCCAGCCGCGAGCGGTCGGCGTTCATCCGCTGCACTTCGGCCTCGGCTTCCGAATAGTCCCGCTCGTGCTCGAGCTTGGCCGCGACGGCGTTTTCCAGCCCTTCGATGGCCTTACCCAGCCTGGCAATGACTTCCTTGAGGGTCGTTTCCCCGGTCATGGCTTTCGTCCTGCGCCCTGCCCATCACCGAATCATCCACGTTCAGAACGCGTTATCCCTGAAACATTACGCGTCGTGTGAACCGCACGTCAATAAAGCTGTCGCGACTGTCCCCTGCTAACGCTAATGTAAGTCGCGCATGGCCATCACAAGACCGGCAAAAGCACACCGATTTGTTGACTAAAAGGCCGCGCCTGCTATGTGTCGCGCACCCTTTTCAAGGGCTTTCCCAAGGCCCAAACCCCCATTTTGGAGGAAGCATGACCTCGCGCGAACAACATGACCGGATGGCCAATGCGATCCGTTTTCTCGCCATGGACGCCGTCGAGAAGGCAAATTCCGGCCACCCCGGACTGCCCATGGGCTGCGCCGACATCGCCACGGTGCTGTTCACCCGCTTTCTCAAATACGATCCGAAAAACCCGCATTGGCCGGACCGCGACCGCTTTATCCTGTCGGCCGGCCACGGCTCGATGCTGCTTTACTCGCTGCTCTATCTGACCGGCTACGAAGACATCACCATCGACCAGATCAAGCAGTTCCGCCAATTGGGGTCGAGGACCGCGGGCCACCCGGAATACGGCCATGCCGCCGGCATCGAGACGACGACAGGCCCACTCGGCCAGGGCCTTGCCAATTCGGTCGGCTTCGCGCTCGGCGAGCGCATCATGAATGCCGCTTTCGGCAATGATCTCGTCGACCACTACACCTATGTGCTGGCCGGCGACGGCTGCCTGATGGAAGGCGTATCCCAGGAAGCCATCGCGCTTGCCGGGCATCTGAAGCTGAACAAGCTGATCGTCTTCTGGGACAACAACAACATCTCGATCGATGGCCCAGTGTCGCTCGCCGATAACACCGATCAGGTCGCCCGCTTCCAGGCGTCCGGCTGGAATGCCAGCCATATCGACGGCCAGGACCCGGAAGCGATCGCCTATGCCATCGAAGCGGCCCGCCACTCCGACAAGCCGACGATGATCGCCTGCAAGACGACGATCGGCTTCGGCGCGCCGACCAAGGCCGGCACCAACAAGGCGCATGGCTCGCCGCTCGGCGCCGAGGAAATCGCCGGCGCCAGAAAATTCTTCGGCTGGGATTATCCGCCCTTCGAGGTTCCGGCCGATATCCTCGACGCATGGCGTACCGCCGGGCGGACCGGCGTCAAGGCGCGCACCGACTGGGAAAGCCGGCTTGCCAAGGCTGATGCCAAATTGCGCGCAGAGTTCGAACGCCGCATCAGTGGCACGCTGCCAGCCAACTTCGACGCCGTCATTGGCGATTACAAGAAGAAGCTCGCGGCCGACAAGCCGAAGGTCGCCACCCGCAAATCGTCGGAAATGGCACTGGAGGTCATCAACGGCGCCTTGCCCGAAACCATCGGCGGCTCGGCCGATTTGACCGGCTCCAACAACACCAAGACCAGCCAGACCAAGAACATCACTGCCGACGATTACGGCCAGCGCTACGTTCATTACGGCGTTCGCGAGCACGGCATGGCGGCCGCGCTCAACGGGCTGACATTGCATGGCGGCATTATCGCCTATGGCGGCACTTTCATGTGCTTTTCCGATTATGCCCGTCCGGCGATGCGGCTTGCTTCGCTGATGGGCATCCGCTCGATCTTCGTCATGACCCATGATTCCATCGGCCTTGGCGAAGACGGCCCGACCCATCAGCCGGTCGAGCATCTGGGAGCACTTCGCGCCATTCCGAACCACAATGTCTTCCGCCCGGCCGACGCGGTGGAAACCGCGGAATGCTGGCAGTTGGCCATTGAGTCGGAAAAGACGCCTTCGACATTGGCGCTGACCCGGCAGAACCTGCCGACGGTACGCAACGACTTCGTTGTGGAAAACCTCTCCAGCCGCGGCGCCTATGAACTTGCCGCCGCCAGTGGCGAGGCGGCGGTGACGATCTTCGCTTCGGGCTCCGAGGTCGAGATCGCGCTGGCCGCCCGCGAGGCCTTGGAAAAGCACGGCCACGCGACCCGCGTCGTCTCGGTGCCGTGCTTCGAATTGTTCGACAAGCAGAGCGCCGACTATCGCAGCAGGACGATCGGCAATGCGCCGCTCAAGATTGCCATCGAAGCCGGCATCCGTCAGGGCTGGGATCACTTCATCGGCACCGACGGCATCTTTGTCGGCATGACCGGCTTCGGCGCCTCCGGCACCATCGAACAGCTCTACCCGCATTTCGGCATCACAGCCGAGGCAACGGTGAAGGCGGCGGAAGCCCGTCTGCATGGCAAATGAAAGTGAGCCCCGCCCGGCAAAGGCTGGCATAGCGGTTTTGCCGGGCGGTGGAGCACTAATCGATTTAAATCCACGCCTCGGCGGCTGGATTCTTTGCCCGTCCGCCGTTATGAAGCTGCGGACTTGATCTTCGGCCTCCAACTCCCAGGGAGAGAACAATGACCGTCAGAGTTGCCATCAACGGATTCGGCCGCATCGGCCGCAACATCCTGCGCGCCATCCATGAATCCGGCCGCAAGGATATCGACGTCGTCGCGGTCAACGATCTCGGCCCGGTCGAGACCAACGCGCATCTGCTGCGCTTCGACAGCGTGCATGGCCGCTTTCCGCATGAGGTGACGGTTGACGGCGACCAGATCATCGTCGGCAAGGAAAAATTCAAGGTCACCGCGATCAAGGATCCGACGCAACTGCCCTGGAAGGAGCTTGGCATCGACATCGCGCTCGAATGCACCGGCATCTTCACCGCCCGCGACAAGGCCGTCGCCCATCTGACCGCCGGTGCCAAGCGCGTTCTCGTCTCCGCTCCGGCAGAGGGCGCCGATCTCACCGTCGTCTATGGCATCAATCACGACAAGCTGACCAAGGACCACATCGTCATCTCGAACGCCTCCTGCACCACCAACTGCCTGGCGCCGCTGGCGGCCGTGCTGAATGAGGCGGTCGGCATCGAAAAGGGCATGATGACGACGATCCATTCCTACACCGGCGACCAGCCGACGCTGGACACCATGCACAAGGACCTCTACCGCGCCCGCGCCGCCGCGCTGTCGCAGATTCCGACCTCGACCGGTGCTGCCAAGGCCATCGGCCTGGTACTGCCCGAACTCAAGGGCAAGCTCGACGGCATCTCCATCCGCGTGCCGACCCCGAACGTCTCGCTCGTCGATTTCAAGTTCATCGCCAAGCGGCCGACCACCGTCCAGGAGATCAATGACGCGGTGATCGCCGCCTCGAACGGCAAGCTGAAGGGCATCCTCGCCGTTACCCGTCACCCCAATGTTTCGATCGACTTCAACCATGATCCGCATTCCTCGATCGTGGCGCTCGACCAGACCAAGGTCATGGACGGCAACTTCGTTTCGGTGCTGTCGTGGTACGACAATGAGTGGGGCTTTTCCAACCGCATGGGCGATACCGCCGTCGCCTTCGGCAAGACCATCGCCTGATCGCAGAGCCAGCTTCTCGACCTGGAGACGCCCGGCTCAGTCCGGGCGTTTTTCATTGCAGCACGAACCGCCGAGGCACGCTCCGCTGCTCGGGGGTGCCAAAACTTTCGACGATCGGCAGCGTGGGGCAAAAAGCCACGCTGCTGCCTTGCAGCGGCCATGTCTTCGCCCCACTCTCCCGTGATGCCGGAGCATAATCGACTAGGGGCGACCAACGAATGGAGCATGGTATCTATCTTGTGACGCTCGTTGGCGCAGCACTTGTCGTTGCCGCCGCGTTTTCAAGCCTGATCGCCTTCCGTTTCGGCGCCCCTCTCCTGCTGCTGTTTCTCTGCATCGGCCTCGCCACCGGAACCGACGGTCTCGGCATCCATTTCGACAATGCCCGAGTTGCTTATTTTGCCGGCTCATTGGCGCTTGCGGTCATCCTTTTCGATTCCGGCTTCGGCACGCCGCTCAACGCCTTGCGGCAGGCGGCCGGGCCGGCGCTGTCGCTGGCCACATTCGGCGTCCTTTTGACCACCGGGCTCTTCGGCGCCGCCGCCTATTATCTGCTCGACCTGACCTGGCTGGAATCCTTCCTGCTCGGTGCCGCCGTCGCCTCGACCGACGCCGCGGCGGTGTTCTTCCTGCTGCGCGCCGGCGAGATCAATTTGCGCGAGCGCGTGCGGTCCACGCTCGAGGTGGAATCCGGCACAAATGACCCGATCGCCATCTTCCTGACCATCACGCTGGTCGAGGTCATCGCCGCCAATACCCACCCCGAGGCCAAGGTGCTGGTCACCGATCTTGCCGTCGGCTTCCTTGTCAACATGGGGCTCGGCGCGGTCATCGGCATTCTCGGCGGCATGGCCATCGTGCGCCTTGTCGATCGCCTCAATCTCGATCACGGGCTGCTGCCGATCTTCGTGCTGACGCTGTCGCTTATGGTGTTCGCTGCCGCCGGTGCCGTCGGCGGCTCCGGCTTCCTGGCGGTCTATCTCGCAGGCCTGATTGCCGGCAATTCCGACATCCGGGCCGTCACCATCCTCAAGCGCTTCCAGGACGGCATGTCGTGGCTGGCGCAGATCATCATGTTCCTGATCCTCGGCCTGTTCGCGACGCCTTCGCAATTTCCGGCGATCCTGGTGCCGGCGGTGCTGCTCGGCCTGTTCCTGGTATTTGTGGCACGGCCAATCGCCGTCTGGCTCTGCCTGGTGCCGTTCCGTCTGCCACGCCCGGAAGTCGCCTTCGTCTCATGGGTTGGCCTGCGTGGTGCCGTGTCGATCCTGCTTGCCATCACGCCGCTGCTCGGCGGTCTTGAGAACGGCCGCCTCATCTTCAACACTGCCTTCATCATCGTGCTGGTCTCGCTGATCATCCAGGGATGGACCGTCGGGCCGCTGGCGCGCCGTCTCGGCCTTATCGTGCCAGCCCGCCTGGGACCGCTCGACAAGGTCGAATTGGAACTGCCGGGCTCCGCCCATCATGAGCTTCTCGCCTACCGCGTGGCACCTGGCAGCCCGGTGGCGCGCGGCGAACGCATTCCGCGCTGGGCGCGGCCGTCGCTGGTGCTGCGCGACGGCCGCTCGATGCGCTTCCAGGATATGGGCCGGCTCGCGGCCGGCGACCATGTCTACATCTTCGTGCCGGACCGCTATCCGCGCCTGCTCGACAAGCTGTTCGCCAGCCGTGCCGTGGTCGATCCCGAGGACGCGGATTTCTTCGGGGCCTTCGCCGTCGATCCGTCACGCCCCGCCGAGGAACTGGAGACCGCCTACGCGCCGGGCCTGACCGAAGCGGAACGCAAGCTCAGCATTGGCGACCTGGTCACTACCCGGCTCGGCGGCCACGCCGAATACGCCGACCGCGTGCTGCTCGGTCCGATCGAGCTGATCGTCCGCGACGTCGACGACAAGGGCAGGATCACCGGCCTTGGCCTGTCCTTTGAGCCGACCGCGCCGGTGGCGCGCGTTCCGGTGTTCCTCAGCGCCGGCGAAATCCGCGACCGCATCGCCGCCTTCATCCGCAACCGACGCAAGCCGGCCGAGGCGCAGGCGGTCGAGGCGGCGGCCGAGATGGAACCGGTTCCGCAGCCCGTGGTGGAAAAGACAACTGGCGACGGCTGACCGCTGTCCACCCGAGCCGCGGAACCCTGCCGCGAGGCTGAAGAATGGCTCGGCAACTGGTGTGGCGGGTCCATGTGGTCCGACATCGCCGGAAATGATCCCGATCGGCCGGTTGCGAGGGCGTCCGGCCGATCAGTCGCCAATTCTCCGGCGCGCCATAGGGGCGCGCTTAATTGTTGCGGGCCGCTACGAACCGCGCCGCTTGTTTCAGAAGCGCAGCTTGCTCGCCAAAAGGTTCGAGCAACGCATGAGCCTGGTCAACGAGGCCATGGAGCTGGCCCCGCGCCCAGTCCGGTCCGTGCAGCGCGACCAGCGTCGCCTTGCCGGCCGCGGCGTCCTTGCCGGTCGCCTTGCCCATCTGATGCGCGTCGGCGGTCAGGTCGAGCAGATCGTCGGCAAGCTGAAAGGCAAGCCCGATCGCCGAGCCGAACTCGGCCAGCCTTTCGCGGTCGCCCGACGGCGCGCCGGCAAGGATAGCGCCCGCTTCGCAGGCAAAGCGGATCAGCGCACCGGTTTTCATCGCCTGAAGCCGGATGATGCCGGCCTCGTCCGGCCGGCTTTGTTCGGCTTCGAGATCGAGCATCTGGCCGCCGACCATGCTTCCCGCCCCGGCGGCGCGGGCCAGTGCCAGCACCAGCGTTGCCCTGCGCTCGGCCGGCAGCATTGTCGCCTCGTCGGCAAGGATGTCGAAGGCAAGTGTCAGCAAGGCGTCGCCCGCAAGAATAGCGGTCGCCTCATCGAAAGCCCTGTGCACGGTCGGCTGGCCGCGGCGCAAATCGTCGTCGTCCATGGCCGGCAGATCGTCATGGATGAGCGAATAGCAGTGCACGCATTCGAGCGCCGCCGCGACGCGCAGCGCTGCCTCGCCGTCGGCTGAAAACAGTGCAGCACTTTCCATGACCAGGAAGGGACGCAGTCGTTTGCCGCCGTTCAGCACGCCATGTCGCATTGCCGCCATCAGGCGTTCGGGCCGCGCGACCTCGCCCGAAAGGGTCCGTCCGTCGAGCAACCGCCTCAGCAGCGCCTCGAGCGGAACTGCCCGGGCAATAAGTGCAGCTTCGAACGCCATTTGGTCGTCTTTCGTCATGGTCGGGAGCGGTAGCCGACACTCAGACGTTGCGCAAGAAGCCAAGCGCCATTATGCCGGGGGCAGGGAGTAGCGCGGACTGGGTGGCTTGGCGGAACCGATCGTCGATCACGAAACCGAAGGGTTGGACATGGCGAGACCGAGACGCGGCAGCCGCATCGGTCTTCAACGCTGGGTCCGGCGCGGCATCGCCGTCGCCGTCGTGCTGGCGCTGGTGCCGGTGGTGCTGACCTTCCTGTACCTGCCGACATTCGTGCATCCGGTGTCGACATTGATGCTGAAGGACCTGGCGACGTTTTCTGGCTACGATCGGCGCTGGGTTTCCATCGACGATGTGGCGCCGGTGCTGGCATATTCGGTCATCATGTCGGAGGACGGGCAGTTCTGTTTCCATCGCGGCGTCGATCTGGGCGAGTTGCGCGGCGTCGTCGACGATGCGCTCGCCGGCGAGATGACGCGTGGCGCCTCGACCATCACCATGCAGACGGTAAAGAATCTTTATCTATGGTCGCGGCCGTTGGGCTCGGTCCGTAAGGTCGTGGAACTGCCGCTGGCCGTCTATTTCGATGCGGTGCTGTCGAAACGGCGGATCATGGAGATCTACCTCAACATCGCCGAATGGGGACCGGGCATCTACGGCATCGAGGCCGCCGCCCAGCATCATTTCGGCGTCTCGGCAAAACAGCTGTCGCGCCGGCAGGCAGCGCTGCTTGCCGTCACCTTGCCGAATCCGATCGTGCGCAATCCGGCGAAACCGGGGCTGGGACTGAGGCGGCTTGCCGCGTTGATCGAACGGCGCGCCGGCCGCGCCGGCGCCTATGTCGGTTGCCTGCGATAGTGTCAAAAAAAAACACGGCGACGCTGGCCAAAACGCCGTCGGGCGTGTATAGGCACCCGACTTTCTCAGATTCCGGCCCCTGATGTGGCCCTTTCACGAGGGCCGCCGGGGCGTTTTGACCATGTAGTGGAGCATATCCATGGCCGTTCCGAAACGAAAAACCTCTCCGTCGAAGCGCGGCATGCGCCGTTCTGCCGACGCACTGAAGGCCCCGACCTATGTCGAGGACAAGAACTCCGGCGAGATGCGCCGTCCGCACCATATCGACCTGAAGACCGGCATGTATCGCGGTCGCCAGGTTCTGGAGCCGAAGGAAAGCTGAGAGAGCTTTCGACGGTTTATGGGTTGCGAAACGACCGGCCATTGGCCGGTCTTTTTGCGTTTGCGACAACTGATCGTATCAGCCGGGCCTGACATTGTTGTTTCACGCCGTCTTTGTCCGTGTTTATCGGCCGCACGAAAATTCTTGACGGCGAACGCCGGGCGCACTCTACAAAGATCAGTCCAACCGGAGCCGCCACATGTTCGGTGCCATCCCGCTGCTGATCGTGCCTTTCATCCTCTACAATCTCGGGCTTCTGGGAATATTCGGCAGCGGCGACGATCCGTGGGCCACCGAAATGTTTTCGGTCCGGATGATGTCGGGTGGCGTGTTCTCGATGACCCTCGGCGACCTCATCGTGCTGATCGCACTGATCTTCTTGTTCGTCGAAGTGGTGAAGTCGACGCGCACGACAAATGCCTCGATCATGGACCATCTTTTGTCGACCTTCGTCTTTGTGGCCTATCTGGTCGAGTTCCTGCTGGTGAAGGGCGCCGCCCATTCCGTTTTCTTCACACTGATGGTCATAGCGCTGATCGACGTGCTGGCCGGCTTTTCGGTGTCGATGCGGTCGGCCACCCGCGACATCAATATGAGTTAAGGATCCCGACTCAGCCCGGGTCAGCGGTGAAGCCAGCCGCCTCGACGCCGGCGATGGCTGCCGTTTCATCATTGTCGGACGTGTCGCCGGAAATACCGATGGCGCCGATGATCGTGCCGGCGTTGTCGCGGATCAGCACGCCGCCGACGACCGGCAGGACGCGCCCGCCCGACACGTCGGAGACGCCGGCGATCAGATGCGGGCGCTCCTTGGCGAAAGCTTCCACCCGGCGCGAGCCCATGCCGATAGCGAGCGCGCCATAGGCCTTGCCGGCCGACATTTGCGGACGCAGGAAAGAGGCGCCGTCCTGACGCTGGAACGCGACCAGATGGGCGCCGGCGTCGAGCACCGAGACGCCAAGCGGCCTGAGCTTGAGCTCGGCACCCTTGGCAAAGGCGGCGGCGATGATTTCAAGGGCTTTGTCGAGCGTCAGTGCGGTCATGGCCGTCTCCTAAACGCGCCAGTTATCAACCGGCAGAACAGACTCCGAGTGAACTGTTTCGCGTGCGAAAGGAAGCATGCATTCTGGGAGCGCCGGCCTATTTCTTCTTGGCGCGAGGCTTCTTCACCGGGGCCGGAGGCGCATTGGCCAGGTCTTCCGCTTCCTTGGCGAGGCGCAGCGCCCGCAGCTTGTTGGTCTTGGCTTGGCGAGCGTCGCTCTCGGCGACATATTCCGCCATCGCCTTCTGGCGAACCGTGGCTGCCTCTTCCTGTTTCTTGAAACGCAAATCGGCCCGCGCACGGGCAGTGTCCTTAGAGTTCTCGACCAAGAGCGTTATCCAATCCGTAAATTATCTTCAGTCCCTTGATAGCAGAGCCAGCCCGCAATTGGGAAAATAAGTTGGTCATGGCGCCGGATCGCAGCCGACTCGCTCCGCCTTGCGGGCGACTACCGCATCGTATCCGGCCTGCAAAGTCGCGCGGACGGTGGGTCCAGATGGGGCGGGAGACGCACCCAGATGCTCGTGGCGCAACTCGTTCATGAACTTATCCCACATCGGCGGGCCGCCTTTTTCCAGAAGCTCGGCACGGATAGAGAGCTCTTCGCTGACCGGCAGCCAGACGCGGCCCCAGGCGCCGAGATGCGCCAGGATCGGCACCAGCGTAATCGCCATTTCGGTCAGGCTGTAGATCGCCTTTTGCTTGTGGGAGGGATCGTCCGCCTTGGTCAGCATGCCGAGCTCCATCAGCCGCTTCAGCCGGTCGGCGAGGATGTTGGAGGCGATGCCCTCCATCGAGCCGTTGAGCAGTTCGCGAAAGTGGCGTCTGCCGCCGAAGATGATGTCGCGAAGGATGATCAGGCTCCACCGGTCACCGAACACTTCGAGCGACAGGTTGATGGGGCATCCGGACCGACGATCGATGTTCATGCGAATCTCCAAAACCGGTTGCATTGTCGTATCGTTTTAATATCGTGCAACTGATTGCAACTTGCAATCGGATTTGCGGCCCAAGGAGGAAAGTCATGAGAAACGCCGAATACCCCGAAATCGTATCCCAAACCTTCGGCGATCCGGCCCATCCGGCGGTGTTGTTGATCATGGGCGCGATGGCTTCCATGCTTTGGTGGCCCGAAGCGTTTTGCCGGAAGCTGGCCGGCGAAGGTCGCTTCGTGATCCGCTATGACAATCGCGATACCGGCCGTTCGACCAAATACGCGCCGGGCGAGCCGCCTTATACATTCGACGACATGGCGGACGATGCTATCCGCGTCCTTGACGACCATGGAATCCGAAAGGCGCATGTGGTCGGCATGTCGATGGGCGGCATGATCGCGCAGCTCGTTGCGTTGAAATACCCGTCGCGTGTCACTTCGCTGACGGTGATCAGCAGTTCGCCCTTGGGCATCGATACGTCGCATTTGCCCGGAACCACCGAGGCCTATAGGAAACATTCGGCCGAAGGCGCGAAGGTCGACTGGTCTGACCGTGGCCAAGCGGTCGATTTCATGGTCAAAAACGCGCGTGCGCTCGCCGGCACCGCGCATCCGTTCGATGAGGCGCGGACGAGAGCGTTCGTGGAACAGGACTACGACCGGTCCGGCGGCTTTCTCAGCGCGACCAATCACTTCATGCTCAAGGGCGGCGAAGATCGGAGCGGCGAGGACTGGACGGGGCGGCTGCACGAGATGAAGATTCCGCTCCTCGTTGTCCACGGCACCGACGATCCGATCTTTCCAGCCGAGCATGGCGCCGCTCTTGCCGACGCGGTCGCCGGTGCAAGACTGGTCCGGATCAAGGGCGGCGGCCACGAGCTGCATCCCGACGATTGGGCCGCGATCATCGATGCGATCGTCGCCCACAGCCGGGCCACGTAGCAGCGGGCCGAACCTTGACACCGGATGCCCGCGAGACGAAGCACCAAAGATAGGAGCAAAAATGTCCCTGACGATGCATCTTCATCCGCTGGCCTCCTTCTGCTGGAAACCGCTGATCGCGCTCTATGAGAACGGCACGCCATTCACATCGGTCGTCGTCGATCTCGGCAACGAACAGTCGCGCGCGGCGTTCCTGAAATTGTGGCCGGCCGGCAAGATGCCGGTGCTGCGCGATGAGGCGCTGGACCGGACCGTGCCGGAATCGACGATCGTCATCGAATATCTCAACGCGTATTATCCCGGACCGGTCGAGCTGATCCCCGGCGATCTCGATCTCGCCCGTCAGACCCGGCTTGCCGACCGCTTCTATGACTTCTACGTCCAGGAACCGATGCAGAAGATCGTTGGCGACCGGCTGCGGCCGGAGGGCAAGACCGATCCGTTCGGCGTCGAGCAGGCCCGCGCCCAGCTGCGCAGCTCCTACGCCATCATTGAACAGGACATGCAGTCGAGGACATGGGCGGTGGGTGCGAGCTTCACCATGGCCGACTGCGCTGCCGCCCCCGCGCTGTTCTACGCCAACAAGGTCGAGCCGTTCGGAGACGAATATCCTGCGGTCAGGCGCTATCACGACCGGTTGCTGCAACGCCCCTCGGTTGCCCGTGTGATCGAGGAAGCGCAGCCGTATTTCAAGCTCTTCCCCTACAACAATGGCTAGAGTGGTTCATCGTTTCACGGAAACGCCGAACCGCTCTATCTCTTCCGGACGGAAAACCGCTTCACATTTTTCCTGGAATTGCTCTAGGCCCGATGCTGCATAGTTGCTCGACGCGCTGACGATGCCTCTCAGCTTCCGGGTGAACCGAGCTGCTCCGCATCCCAGAACTGGTCAAGCCAGATGTTGAGCTTCAGGAAGCCGGCATTGCTGACCGTATAGACGCGCCTGGTGCCTTCCGGCTTGGCGTTGACCAACCCCGCATCAAGCAGCACCTTCAGGTGCTGCGAAACGGCCGGGCGGGACACCGGCAAGCCGGATGCCAATTCGTTGACGGTCTTCGGTCCGCGCCGGAGCTCTTCCAAGAGATGGCGCCGGTTGGGATCGGCAATCGCCATGAAGGCGTCGGAAAGCATCATGCCTTATTTGTGGGGCAAAGCGCCTCGAATCTCAACTGTCGGCTTCAGCTTTTCTGCGCGGGTCGAGCCGCAACGCTTCCGGCGTCACCGAGCGATCGGCGGGCTGGGTCTTGAAGGCATCGCGGCCTTCGATCGGCACCGGCGCGCGACGGCTGATGCGCAGCAGCGTATAGCCAGCCAGGCTGAGATGCGCGAGCGCAGTGGCCAGGAACAGCCCCTCAGGGCGCATCCAGCCCATCAGGCCGGCGGCCACCAGCGGACCGATCATCGTGCCGAAGCCATAAAGCAGCAGCAGGCCGCCCGACACTTTGACGAAGTCCTCCGATCGCGCATGGTCATTGGCATGCGCCACCGCGATCGAATAGAGCGTGTAGGCGAAGGCGCCGTAGGCGGCGGTGCAGACGATGACGAAGACGCCGGAGCGCGGTTCGAACAGGAAGATGGCGATGGCAAACAGCGCAGCGCCGAAGGCCGCGCCCGCCAGCACGAAACGACGGTCCGTCGTGTCGGAGAGCCGCCCGGCCGGAAGCTGCATGGCGGCGCCGGCGATGACCACGAGGCTCATCATCAGCGCGATCTCGGCTGTCGAGATGCCGATGCGCGCTCCATAGACGGCACCAAGTGTACCCCAGGCGCCGTTGGCGATGCCGATCAGCACGCAAGCGATCGCCGACACCGGCGAATTGACGTAGAGCCCCTTGACGTCAAGCGACACGTCCTGCAGCGGCTTGGGGTGAGACGCCGTCGAGACCGCCGTCGGGATCAGCGACAGGCAGAACAGAATACCGGTGATCATGAACAGCGACGCCGATCTCACATCGCCGCCGGCAACGATCATCTGACCGCCCATGATCGAGGCATAGGTGACCATCATGTAGAGGCCGAAGACGGTGCCGCGGTTTTCGTTGGTGGCCTTCTCGTTGAGCCAGCTTTCGATGACCATGAAGGCGCCGGCCATGGTGAAGCCGGTGAAGGCGCGCAGCAGGATCCAGGTATATTCGTCGATGATCAGGCCGGTGAGCAGTGCGACGATCGCTCCCGATGCGGCAAAGGCGCCGAAAGCCCTGACATGACCGGCGCGGCGCACGATGCGTGGCGCAAAGAAGCAGCCGGTGACGAAGCCGCCGGCCCAAGCCGTGCCCATCAGGCCGAGCGATGCCGTCGAGAAGCCCTCCACCTGGCCGCGCAGCGGCAACAGCAGACCGTGCAATCCGGATGCCGCCAACAGGAACGCGGTGCCGCGCAGCAGCGAGAGGATCGGTCTGTAGCTTGCGAACATTTTTCAATCCGGCTGGGGTTTAGGGCACAAGTCTGGAGACAGCGGCATTCGGGCTTTTCGGCGGCGTGCCCGAGCTTTTGGAATTACCCGCAGTAACTACCCGCGGCGAAACAGCGCCTCTGCCGCCGACTTGGTCGAGCCCTTGGTCTTGAGCTCGGCTTCCAGCCGGGCGATCTCGTCGCGCAGGATGCCGATCCGTTCGGACAATTCATCGACGGAAAGCAGCGACAGATCCTGCCCGATCTCGTGCGGGCGCGCTTTCTTCTTGGGTTCGTCGTCGAAGATCGCCATCGTCGCTCCTCCGTGATTGCCCATTTGCCTGATTTGCCAATGAGCATACATAGGGCAAGGGTATGGATGCAAATGGCGGGCAAGAGGCGGCACGAGAAACCGGCGGAGCACGACGGGAAAATTCATGGCGAACGCACAGAAAATTCCGGCGAAGATGATGGCGATCGCCATATCGGAACCGGGCGGGCCGCGGGTGCTGAAACCGGAAACCCGCGACGTACCGGTTCCCGGTCCCGGCGAGATCCTGATCCGGGTGCGGGCCGCCGGCGTCAACCGCCCGGACGTGCAACAGCGCAAGGGCGCCTATCCGCCACCGCCGGGAGCGTCGGATCTGCCGGGCCTGGAAGCAGCAGGCGAAGTTGCTGCCCTTGGTGACGAGATATCGCGCTGGCGCGTCGGCGACCGGGTCTGTGCGCTGACGGCGGGCGGCGGCTATGCCGAATATGTCAGAGTGCACGCTGGCAGCGTGCTGCCGCTGCCCGCCGGCTTTACCTACACCGAAGCGGCGGCGCTGCCGGAAAACTACTTCACTGTTTGGCACAATGTCTTCGAGCGCGGCGGCCTGAAGAGCGGCGAGACCCTGCTCGTGCATGGCGGCTCGTCGGGTATCGGCACAACGGCGATCCAGCTTGCTGCCGCTTTCGGCGCCTATGTCGTCACCACCGCCGGCAGCAAGGAGAAATGCGACGCCTGCCTCAAGCTCGGCGCCGACCGGGCGATCAACTACCGCGAGGAGGACTTCGTCGCCGCAGTCAAGGAGGCAACCGGCGGCAAGGGTGCCAATGTCATCCTTGACATGGTCGGCGGCGACTATGTGGCGCGAAACTATGAGGCTGCAGCCATGGAAGGCCGCATCGTCCAGATCGCGACGCAGGGCGGGGCGGTGGCGAGCGCCGATTTCTTCAAGATCATGGCCAAGCGGCTCGTGCACACAGGATCGCTGCTCAGGCCACGCACCGTGGAGTTCAAGGCGGCAGTTGCGGCTGCGCTGGAGGCGCAGGTTTGGCCGCTGCTCGGCACGCGCAAGGTTGCGCCGGTGATGGATACGATCTTCCCGCTCAAGGAAGCGTGGCGGGCGCATGAGCGGATGGAGGAGGGTGAGCACATCGGCAAGATTGTGCTCGATGTCGCCTGACGGCCCGCAAACAGGCTGAACGAAAGCTTAATGGTGCAATGCAACAAACGCATTGCGGCCATGCAAAAGCGTCTGTTCAATTTTTCATCGCCGATGCCTATTTACACGGCATCAAAACGATGGAGGACTACCATGAACCCGATCCGCGCTTTCCGTAACTGGCGCATGTACAACGAAACCGTGCGCGAACTGAACCGGCTGAATGCTCGTCAGCTCAACGACCTCGGCATCAACCGCGGCGACATCGAGAGAATCGCCCGCAAAGGGCTTTGATCTCGAGCACGATCCCGCCCGAAGACCGGGCGCTGCTTTTCGGCAACGCCGAGCCGCGGTTCGGGATCAAGCTTTAGAAGCCAGAGCCGCGGCAGACGGATTTCCGTCGCCGGTTCCGAGCCCGCCCGACCTTGGTCTGGCGGGCTTTGTCTTTTTGAAGCTTTCGACTGCATGGCGTCATCTGCCGACCCTTCGCGGTCTGCTGGTCGCGCTGCCGTGCCGTCCTTGACGCGCGCCTGCCAAAAACATTGCGAAACGGCGAGCGAGCGGTTATATAGACCGCGATTTTCCCATTTTGGTGGCTCTAAACCACCGCCCGCGCGGGAACGCGGGCGAACGAGAAGGATTTTTGTAATGGCCAATACGCTGCTGATGCCAAAGGCGACCGCCGTCTGGCTGGTTGACAACACAGCGCTTTCCTTCGAGCAGATCGCGCAGTTCTGCGGACTGCATCCGCTTGAGGTCAAGGCGATCGCCGACGGCGAGTCGGCGCAAGGTATCAAGGGCATGGACCCGATCATGACCGGCCAGCTCACTCGCGACGAGATCGCGCGCGCAGAGAAGGACCCGAACCACCGGCTGAAGCTCTCCGATCCCAAGGTGCGGGTGCCGGAATCCAAACGCAAGGGTCCGCGCTACACGCCGCTGTCGAAGCGCCAGGACCGGCCCAACGCCATCCTCTGGCTGGTGCGCAACCATCCCGAGCTCAAGGATGCGCAGATTGCCCGCCTTGTCGGCACAACGAAGTCGACGATCGACCAGATCCGCGACAGAAAGCACTGGAACTCCGCCAATCTCCAGCCGATGGATCCGGTGACGCTCGGCCTGACGTCGCAGATCGACCTCGATATGGAAATCAACCGCGCCTCGCGCGGCCGCGAGCAGGCGCAGCCGGTCGGCGATACGCTGCTGCCGGCCGCCTTGACCGAACGGCTGGTGCCGGCGCCCGAAAAGCCGAAGGACGAGGACCGCGAACTTGACGCCAACGCCGTCTTCGCCAAGCTTTCGGCGCTGAAGTCGAAGGACAAGGACGCCGACGAAGAGGAATAGGTCTGGCATCCAAAACAAAAAGCCCGCTTTCAAGCGGGCTTTTTTGTGATCTTCCGTGTCAGCTTCGCGCCGCCCGGTCCGGCGCCATGCCGTAATCCTCGCTGCGCTCCACCGCGCGATAGAAATCGGCGAGCTGCTTGCCGCGCTCCGGCTTGAAGGTGCGGCCGGCGATGACCACCGAGGCGATGCGGTCGATGCGGAAGGCGCGGAAATCGCCGCGCATCTCACACCAGGCGACCAAGGTCCACACCTTGCCCCAGAACCACAGGCCGAGCGGGCGGATGTCGCGCGCGGTGCTGCGGCCGGCCTCATCCGAATAGTCGATGGTCAGCACCTGACGTTTCTCGATGGACCGCTCGATCAGGTCGATGGCTTCGCGGGCGGCATCGCTTACCACCCACATCGGCGTGTGGATCTCGGTACGGGCGATGCGGTCCTTTTCGGCGTCGGGCAACACGGCGCCTATCTTGACCAGCGCCTCGTCGGCGGCTCGCGCCATGGCCGCGCCACCAAAGGCGCGCACCATGCGGGCGCCGGCGACCAGCGCGACGATCTCGTCACGCGTGAACATCAGCGGCGGAAGGTCGAAACCCTCCCTCATCATGTAGCCGACACCGGCCTCGCCGTCGATCGGCACGCCGGTCGACTGCAGGTCTGCGATGTCGCGATAGATCGTCCGCTCGGAAACCTCGAGCCACGTGCCCAGCTTCTGGGCGGTGACCAGACGACCACCACGCAGATGCTGCACGATCTGGAAGAGCCTGTCGGCGCGGCGCATCGTATGGTCCCTCGGCGTCTATCGTTCCAGCCCTTCGCGCTTGCGCTGCGCGGCGACGAAGGCCGCGCCGAAGGACAGTTTCCTCGTTGTCGGCGTGCTTGCGTCGACCACCCGCCAGAACGGCGCAACGTCGCCCAGCGCCATACCACGCTCAAGATCCTCGTTGGCGGCCTCGGCGACGGTGCGCAGATGATAGCCGATTGTGACCGGACATGTCATCTCGGCACCGTGCTCGATGGCGAGAGCGGTGCGCAAAGCGCGGATATTCATGTCCATGCCTTCGGGGATGGAGCGGATGAATGCATGAACCTGGCGAGCTGTAGGAACCAGCATCGGCTGGCCTTCGACGACGTCGCCGATGGTGCGTGGCGACGGTCTTATGCCGTTGATGCCGGGCGTGCTCAGCCTGTCGTTCCAGCTTTTCATCGATCGTCCTCTCGGGCATCCGGCTCCGGCGGCCATCGCACTATGGCACGAGCCTCCTGACACCATACTGTCAGGAGGCTTCAGCATGCCCATTTCAGCTCGTCGCCAGGTCGCATCCAAACGCCACGCAGAAAGCTTGCCTCAATTGCCGCCATTGCGGCGGTCGCCATACATGTCCGGCCAACCAATATCCTTGCGGATGTCCGCCGGCAGGGTGTTCATGAATCGCTGGGTGCGGATCTCATTGCGGATCGTCCGGATCTTGCCGACATAGTGCTGCACGCTACGCAGAATGGTAATACCGTTCATGGCTGGTCTCCTCTCTTTCGATACAGGCACTATCGCACACCCCTGCTGACAGCAGTCTGTCAGGAGGGTGCGGCTCTCATGACCGGCGTTCCGATTTATCCATCGAAGTGACAAGGCAGTGCTGAAAAGAGGCCTGCCGCAGTGGAAGCCGGCGATCCCGGAGCCGCTTTGACAGCCAGCCGCGATGCTGATCAAAGGCTGCATGTCGAAACTTCTCGCGCTCGTCATCATCTTCATGATGGTCATCCAGCTCATCAAGCCGCTCGGCTGGCCTGGGCTGAAGCGGCGCAGCGATTTCTGGAAGCTGGCGCTGCTGGCGATGGCGGCGATTTCGATTACGGCGGTGCTCGGGCACTGGACGTAATGCATGTCGCGCAAAAGTGTGCAGCGGTTTTGCGACAATGACATGCATAAAAACAAGAACCTGAAGCGCGTCGGATGAGGCCAATCGAACGCGACGCGCTTTAGTGCGGGCGGCCCGCTACGCGACGCCCGGTTCGTTGGCGAGCACCAGGCTGACCAGATGTTCCGCCCAGGCTCGGTAGCCGGCTTCCGAAGCGTGAAATCCATCCGATGCGAAGCCGGCATCGGCATCCGTGATCGGCAGCCGGGGCGCCGGTATGGCGCCGCGTTCGAGGCAAAGGCGCTCGCCCATCCGGTTCATTTCGACGGCGCGGATTTCGAGGATCTTGCCGAGCAGCGGCGGCATTGCCGGAGCCCGGGTGAACTCCAGCACCGGCGACCACACGACGCGCGCTTCCGGCCATTTGGCGCGCAGCGCGTAGAGCAGGCCGCCAAACTCGCGCTTGAAGCGCGGTACCGAATGAAAATTCTTGGTGTCGTTGGTACCGATGGCCAGCACGATATGCGTCCACGGATCGGCCGATAGATTGGGCAGCACATGATCGCGGATCTGGCCAGAGGTTGCCGAGTTGAAGCCGGCCGCCCGCCAGCGCACGGTGCGGCCGGTGCGTTGCGCAATCAGAACTGCCAGTTGCGCGGCCAATCCGTTTTCGGAATTGCCGATCCCTACCGAGGCGGCGGAGGAATCGCCAAGCACCAGAACCGAGATTGCTGGCGCAAGGCCAGACATCTCGTGCATGACCGGACCTTGTGCCGGCAGCATGCGGGCGGTGCGGCGACGCACGCCAAGTCCTTGCCAGACATAGACCGGAAAGGCGAGCCAGGTGAGAAGGGTCGGAAAGCGCCGCATGGCAAGTCCATTTTAGGGCATAGCGAACAGCACTTAGCGCATGTCGGGCCGAAGGCGAAAGACCTTGGGTGACCGCCCGTCGTCAATGGCAGCAGCTGTCCTGCATCTCGGGCGTATCCGCATATTCGTCGTGCAGCCGCACCCAGTCCACCAGGCTATGGTGGGGACCGGTTTCGTTGCGACCCTTCGGCGTCAGGTCGAGATAGTGATAGGCGCCGATCAGCGGATCGCCGCCTCTGGAGCGCGAGATAAAAGTCAGGAAGATGTCGCCTTTCTCGTCGCGATAGAACACGCTGGTGCCGGGAAGATCCTTCGATTGCCGCGCGCGCCGCTCGAAATTGTAGGTCGTGTCGCCGGCCGCGATCTGCTTGTCGGTGAATGACACCTGCATGTCGAAGTTGAAGTCCGAAGCGTACGACGACACCCAGTCGAATTTCCAGCCCATGCGCTGCTTGTAGGGAAGAAGCTCGGCCAGCGGCGCCCGCGCCACCACCACGAGCGAGACGTCGTGGTGCCTGAGATGCTGGTTGGCACCGTCAATGTGGTCGGCAAGGAACGAGCAGCCCTCGCAACGATAATCGGCGCCCGGCCCGAACATGAAATGGTAGACGATCAGCTGGCTGTTGCCGCCGAACAGGTCGGGCAGTTTCTTTGGCCCTTGCTCGGTCTCGAAGACATAGTCCTTGCGGATCTTCAGCCACGGCAATTCGCGGCGTTCGGCGGCGACGCGGTCGCGAAAGCGCGTCAATTCCTTTTCGCGCGCCAGATGCGCCTTGTGCGCCTGAAACCAGTCTTCCTGCGACACGGTCTTGTTGTTTGGCATAGGTCTGCTCCTCTTTTCACGGAGGACGATCGGCAGCGAGGAATGCCGACACAGAGCTGCATTTTTAGTTGCAGGAAATTGCAGACCTTGCTGCTTTCAAACAAACCCGGGCACATGGCCCGGGTCGGAGGGAACGCAACCTGAATTCCGTCAGGCGGCTTGCTCCAGCGTCGGCTGCCATTGTCCAAGGGCTGCCAGATGGTTCATGTGGGCGCGATGGGCGAAGGCGGCCTGCGCGGCGGCGACGTTTGCCGGCTTGCCGCTCCAGGCCTTCTGCGGAGCGGCCTGCAAGGCGCGGCCGTAGGAGAAGGTCAGCTTCCACGGATGCGGCCCGATGGCGTTGATGGCATTGAGGTTGGCGGTCGCTTGCTCGTCCGATTGTCCGCCTGACAGGAAGGCAATGCCTCCGATCGCGGCCGGTACCGTCTCGCGGAACAGTTTTATCGTCTTTTCGGCGACTTCGTCGGGACTGCTGACCTTGCCTGATTTCTTGCCGGCGAGGATCATGTTCGGCTTCAGGATGGTGCCTTCGAGCACGACGCGGGCCGCATAGAGCTCGGTGTACAACTTTGTCAGTGTCGCCTTGCTGATCTCGTAGCAGGTGTCGATGTCGTGGGCGCCGTCCATCAGCACCTCCGGCTCGACGATCGGCACGATGCCGGCCTCCTGGCAAAGCGCGGCGTAACGGGCGAGCGCATGGGCGTTCGAGCCGATCGAGGTGGCGGAAGGCACGCCCTTGGCAACATCGATGTCGATCACCGCGCGCCATTTGGCAAAGCGGGCGCCGAGCTTGTAATAGTCGGCAAGGCGTTCGCGCAGGCCGTCCAGGCCCTCGGTGATGGTGTCGCCGGGAAAGCCGGCCAGCGGCTTGGCGCCGGCGTCGACCTTGATGCCGGGGATAGCGCCTGATGCCTTGATGATATCGACCAGCGGTGTGCCGTCGGCGGCCTTCTGGTGAATGGTCTCGTCATAGAGGATGACGCCGGAAATGTATTTGGTCATTGCCTCGCTGGCGCGGAACATCATCTCGCGATAGTCGCGGCGGCTGTCGGCGGTCGACTCGACGCCGATGACATCGAAGCGCTTCTTGATGGTGCCGGAGCTTTCGTCGGCGGCCAGCAGGCCCTTGCCATCGGCCACCATCGCGGCGGCAATGTCCTCGAGACGTTCGCTCATTTTTGCTTCTCCTGAAAGAATTGATCCGCGCCCAGCAGACCACCAGAGCAACGCAGGTTCAAGTCGAACCATTTCGTCAAACAATCGCGAATCGATTGAAAGTCGCGGGCGCACTCCTTCGCGCTGCTCTTGCGGCCGCGCTCAGCGCTTCAAAACGTCGACGCCGGGCAAGGGCTTGCCTTCCATCCATTCGAGGAAAGCGCCGCCGGCCGTCGAGACATAAGTGAAATCATCGCTGACGCCGGCATGGTTGAGCGCCGCCACCGTATCGCCGCCGCCGGCGACCGAGATCAGTCTGCCGGCCCTGGTGCGCGCTGCCGCGTGCCTGGCCGTCGCCACCGTTGCGTGGTCGAATGGCTCGATCTCGAAGGCGCCGAGCGGCCCGTTCCAGACCAGCGTCGCGGCACGGTCGATCCATTCGGCAATGGTTTTCACGGTCTTTGCGCCGACGTCGAGGATCATGCCGTCGGCCGGCACGTCTGCTATGGCGACGGTCTCGTTGGCGGCGCCGGCCCTGAACTCCCTGGCGACAACGCCGTCGGCGGGCAGGATGATGGCGCAGCCGGCCTCGGCTGCCTCGATCATGATCTGCTTGGCGGTGGTCGCGAGATCATGCTCGCACAAGGATTTCCCGACGTCGGTGCCGCGCGCCGCTAGAAACGTATTGGCCATGCCGCCGCCGATGACCAGCGCGTCGACCTTCTTCACCAGGTTCATCAACAGGTCGATCTTGGTCGAGACCTTGGCCCCGCCGACGATGGCGACAACCGGACGGACAGGATTGCCGAGACCCTTTTCCAGCGCATCGAGCTCGGCCTGCATGGTGCGCCCGGCGAACGCCGGCAGCACATTCGCCAGGCCTTCCGTGGACGAATGGGCGCGGTGCGCAGCCGAGAAGGCGTCGTTGACGAAGATGTCGCCGTTGGCGGCGAGCTTTTCGGTGAAGGTCGGGTCGTTCTTCTCCTCAGCTTTGTAGAAGCGGGTGTTCTCGAGCAGCAGCACGTCGCCGTTATTCATGGCAGCAACGGCATTTGCCGCCTTGTCACCGATGCAGTCGGAGGCAAAGCCAACCGGACGGCCGAGCACGTCCGCCGTCGCGTTGGCGATCGGCTCGAGCGAGAATTCCGGCGCCGGTCCATCCTTGGGCCGGCCGAAATGGGCAAGCAGAATGACCTTGGCGCCCTTGCCGGAGAGCTCGGCGATGGTCGGCGCAATGCGCTCGATGCGGGTGGCGTCGGTGACCTTGTCCTCGGTGACGGGAACGTTGAGGTCGACACGCACCAGCACACGCTTGCCGCTGATATCGCCGATGTCGTCCAGTGTCTTGAAGCCGGCCATGCTGATCCCTTTCGCGAAAAATCGCGGGGACCTTACCCCGCATCGACAACGATGCAAGACCTGCCTGACGGTTCACCGAAAATATGATTCACGTATCGAGGACGAAGTGCCCACGGGGAACAAGATGGCAGCGATGGCGCGAAACGCACCGACATATGGCTTACCGATTGCGCACCACGATGCATGCGCCGCCCACGCTGTGCAGTTTCTGGCAAATATCGTCGGCCTTGGCTTTGGTGTCGGCGCCGATCCGCACCGCATAGATGCCGCGCCTGCCGATCGGTGTGCGCACCCGGCTGACCACCGGATCGCGACCGCTGAGCAAGGCTGGAAACCGGCGCTTCACGTTGCTCCACTGATTGAGCGCCGCGGCGCGGCGGAAATTGCCGGCCACCTGCACGCCCCACGGCTTGATGTTGATCGACGACATCGGCACGGTTCTGGACATGATCACCGGCAGCTCACGGCAAGCAGCAGCGAAACTCGCCTTCTTGTCGAGCGGCCGGATGACGCCGGCGTAGGCGGTATTGGTGAAGTTGTCGGCCGGCTCGCCCATGACGTCCAGAACGTAGCTTTCGGTCTCCATCGGCAAGAAGCCGCCGGAATTCAGCCAGCGCGACACCCGGGTCTCGCCGGCGTTGTAGGCGGCTGCGGCGAGGCCCAGATTGCCGAAGCCGGTCTTCAGTTCGGCGAGATATTTTGCCGAGGCCGGGATCGCTTGCTCGATATCGAACGAATTGGTGAGGCCGCGTATCCTGGCGGTGCCCGGCATGAACTGGGCAATGCCTTCGGCGCCGACCGGGCTGACCGCATTGGGATCGAAACGGCTTTCCTTCCAGATCAGCCGGGCAAAGAAATCCCTGGGCAGCCCGTTCCGGTCGGCATGGGCCTCGATCAGGTTGCAAACCTGGTCGATCAGCTTCTTTTTGGCGGGCCGTGGTGGATCGGCCTGAACGGCTGTCGCCCAGATCAGCCCGCAAATGAGAACCAGCGCCGCGCCGAGCAAACGCCGCATTCAACTACTCCGCCGCGGCTTTGTCGTGCTGCCCGAACCGCCGTTCGATATAGTCGGCGACCATTTTCTCGAAATCCGCGGCAATCGATGAGCCGCGCAGCGTCGCCGCCTTCTTGCCGTCGACGAATACCGGGGCGGTCGGCATCTCGCCGGTGCCGGGCAGCGAAATGCCGATATCGGCATGTTTGGATTCGCCCGGACCGTTGACGATGCAACCCATCACCGCGACCTTGAGGTTCTCGACGCCGGGATATTGTTCGCGCCACACCGGCATGTTCTTGCGCAGGTCGGCCTGGATGTTCTGGGCAAGCTCCTGGAACACGGTCGAGGTCGTGCGGCCGCAGCCCGGGCAGGCGGCGACGATCGGCACGAACTGCCGGAAGCCCATGGTCTGCAACAGCTCCTGCGACACCTGCACCTCGCGCGTGCGGTCGCCGTTCGGCTCCGGCGTCAGCGAGATGCGGATTGTGTCGCCGATGCCTTGCTGGAGCAGGATGCCCATGGCCGCGGACGAGGCGACAATGCCTTTCGAGCCCATGCCCGCCTCCGTCAGGCCGAGGTGCAGCGCATGGTCGGAACGGGTGGCAAGCTCGGTGTAGACGGCGATCAGATCCTGCACGCCGCTGACCTTGGCCGACAGGATGATTTTCTCGCGGGCAAGGCCAATCTCTTCGGCCATTTCGGCCGACAGGATCGCCGATTGCACGATTGCCTCGCGCGTCACTTCCTGCGCGGTCAGCGGAAAGCCTTGGGCCTGGTTGTCATCCATCAGCCGGGTCAGCAGCTCCTGGTCGAGCGAACCCCAGTTGACGCCGATGCGCACCGGCTTGTCGTATCGGATCGCCATCTCGACGATTGCCGCGAACTGCCGGTCCTTCTTGTCCTTGAAACCGACATTGCCGGGGTTGATGCGGTACTTGGCCAAGGCCGCGGCGCAGGCCGGATGATCGGCCAGGAGCTTGTGGCCGATATAATGGAAATCGCCGACCAGCGGCACGTTGATGCCGAGCCGCTCCAGTCGCTCGCGGATGGCCGGCACAGCGGCAGCGCTTTCGTCGCGGTCGACCGTTATGCGCACGATCTCGGAGCCGGCGCGATGCAGCGCCGCCACCTGCGCGACCGTCTGGTCGATATCGGCCGTGTCGGTGTTGGTCATCGACTGGACGACGACTGGGGCGCCGCCGCCGACCATCACGCCGCCGACATCGACACCGACCGACCTGCGGCGCGGGAAGGGTGAGGAAAAATATCCGGTCATGCCGGCTGCCTTTAATCTTGAAGGTCCGGGCATGAGGTGGAGGAGCAAAGATGGCTTGTCAATGGCGACTGGCGCGCAGGCCTAGCAAATCGGAAATAACAAGACGGCAGCTTGCCGCGAATCCATAGGCGTTTCCGGCAGCATAGAGACATGCCACCGGAAAGAAATCACGCGCCGGGCGGCGGTTCTAGTCCTGGAAGGGCTTCAGTGGGTCGTCGGTTTCGCCTTCAGTTTTTCAATCTCGTCCTTGAGCGCCAGCTTGCGCCGCTTGAGATTCACGATTTCGAGGTCGTCTACCGACGGATGGGTCATCGCATCGTCGATTTCCCGTTCGATGTCGCCGTGTTTCCGCTGCAGCTCATCAAGATGGGATGCAAGAGACATGATTGGTTCTCCCTTTCATGGTTTCCTCGGATTGCAGCCGTCATGGCACGTCCACCGCAGGCTCGCTTCTGTGACGGCATAATGACAGTGTGCCACCATCGCGCACCGATGTCGAATGCTGCGTGGTAGCATTCCACGCCAATATGAAATGTGATATGGGCTGCGCGCCGGTGCAAGAAGACCCGGTCCCGCCCAATCAGGCCCATAGTTTGGGCGCCGCAGACGTGCAGACGGTAAAAATGTCCGATCAGGAACAGGCAGATATCCGCCTCGAATATTCCCGGCTGAAGCAGGAACACGCCGATTTCGACGCCGCCATCAATGCGATGATCGCCATGAATTGCGACCCGCTGCAGATCCAGCGCATGAAGAAAAAGAAGCTCTTCCTTAAGGACAGGCTGATGGCGCTGGAAGACAAGATCATTCCAGACATTATCGCTTGAACGGACGCCGGCGCTGGCCTGCTGGAAAGGCGGCCTATGCCGCGATCGAAAGCCGCGCGGCGCGCTCGAGCAACAGCTCTATCAGGTCATCGGTCTTTTCGGTCGAGGTATCGATGGGAACCACCAGGCACATCGTCGCCTCGACCCTGCCCGGCGCTGAAAAGACCGGCGCGGCCAGGCATTTCGTGTAGGCATCGACAAGGCCGGAGGTGACGCAGTAGCCGGCCGACTTGGCGACGGCGATGTCGTCTATGAAATCGTCGAGCTGCAATCTGCGGCCGTCCGGCAGCACGAGATCGTCTTCCGAGACCATATCCTCGATCGCCGCCCTGTCGAAGCCGGCGAGGAGCAGCCGCCCGGAAGCTGTCCAGGGGAGCGGTATTTGCAGACCCGTCGCCGAGCTGATCCGGAATGGCCTCGTTCCCGGGCTTGAATGGACGATGGTGTAGCGGCCGCTTTGCAGCATGCACAACTCCGAGGTCTCGCCGGTCTCGCGTGACAGATGGTCGACTTCCTGGCGCCCTCGCCTGAGCAGGTCGTTGCCCCGCACATAGTCCATTCCGTAGAGATAGAGCTTCTTTCCGAAATAGACCCGATTGCCGTCTCCGGCCATTTCCAGCAGGCCTGCGTCGACCAGCGAGCGCACCAGCGTATAGGTCGTCGACCGCGGCGCGTTTACCCCCTTGGCAAGGTCGCCGATGCCGATCGCACGCTGGGTCGTGTGGAGAAACTCCAAAATCTGGAGAACCCGGTTGAGACCCTTCTCCCGAGAGCTCGAGTTCTTGTCTTCGTCCAGACCGACGTCCGGTCGAGCGGCCAAGGCATTGCCATCTTGCATTATCGATCCCTGATGTTAATCTGTCTTGTACAGAGTACAGGCGTCTCTTGTAAGGGACAATGACGTCAGTTGCAACCGATGCCTGTACTGCTGGTCCAAAGGGGAACTCAACACGAAAGGAGGTCGCCGTGAACGACACATCCAAAAGGCGTGAATTTCTGAAACTGGGAATGGCCGGGCTTGCAACGGCCGGAGTGATGAGCGCCGCTGCCGCGGTCGACGTTCAGAAAGCGGCGGCCCAGGCAGCGCCGGACAGCCTGCTGCGCACCGTCCTCGAGCGCGGCAAGGTGATCGTCGGCACCGGCAGTACCAATGCGCCCTGGCATTTCGAGAACGACGCCGGCGAACTGGTGGGCATGGACATCACCATGGGTCGCATTCTCGCCAAGGGGCTTTTCGACGATCCGACCAAAGTGGAATTCGTCATGCAGGATCCGGCTCAGCGCATTCCGAACGTGACCACCAACAAGGTCGACATCACCATCCAGTTCATGACCATGACCGCCCAGCGCTCGCAGCTGATCCACTTCTCCCGACCCTACTACGTCGAAGGCATCGCCTTGCTGACCCTTCCGAACGCCGAAAACAAGACCTTCGACAAGCTGCTTGCCGGCGGTTCGGCGACGCGGATTTCCATCCTGCAAAATGTCGATGCCGAGGCTAACGTGCATATCGTCCTGCCGGAGTCGCAGGTGATGCAGATAGACACGCAGGCCAACGTGCTGCAGGCCTTGGAATCGAAGCGCGTCGACGCCGCCGCGGTCGATCTGTCAACGGTGCGCTGGCTCGCCTCGCGCAATCCGGATAAGTACTTCGATGCCGGCAAGAGCTGGTTCTCGATGCTTTATGGTGCCGCGCTGCGGCAGGGCGACCTCGACTGGCTGACCTTCGTCAACCAGACCTTCACCATCGCCATGTTCGGCCATGAAACGGCACTCTACGATGCTGCGTTCAAGGATTATTTCGGACAGGAGCCGCCGGCGCGCCATCCCGGTTTCCCGGTCATTTGATGCAAGCAGGCGGAAGGACAACGTCCTTCCGCCTTCTCTCATCACAGCCCTCCATGACGAGGACGCATGGGTTATACTCTCAACTTCAACCTTATCTGGCGGCATTTCGACAAGCTCTGGGGCGGACTGCTGCTAAGCCTCGAACTGGCCGTCATCTCGATCGCGATCGGCATCGTCATCGGGCTCGTTCTGGCGGTCTGGTACGTGTCGGCCGGACGTGCGGTGCGGACCATCATCGCGGGGTATGTCGAGTTCATCCGCAACGTGCCGCTGATCCTGCTCGTCTATCTGGTCTTCTACGGCTTGCCGACGGTGGTCGACATTGCCTACAGCACGCAAACCTCATTCATTGCCACGCTGTCGCTCTACAGCGGCGCCTACCTGGTCGAGGTGTTTCGCTCGGGGCTCGAGGCGGTGCCGCGCGGTCAGCTCGACGCCGGCAAGGCAATCGGCCTGACGCCATGGCAAAGGCTGCTCGATGTGCGCCTGCCGACGATGCTGCGCATAACCCTGCCGGCGCTTTCCAACACATTCATATCGCTCTTCAAGGATACGTCCGTGGCGTCGGTCATCTCGGTACCCGAACTCACCTATGGCGCCCAGTGGATCAACTTCAACACGTTCCGCATTGTCGAAGTCTATCTGGTGGTGACGGCAATGTACCTGTTGACCGGCTACACGCTGCTTTTCGCGCTGCGGCTCGTCGAGCGCCGGTTCAAGGCGGCGCGCTGACATGCTGAGCCAGATCATCTACGCCTTGCCGTTCCTCGCCGAAGGCTTTGCCGTAACCTTGTGGGTGTCGCTGCTGGTCGTGGTGTTATCGCTCATCGCCGGCGTGCTGATGGGCGTCGGCCTTGTCTATGGTCCTTTTCCGCTGCACTGGGCAGTGCGCATCTTCAGCGACACCATACGCGGCATTCCGATCCTGGTGCTGATCTTCTTCGTCTATTACGGCCTGCCCGCGGTGGGGCTGCATCTGGAATCCTTTTGGGCGGCCGTGTTCGCCCTCACCCTCTTCAAGACCGCGCAAGTCGTCGAGTATCTCAGGGGCGCCGTCGGCTCGATTCCCAAGGGTCAGTCCGAGGCGGCGATGGCGATCGGACTGACCTTTCGCCAGCGGCTGGCCTACGTCATTTTTCCGCAGGCGTTCAGGCGCTTCCTGCCACCCTGGATCAATGGCGTCACCGACGCGGTGAAGGGCAGCGCGCTGGTCTCGCTGCTCGGCATCACCGACCTCATGCAGGCAATCAACCAGGTCATCGGCCGCACCTATGAGGCGATGCCACTCTACATTCTCGGTGCGCTCGTCTACTTCGCCGTCAACTACGCCCTCTCCTTGGCCAGCCGGCGCCTGGAGCGGCGTTTCTCCTTCATCCGGGAATAGCACGATGTCCAACGCCTCGCACCAGAATCCGGCACTTCTCGATGTCACCGAGGTTTCCAAAGCCTTTGGATCCGTCGAGGTCCTGCGCTCCGTCAGCCTGCAAGTGACACGCGGCGAGGTCGTGACTATCATCGGCCCCTCCGGCAGCGGCAAGACCACGCTACTGCGCTGCGTCAACTTCCTGGAGAGCTACGACAGCGGCTCGATCCGTATCGACGGCAAAGAAGTCGGCTATCGCGGGACGGGAACACGCCAGCGACGCAGCGAGCGCGACCTGGCGGCGATGCGAGCCGAGACCGGAATGGTGTTCCAGAGCTTCAATCTGTTTCCGCATTTGACTGCGGCCGGCAACATCATGCTTGGCCTGCGCAAGGTGCGCGGCAAGAGCAATGCCGAGGCCCGCACCATTGCCGAGCACTGGCTCGGCCGCGTAGGCCTCGCCCACAAAGCCGACAGTCTGCCGGCCGAGCTTTCCGGCGGCCAGCAGCAGCGCGTCGGCATCGCCCGCGCCGTGGCGATGGAGCCGAAGATATTGCTTCTCGACGAGATAACCTCGGCGCTCGACCCCGAACTGGTTGGCGAGGTGCTCGAGGTCGTGCGCAGCCTCGCCGAAGACGGCATGACGATGCTGATGGTCACGCATGAAATGGCTTTTGCGCGCGACGCATCGAGCCGCATCGTTTTCATGGCGGATGGCGGCGTCAGTGCCGTCGGACCACCCGCCGAGATTCTGGCGGCGGGGTTCGACAATGAACGCCTTCGCAGTTTCCTGGCGCGGTTTCGCGCCTCGCATTTTTGACATCGGACGGCGAAAGCTGTCGCAAGGAGCTTTTATGACGCCTTACATCCGGCTCGCGGAATTGGGCCTGACACTGCCCGAGCCGCCGAAGCCCATCGCCAACTTCGTCACCTATGCCGAGAGCGGACGGCTGATCTTCCTCTCCGGCCAGGGGCCGTTGCGCGCCGATGGCGCGCTCTGCACCGGCAAGGTCGGAGAGGATGTCAGCGTTGAAGAGGCTTACGGGCATGCGCGTCTGACCGGCCTGAACCTGCTCGCCGTCATGCATGCGGCGGCCGGCGACCTCGGCCGCATCGTGCGCGTCGTCAAGCTGCTTGGCTTTGTCAATGCGACGCCGACATTCGGCGAGCACCCCAAGGTGGTGAACGGCTGTTCCGATCTTTTCGCGGCCGTCTTTGATACGCTTGGCGGACATGCCCGTTCCGCGATCGGTGTCGGCTCGCTGCCGGGCAACATCACAGTTGAAATCGAGGCGGTCGTCGAGATCGCCGCCTGAAATCTTAAACAGGATCTACAGAGATGACGACCTATGCCGCTGACCGTTCCAACACGACAATCCGCGAACGGCTTGGCCTTCGCCCAATCATCAATGTCTCCGGCACGATGACGGCACTCGGTGCTTCGATCATCGTGCCAGAAGCGATTGCCGCAATGTCGGAAATGGCCTCGCAATGGGTCGAGATGGACGATCTGCAGCGCGCCGCAAGTAGGGTGATTGCACGCCTTACCGGCGGCGAGGCCGGCTTCATCACCGCATGCTGCGCCAGCGGCATAACAATGGCGATTGCCGGCGCGATGACCGGGACCAGCCTTCTTGCGATCGAGCGGCTGCCGGACGACACCGAGGGCCTCAAATCGGAGGTCATCGTTCAGCTTGGTCACATCGTCAATTATGGCGCGCCGATCGACCAGTCGATCCGGCTTGCCGGAGCCAAGGCAGTGCCTGCCGGCACGGTCAGCGTCACCCAGGATTATCATGTTGCCGAGGCGATCCGGGACCGGACGGCGGCAGCCCTCTACGTCGTTGCGCACCACACCGTGCAATACGGCATGCTCTCGCTTGAGGAGTTCTGCGAGATTTGCCACGCCAAGGGCGTGCCGGTGATCGTCGACGCCGCCTCGGAATACGATTTGCGTGGCTTTCTGGCGCGCGGCGCCGACATTGTTGTCTACAGCGGGCACAAATTTCTCTCAGGGCCGACAAGCGGCATCGTTGCCGGCCGCAAGGATCTGGTACGGGCCGCCTATCTTCAGAACCGGGGCGTTGCGCGCGCCATGAAGGTCGGCAAGGAGAGCATTGCCGGCACTATGGCGGCCCTGGAAGCCTGGGAGCGGCGCGACCATGCCGGCATTCGCCAGCGGGAAGACGCCGCACTGCATCTGTGGCAAACCGCATTGCAGGGCCTGCCTGGCATCGAGGCACGTATCATTCCAGATCCGACCGGAAATCCTCTCGACCGCCTGCAGGTGTTTGTTGCGCCGGAAAGCCGCTTCACCGCCGCCGGCCTCGCCTCGGCGCTTGCGGCGGGTTCGCCGCCCGTGATCGTGCGCAACCACGAGGTCGAGCGCGGTCACTTCTTCCTTGATCCGTGCAATCTCCATCCCGGCGAGGCGGAGATCGTTGCCGAACGCCTGCGAGCGGTGTTGAGTGCTGCCGATCGGCCCGCGGATGCGATGAAACCCGCTCGCAAGCAGTCCGCCGGAGCGCTGCGCTGGCCGGACTAGACATCGCCAGAGCGTGGTCGAGCCAGTGCCTTCCAGCGCCGGCTTCGCATCGGGCCAGTGCGCCATCACGGCAGTGTGAATGAACTTTTAGTCTTCGGGCGGAATAAACCACCCCGCCCATTGGTCTCCCAAACAGACGCCATTTCCGGCGTGCAGGAGACCGGTATGACCCACCACCACGACAATGAAGCTGACGGCATCAGCCGCCGTCATGCACTGGAATGCATGATCTGGGCCGGCACGGGAGTGCTGTGGACAATTTCGGCCGGCGTGCCGGTTTCGCTCAGCCTGCTCGGTGCGTCGCAAGCCGCCGAGGCCTTGGCCACCGGCTTCACTTTCCTCCAGATCTCCGACAGCCACATCGGCTTCGACAAGGCTGCCAACCCGCACGCCATCGACACGCTGAAGGAGGCCATCGGCAAGATCCAGGCGTTGCCGCAAAAGCCCGCTTTCATGATCCACACCGGCGACATCACCCATTTGTCGAAAGCCGCGCAGTTCGACAACGCTGCCCAGATCATCGGCGGCGCAGGCTTCGACGTGCATTATGTGCCCGGTGAGCACGACCTGATCGATGACGGCAATGGCCAGGCCTATCTCGACCGCTACGGCAAGGGCACCAAGGGCGCTGGCTGGTATTCGTTCGACCAGAACGGCGTCCATTTCATCGGCCTGGTCAACGTCGTCAACCTGAAGGCTGGCGGGCTGGGCAATCTCGGCGCCGACCAGTTGGCATGGTTGGCCGATGATCTGAAGGCGGTCACCGCCTCGACGCCAATCGTCGTCTTTGCCCACATCCCGCTATGGGCTGTTTATCCCGAATGGGGCTGGGGCACCGACGACGCGGCGCAGGCCTTGGCCCTGCTCAAGCGGTTCGGCTCTGTCACCGTACTCAACGGCCATATCCACCAGATCATGCAGAAGGTCGAAGGCAACGTTACCTTTCATACCGCGCGCTCGACCGCTTTCCCGCAACCGGCGCCGGGCACCGCAGCCTCACCCGGGCCGATGACGGTACCTGCCGGCCAGTTGCGCAGCCTGCTCGGCACAAGCAGCGTGACAGTCAAGCAAGGCGGGCAGGACCTCGCCATCATCGACAGCACGCTGGCCTGAGGGGAAATGCGATGATCCGCTCCCCATCCCGCGTCTTGGTCGTATCCCCTGTCACGTTCGGTTTGGCGGCGATCCTGATAATGGTTGCCATGCCACTGAACGCAGCAGACCTGCCAATGGTCAAGATCGAGAACTTTGCCTTCACACCGGCGGTGCTGACGGTAAAGCAGGGCACTACCGTGACCTTCGAGAATGACGACGACATCCCGCATCTGGTGGTCGCCAACGATGTCTCGTTTCGCTCCAAGGCGCTTGACACCGGTGACACATATGCCTTCACCTTCACCAAAGTGGGCGACTATGCCTATTTCTGCGGGCTTCACCCGCACATGCAGGGCAGGATCACCGTCGCTCCGTGAGGATTTTCGGAAGGTTCTGCCCGGGATGCCGGGCGATGCGACGGTGTTGAACCAAGAGGCCGCGACCGAGCGCTTTCGCGAGGTGGTTCTGCCCCATCTCGCGGATGCGCTTGCGCTTGCCCGCTGGCTGACCGGCAACGCCGCCGACGCGGAGGATGTGGTGCAGGAGGCCTGTTTGAAGGCGCATGCGGGCATCGCCGGCTATGCCGGCGGCAATGCGCGCGCCTGGCTGCTGGCGATCGTGCGCAACGCCTCTTACTCCTGGCTGGCGCGCAACCGGCCGCGCAGTATCGTCGCCGTCGGCGACCTGAGCGACCTCGATGACATGACGGCTGCATATGGCGCCGTCCTGCCAGATACGGCTAGTCCTGAGGCAAGCCTGATCGCCAAGGCCGACACGGCCGCACTCGAAGCGGCGATCGCCGCGCTGCCGCACCAATTTCGCGAGACTGTGGTGCTACGCGACATCAACGGCCTCAGCTATCGCGAGATCGCGACGCTGCTTGGCGTGCCGCTAGGCACGGTGATGTCGCGGCTGGCGAGGGCGCGCGGTCTGCTGATATCCCAACTTGGGAGGGCGCCATGAGCGCGCACAACGATGGACTGCCCGATGACCCGGCGGGCGTGGAACTGATGATCCATGCCTTGGTCGATGGCGAGCTCGACGCAGCAGCAGCATTGGCTGTCGAGCGACGCATCGCGGCCGATCCGGCGCTCGCCGCCGAGCATGCCCGCATCGCTGCGCTGCAGACGGTCGTCCGCGGGCTGCCGAGGCTCGATGTCCGTGAGGATTTCAAGGCTCGCATCGCTGCAATCGGGACAGCCGGTACGGAGAAAGTGCTGCCGGCGCCGGCGCCCGCCGCTCGAGTGCTGCCGGCGCACCGAGCGATGCACCGATTTGGCGCGTTCGACTGGCGCGCGCTGGCGGCGTCGATCATCGTCACCGCCGTGCTGGCCAGCGGCGCGACGCAATGGATGATGCTGAGCAGGGCCCCCGACAGCTTTGCTGCCGCGGTCGCCAGCGGCCACCGCCGCAGCCTGCTGGCCGCCAGCCCGGTGGACGTCGTGTCATCGGACCGGCATACGGTCAAACCTTGGCTCGATGGCAGGGTCGGCCTGTCGCCGCCGGCACCTGACCTTGCCAATGACGGCTTCGCATTGCTCGGTGGCCGGGTCGAGGTGATCGCCGGCCAGCCAGTGCCGGCACTGGTCTACCGGCACCGCGAGCACTTGATCACTCTCGTCGCCGCGCCCGAGGAAACCGGCTCGACAGCCGGACCGGTCGATCTTTCTGCCGGTGGCTTCTCGCTGGTCCACTGGAGCGACAGTGCCTTTTCGTACTGGGCGATTTCCGATACCGAACGGCCTGAACTCGACGACTTCGTCAACCGCTTCCGAGCAGCGGCCGCCCCATGACAGACCGCCCCTATCCATTTGCGGAGCGACAGAAACGTCACAAGCCGCTTTGCCGTTTGCGGCCATCCTTGCGGCTCCCCTCGATTTCCGCTAATGCGCGCCTTTGCCGCCGGGGAGCAGAAGCTTGGACGATCATCGCGCCGACGTCGCCATCATTATGGGCAGCCAGTCCGACTGGGCGACGATGCGCCATGCCGCCGAGACGCTGGAGGCGCTGGGCATTCCGCACAAGCGGCTGATCGTCTCGGCCCACCGCACGCCCGACCGGCTCTATGACTTCGCCAAGGGCGCCAAGGCGGCCGGCTACAAGGTGATCATCGCCGGTGCCGGCGGTGCGGCGCATCTGCCCGGCATGACGGCGGCGATGACGCCGCTACCGGTGTTCGGCGTGCCGGTGGAATCGAAGACGCTGTCCGGCCAGGATTCGCTGCTTTCGATCGTGCAGATGCCGGCCGGCATTCCGGTCGGCACTTTGGCCATCGGCAAGGCCGGCGCTGCCAACGCTGCCCTTCTGGCCGCCGCGGTGCTGGCGCTGAGCGACGAAAAGCTCGCCGCCCGGCTGGATAGCTGGCGCGCCGCGCAGACCGCCAAGGTGGCCGCCGAGCCCACGGACGCGCCGTGAGCCTGCCGGCGGGATCGAGCATCGGTATCATCGGCGGCGGCCAGCTTGGCCGCATGCTGGCGATGGCCGCGGCCCGCCTCGGCTACCGCATCGTCGTGCTGGAGCCGCAGCCGGATTGCCCGGCGGCACAGGTCGCCAACCGGCAGATCGTCGCCGCCTATGACGACGCGGCCGCGCTTAGCGAGCTGGCTGCGGCCAGTGCCGTCGTTACTTATGAATTCGAGAACGTACCGGTCGCGGCCGCCGCGGCACTTGCCTCTACGGTGCCGGTCTATCCGCCGGCACGCGCACTGGAAGTGGCGCAGGACCGGCTGGCGGAAAAGAAATTCCTCAACGGCATCGGCATACCGACCGCGGATTTCAGCCCCGTCGACAATGACGAGGAACTGACGGCTGCGCTGAAACAGTTCAACGGCAGCGGCATATTGAAGACGCGCCGCATGGGCTATGACGGCAAGGGCCAGCGTGTCTTCCGCAACATGGAAACAGGCGGCTTTGCCGGCACTTGCGAGGCGATGGGCACCGTGCCGTTGATCCTGGAATCCTTCGTCACCTTCGAGCGCGAGATTTCGGTGATCGCCGCCCGCGGCATCGACGGTTCGCTCGCCGCCTACGATCCGGCCTGGAATGTCCATCGCAACGGTATTCTGCACAGCTCGACGCTGCCGGCCGGGGTGAAGTCCGAGACGGCGGCTGCGGCTCAAGCGGCGGCGGCCGAGATACTCGCGGCGCTCGACTATGTCGGTGTCATCGGCGTCGAATTCTTTGTCCTCGCCGACGGTTCGCCGCTGGCCAACGAGATCGCGCCGCGCGTCCATAATTCCGGCCACTGGACGGAGGCCGCCTGCACCATCTCGCAATTCGAACAGCATATTCGAGCCGTCGCCGGCCTGCCGCTGGGAAGTCCCGCCCGGCAGTTCGACTGCGTCATGGAAAACCTGATCGGCGACGATGTCAGGCGCGTTCCTGATCTGCTCGCCGAGCCCGATCTGATGCTGCACCTCTATGGCAAGGCCGAGGCGCGGCCCGGCCGCAAGATGGGCCATTTTACGCGCGTGAGCCGCCGCAGCTAGAGCATGATCCCGAACCGAAGGTCCGCGCTAGCGAAAAGTGGAATCCGGTTTTCGGAAAAGATCATGCTCAAACACAAAGTTAGAACCTACGCTTACTGGATTTCGCCGCTCTCGTCCTCGTCGGGGCTGGCGCAGCTCACATCGCCTTCCGCGCAGGTCGAATCGGCGGTGAGCTGTTTGGTGCGATCGTCGGTCAGCCGCGTCAGGCATTCCGATATCAGCATCGGATAGATCGAGCCGCCTTCGCTGTCCGCGGCGGAATAGCTGCATTCCGCGTCGCGAAAAGCGATCCAGGCGCGCTGCGCCGTCTGCAACAGCTTCCTGGCTTTTGCGTCACTTCCGCCGATGAGATCCCGGTAGGCCTTGTTGAGCTTGGCGTCGGCGGATTTGTAGTCCGCGTCGGCGCAGATGTTCATCATCTGCTGGCTGTCGTCGTTGCGGTCGCATTCCTGCGCATAGGCAACAGAACCTGCCGCGAGGACGACAAGACAGGCGGACACAAGAATTCGGCGCATGACGATCTCCAATTCGCAACCGCATCATTCCAGCCGTCTCAACCCTGCGCAACGCCGCAAGACGCCAGTGGCGGATATTTGATGATACGAAACGGTCCGTATCGTTTAGGCAACGCGCTTGCGGTTGACACGGGCAACGCTCCTCGTCTATGAGCCACGCACAGTTCAAAGGCGCGTCTGTGGGCGCGCCTTAATAATTCGGCCCGTGACCGGGCCCAGACCGACGGGCAAGACCATGAAAATCAAGAATTCGCTTAAGGCGTTGAAGGCGCGTCACCGCGACAACCAGCTGGTTCGTCGCAAGGGCCGCATCTACATCATCAACAAGACCGCGCCGCGCTACAAGGCGCGCCAGGGTTGAGTTTTCGACGGAGGCTGCGCGCCTCCGTTCGCATGATACGACTCTCACGCTAAATTCAGTTTGACGATCCGGCGTCGGGGGCTAGATTCCCGCGATGCGGATTCTTTTTGCATTTTTCACGGCTTTCCTCGTTTCCGGCGCTGTCTCGCTGCCGGCGTGGGCTGAAGATCCGACCACAACTCCGCCGACAGCACCTCCGGTCGTCAAGACGAAACAGGCGCGGCTCGATCAGCTGTTTGCCGATCTCAAGCGCGAACGCAACGAAAAGGCGGCCGAGCGCATCGCCGGACGGATCGGCAGCGAGTGGTCCCAGTCGGGCAGCGCCTCTATCGACCTGATGATGCAATGGTCGCAGAAGGCGATCGAAAACCAGAAATTCGATGTTGCACTCGATTTCCTCGATCAGGTGGTGACTTTGCAGCCGACCTATGCGGAAGGCTGGAACCGGCGCGCCACTGTTCATTTCGTGATGAAGAACTACGGGAAGTCGATGGCGGACATCGACCGCACCCTGCAGCTCGAACCACGCCATTTCGGCGCGCTTTCGGGCCTGGCTCAGATCATGGCCGAAACCGGCCACAAGCAGTCGGCACTTGAGGCCTGGCAGCGCGTGCTCGGCATCTACCCAATGATGCGCAGCGCCCAGGACCAGGTCGCCGCACTTTCCGAGGAGCTTGCCGGCGAAGGCATTTGAGACCAGTAAGGGAGTAGGGGAATAGGGGAGTAAGGTAGTATGTGAGAGGTGCAGATTGCACTGCGGAACACATGCGCCCTACTCCCCTACTCCCCTACTCCCCTACTCCCCTACTCCCCTACTCCCCTACTCCCCTACTCCCCTACTCCCCTATAGGCCCGATCTATGCCGTTTGCTTCCGTGACGAGTTTCTCCACAAGGGCGGCGGCCGGCATCTCCCGCAGCTTCGCAACGCCCTGCCCGGCCCAAGTGGGCAAGAAGTCAGCCCGCTTGCTTTCATCCTTTGCCATCGAAAGCGGCATGACCAGACTCGCCTGCAGCGGAAACGCCAACGCTGCATCTTCCTCACCAGCCATTTCCATCACAAACCGGTTGCGCACCACGCGCGCTGGGCGGCCAGTGAAGCAGCGAGTCACCGACGTGCTCTCGTCGTTGGCCGAGCGCAATGCTGCGCGATAGACTGGCTGCACATTGGCTTCAGGACAGGCCAGGAAAGCCGTGCCGATCTGCACACCAGATGCACCAAGTGCAAAGCTGGCAGCAATGCCGCGACCGTCGAAGATACCGCCAGCGGCAATTACAGGCACCCGCACGGCATCAACAATCTGCGGTACGAGTGCCATAGTGCCGGCTGTGCCGATAGCAGGGTCGCCAGTGAATGTGCCGCGATGCCCACCCGCCTCGTATCCCTGGGCGACAATGGCGTCCACCCCTCCTGCCTCAAGCTGGCGCGCTTCCGAGACGGTGGTGGCCGAACACAAGACAGTACAGCCGGCCGCCTTCAACTGCTGCACAATTGCGGTGTCGGGTAGACCGAAGTGGAAGCTGACCACCTTGGGGCGCAGCTCGAGCACAATTTCGAGACGCTCACGATCGAAGGTGGGGAAGGGCTCGCCCGGCTCGGGCACCGGTCCGAGGCCGACCTCCTCATAGCAGCCGCAAAGGCGGTCTCGCATACTTTGGGCTGCCGCATCATCGTGTATCGGCGCCGGGTGCGCAAAGAAGTTGACGTTGATCGGACGATTGGTGGCGTGCTGTGTCGCCGTGAGCTGCTCGCGGATAGCCGCCGCAGGCAGAATGCCGCATGCGAGCGAGCCAAGTGCCCCGGCATTGCTGACTGCTGCCGCCAGTTCCGGCGTGGTGATGCCGCTCATCGGCGCCTGGATTATCGGGTGCTCAATGCCGAGGAGTTCCAGAAGATCAGTGCGCATCCACATTGGATCACCCTCCTCTTTCTCCCTGGATAGATTACCTTAACTGACTTCCAGCTCAAGTCGGATAGGGCCTTCGAACCGCTTCACGGCCGGTCACAGGCTGATGCAAGCTGGCGGAGTTCGGCGTCTATCCTAACCCGACTGCCGTCGATGCGCCCGGCTGGCGCCGTGTCTACGACGCGCCATGCAGCCGGCCTATCCGGCAGCCGCGGCCGACATTAGCGGCCGACTTCCGATCCGACATAGGCGATGCGCAGCATGTTGGTCGAACCGGGCGTCCTGAGCGGCACGCCGGCCGTGATGATGACGCGGTCGCCGGGCTTGCCGAAACCTTCGTCGAAGGCGATGCGGCAGGCGCGATCGACCATGTCGTCGAGGTCGATGGCATCGGGAGAAACGACGCAATGCGTGCCCCACAACAGCGACAGCCGCCGCGCCGTGTTGAGGATCGGCGACAGTGCGACGATCGGCACTTGCGGCCGCTCACGCGCGGCGCGCAGGCCGGTTGTACCCGAGGCCGTGTAGGTGATGATGGCCGACAGCTTCAGCGTCTCGGCGATCTCGCGGGCAGCAAGCGAAATGGCGTCGGCGCCGGTCGCTTCCGGTTCCGAGCGCTGCGCGTTGATGATGCCGGCATAGGTCGGGTCGGTTTCGACCTTGGTGGCGATCCGGTTCATCATCGCCACCGCTTCGACCGGGTAGGCGCCGGCGGCGGACTCCGCCGAAAGCATGATCGCGTCGGCGCCTTCAAACACGGCGATCGAGACGTCCGAGACTTCGGCGCGGGTCGGCACCGGCGCGGTGATCATCGATTCCAGCATCTGCGTGGCAACTACCACAGGCTTGCCGGCGCGGCGGGCGGCGCGGGTGATCTGCTTCTGAATGCCAGGCACGGCTTCGAGAGGCATCTCGACGCCGAGATCGCCGCGGGCGACCATCAGCGCATCCGAAAGCTCGATGATCTCGGCCAGCCGGGCGACGGCCTGCGGCTTTTCGATCTTGGCCATGATCAGTGCCCGGCCGCGTGCGATCTTGCGCGCCTCGGCCAGGTCCTCGGGCCGCTGCACGAAGGACAGCGCCACCCAGTCGACGCCGGTCGCCAGAACCGCGTCGAGATCCCGGCGGTCCTTTTCCGTCAGCGCGCCGACCGGCAGGTCGGTGTCGGGCAGGCTGACGCCCTTCTTGTCGGAAATGGTGGTGCCGGCGACGACGGTGCAGACGATCGCCTTGCCGTTGCTGCTGACCGCCTTGAGCTCGAGCTTGCCGTCGTCGATCAGCAGGCGATGACCAGCCTCGACCGAACGCAGGATTTCGGGATGCGGCAGGTAGACCCTCGTCGAATTGCCGGGCTCCGGATTGTCATCGAGCGTAAAGGTCTGGCCGACGGTCAGCACCTCTTTGCCGTTGGCGAATTTGCCGACGCGCAGCTTTGGCCCTTGCAGGTCGGCGAGAACGCCGATCGGCCGGCCGACCGCCTCCTCGACGGCACGAATGCGGCCGACAAGCGTACGCATCAATTCATGGTCGGTGTGGCTCATATTGATGCGGAACACGTCGGCGCCGGCTTCGAACAGCTTCTTCAGCATCTCCTCGGACGAGGAGGCCGGACCGATGGTGGCGAGGATCTTGACCTTGCGGCTGCGTCTCATTGACTGTTTGTTCCCGGGGCGGCTGGAGCGCCATCCGTTGCGGGCTCGTCAGTCAGCTGGACCATCCAGCTTGCCTGCTCGCCCGTGTCATATTCCTGGAATCCGGCGCGCTGAAAGCCCCGGGCGACGCAATCGGTAACGCCGGCGATCTTGAACTCTTTTTCGGCCACGCACATGTTGATCGGGCCATCCCAGCGTCCGCCGCGCTCGGCGTCTTCTGCATAAAGATAGTAAAACCTTGATGACAACGGTCCCTCGATCAGCGTCTTGCAGCTCGATCCTTCGATGTGCCACCAGCCTTCGGTGATCCAGCCGGCTTTGGCGCGATAGCCGATGCCGACACCGACCAGGTTCTGCGTGGCGTTGCAGACCCGGAAATCGGCCCGTGCCGGCGAGGCCGAAATCACCGCGAAAAGACCCATGGCCGGTACCAGGAGCGGCATGGCCAAGGCGTGGCGCACACGCAGCCTGCCGGCGAAACCCATCCTGAAACCCCTCAAGAACCACATTTGCATCTCTCAACGCCCCTTTTCGGAAAAGTCGGTACGCATGTCAACGCGCCGATCTGTCCAATTCCAATCGATTTAGAAGGCTCTGGCGCGCTTGCGGTCGCCCCTGCTCAGTTTTTTGGCAGAAACCGTGGCCAAACAACGGCATTGCGCAAGCGTTCTCTTCGTGGAATGACGATACCACCTCCCCGAAAGCCAGCGAACAGACCTTTCCCGCCAATGACCCGATCCACAGTTTTCGCGCCTTTCGATATCGTCGAAGGCGATCGCAAGCGCGGCATGGTGCTTCTGGCCGATCACGCCCGCCGCGACCTGCCGGAGGAGTATGGCAGTCTCGGCCTGCCGGCGGCGGAGTTCGACCGCCACATCGCCTACGACATCGGCGTCGAGACTGTAACCCGCGAACTCGCAAGTCTGCTCGGCGTTCCGGCGGTGCTTGCCAATTTTTCGCGACTGCTGATCGACCCCAATCGCGGCGAAGACGATCCAACGCTGATTCGCCAGCTCTATGACGGCACCGTCATCCCGGGAAATTATCCCATGGCCCCGGAGGAGCGCGAAAGACGGCTGGGCCGCTTTTACCGCCCCTATCATGATGCCGTCGGCGCCATGATCGCCTCTGTGGCGCGAGCATCCGCGCGGGCACCCTTCATCTTTTCGGTGCATTCCTTCACACCGACCATGCAGGGATTCGTGCGGCCGTGGCACGTCGGCATATTGTGGGACCTGGACGACCGCGTTGCGCGGCCGCTGATCGACATGCTCGCCGAGGACAAAAGCCTCATCGTCGGCGACAACGAACCCTATGACGGCGCACTGCGCGGCGATACCATGTTCAGGCACGCCATCGTCAACGGCTTTGCCCATGCGCTGCTCGAGGTCCGCCAGGACCTGATCGCCGACCGCAAGGGTGCCCTCGCCTGGGCCGAACGGCTGGCGCCGATCGTTGACGCGATAGATCGACGTGCCGATATACATGCGGTGAAAATATTCGGCTCGCGCACCGGGCCGGTATGATGAGGCCCAAGGGAGGCCAACATGACATGACCGAACTCAGCGAAGAACAAAAGCGCGATTTCGAAGCCGCTGCCTTCCGCCGGCTGGTCGCGCATCTGCGCGAGCGTTCCGACGTACAGAACATCGACCTGATGAACCTCGCCGGCTTCTGCCGCAACTGCCTGTCCAACTGGTACCGCGACGCGGCGCAAGCCGAGGGTGTCGAACTCAGCAAGGACCGGTCGCGCGAAATCATCTACGGCATGCCCTATGCCGAGTGGCAGGCCCTGAACCAGATCGAGGCCTCCGACGCCAAGAAGGCCGAGTTCGAGGCAAGGCGCCCCAGGGACCACTAGGGTCACAATCCATCGCGCTGAACGACCTTCACGAATGGTTTGCCGCCAAATGGGAGGACTGCCGTGCCTAAGATTGACGTTGCCGACGTGCCCGGACGCAAGGGCTCATCCTATCCACCGCCGTTCGATGCACCCTGTGCCGAACGCGTGCGGCAGCGGCTAGGCAACGCAGGCGGGCTCACCGACTTCGGCATCAATCTCATGCGCCTGCCGCCGGGCAACTGGTCGAGCCAGCGCCACTGGCATTCGCACGAAGACGAATTCGTCTACGTGCTTGAAGGCGAGCTGACGCTCGTCGAAGATGCCGGCGAGACGGTGCTGCGCGCCGGTGATTGCGCGGCCTTTCCGAGAGGATCAGGCAACGGCCATCACATGATCAATAAATCGGGCGCGATGGCGATCTATCTCGAAGTCGGTTCGCGCCGGCCCGACGACGTCGCCACCTGCTCCGACATCGACATGATGAGCACCAACGCTGACGGCCGGTTTGTGCACAAGGATGGCGCGCCTTATCCCGAGCCGTAGGGATTTCGGAGTGGACCGCCGAGGTGGTTGGCCGACGCGAGAGGACGTAGCGTCTGGTCCAAGCACTTTCGGCGAAGAGCGCTTGACTGTGAATTGAATCGATCTAATTTGCCGCGCAACGCCATTTCCGGACCGGATTCTACCCGATGGACGCGCAGAAAATCACGCAGATCGCGATTCGTGGACGCTGGGCAGTGGCCGGCATCTTCCTCGCCAACGGCTTCTTGACCGGCAGTTGGGCGCCGCAGATCCCGGTGTTCCTGACGCGACTCGACATTTCGAAGTTCACGCTCGGCTTGCTGATTCTGTTGTTCGGTGCCGGCGCCGTCACTGCCATGACCTGGTGCGGCCATCTGATCTCGAAGCATGGCTCGCGCACGGTGCTGCGCTGGTTCGGACTTGCCGGCAGCTTCGGCCTTTTGGTTGTGGCTCTGGCCCCCAACGTGCCCCTTGCGGCCGTCGCGATGTTCATCTTCGGCGGTTCGATCGGCGGCATGGACGTCGCCATGAATGCCAATGCAGTGGCAGTTGAACGGCGGCTGTCCCGTGCCATCATGTCGTCCTCGCACGGCTTCTGGAGCCTTGGCGGTTTCGCCGGCGGCGCTTTGGGCGGTTTCGCCATCCAGAACTACGGTCACCTCGCCCATGCGACAGTGGTGACAGCTCTTGCCTTTGCCGTAATCGCCGTAGCGATCCGCTACCTGATCGCCGAGGACAAGCACCCGGTCGCCGAGCACCACAAATTCGCGCTGCCGGCAAACCCGCTGGTCTATCTGGTTGGGCTGATGGCGCTGCTGACGATGATCTCCGAAGGTGCGGTACTCGACTGGGCGGCGCTGTATCTCAGGCAGGAGCTCGGCGCCGATCTTGCCGTCGCAGGCCTGGCCTATGCCGCCTTTTCCGGAGTCATGGCCGTCATGCGCTTCCTCGGCGATGGCGTCCGCAACCGTTTCGGTCCCGTTACGACGTTGCGCGCCTCGGCCCTTGCCGCTGCTGCCGGCATGCTGGTGGCCGGGCTGGCTCCCTCGCCTTGGCTGGCCATTGCCGCCTTCGCCTTTTGCGGCCTCGGCATTGCCAACATGGTGCCGATCATTTTTTCGGCCGGCGGCAACCAGGAAGGCATGGCGTCCGGCACAGGCATGAGCGTCGTCACAACAATGGGTTACTCAGGCATTCTGGTGGCGCCGTCGGCGATCGGCTTCGTCGCCGAGTACTCGAGCTTCGGCCCGATCTTCGTCGCACTGTCCGGGCTGCTGGTCGTCGTGCTGTTGATGGCCGGCCTCGCTCACCGCGCCGAATTCGCTGCCGAGCCTGCACCGGCTGAATAGCGCTTGAACTCTTCGTAGAGGAAATCCGCGACGCGGCGGATGCGGACGCTGGTACGCACGTCGCGGTGCATGGCCAGCCACACCGGCAGCGTCGGCAGCGGGAGACCCGGCAGCACTGTCTCGACCAGCGGATCACGGTCGGCGAGCGGCTCCTGGCCAAAGCCGATGCCGTTTCCCGCCCGCACCGCTTCCCACAGCACGATCTGATTATCGGTCCTGAAGCGGAAGGCATTGCGGGCGAGCGGGACGCCGAACTGGGCAAAGCCGCGAATGATCTCGTCGCTGCGGTCGAAGCCGACCAGATCATGGCCGGCAAGATCGCGGGCCTCGCGCGGACGGCCACGCCGGTCCAGATAGGATTTTGCCGCGCAGGCGCGGAGCGGAATGTCGGTCACCTTGCGCGCGACCAGTTCATTCTGCGCCGGCTTGACCATGCGAATGGCGATATCGGCGTCGCGACGCAGCAGATTCTCGACCTGGTTCGAGGCGACGATCTCGACCTCGATGCCCGGCTCCTCGAACCCAAGCCTCGCTGTGATTTCCGGCAGCACATAGGCCGCCACCACTTCGCTGGCGGCAATGCGCACCGTACCCTCTATCGCCTCGACCGATCCCAGCGCCAGCAGCGAAAAGGCGCTCGCCTGCTCGCTCACCGCGCGGCCCCGTTCAAAGAGCGTGCTGCCCGCTTCCGTGAGCGCGTAGCCACGCCGCCCGCGCCGGAAGAGCGTGACACCGAGCGCCTGTTCCAGCTCGGTGATGTGGCGGCCGAGCGTCGGCTGGCTCGCGGCAAGTTTTCGCGCGGCGGCCGACAGGCTGCCGGTCTCCGCCACGGTGACGAAACTCTTGATCAGGTTCCAGTCAATATCCATCCAAAATTGAATATCATATCGCCAGCTTTAGTCAATTTCCATTCGTTTGCGAAGAAATCACATTGGGGTCATACGCAAACATGGAGACAAACAATGACCACGATCGCAATTCTCGGCGCCAATGGCCGCCTCGGCCGCACGGTCGCCAAGGCCTTCCTCGATGCCGGCTACGATGTCCGTGCCATCACCCGCAGCGGCAAGGTGCCGGCCGAGCTCAAAGGCGCTACGGCGATCGCCGGCGACGCGCTCGACCGTGCTGCGCTGATCCGCGCGACCGAAGGCGTCGATATCATTTTCAACGGCCTCAACCCGCTCTACACCGACTGGAGCAAATGCCTGCCGATGGCCGAGAATGTGATGGCTGCCTGCCGGGCGAACGGCGCACTGCATCTCTTCCCGGGCACCGTCTACAATTACGGCTCGCAGATGCCGGCGGTGATAGCCGAAGACACGCCGTTTCGCCCGACGACGGAAAAGGGCCGTATCCGCGTCGCCATGGAGGACCTGTTTCGCCGTGAGGCTGATGCAGGTCGAGTGCGCACGATTCTGCTGCGCGCTGGTGATTTCTTCGGCGGCACCGGCAGCGGATCGTGGTTCGATCTGGTTGTTGCCGCCAAGATGACCAAGGGCGTCTATACCGCCCCCGGGCCGGTCGATCTCGTGCATGAATGGGCCTATCTGCCCGACCTGGCCAAGACCTTCGTCGGGCTGGCTGACAATCTCGACAAGCTCGGCTTCTACGAGGCGCTGAACTTTCCCGGTCATGCGGTGACCGACCTGCAGATCAAGGCGGCCGCGGAGAAGGCGCTCGGGCGCTCGCTGAAACTGACGTCGATGCCGTGGTGGGTGCTGCGTGCCGGCGGCCCGTTCGTGGCGATGTGGCGCGAGATCGTTTCGATGTCCTATCTCCGCTTCGAGCCGCACCGGCTGGTTTCAGGCAGGCTGGAAAGCGTTATCGGTACGATCCCGCACACGCCGCTGGAAGATGCAGTGTCGGAAGCGCTTGAGGATATCGCCATCGCCACGATCAAGACGACGCAAAAAGCTGCCCAACAAGGAACTTAAAAAAGGCGGATGGCCTGATGGTCATCCGCCGCTGTTCGGGAGGAAGGTTGCGCTCAGATCCGGCCCATCAACAGCAGCACCAGGACAACGATCAGGATGACGCCGACGATGCCGGATGGTCCGTAACCCCAGGACCGGGAATGCGGCCACGCCGGAACCGCGCCGATCAGAATAAGAATAAGGATAATGATGAGAATGGTGCTGATCGTCATCAGAAAATCCTCGCTTTGAGGTTGCAATGACGGAACAATGCAGAAGGCCGCCCATTGTTCCCGGGCGGCCTTTGCTTGATCAGGACGGCGATCCGGACTCTATTCGGCGGCCTTCGGGAAGGCGATCGCCGGTTCGGCGCCCAGATCGGCGTCCAGGCCTTTCGACGGGATTTCGGCCTTGCGACGCCCGAACAGGCGGCTGAACCAGCCCCGACGCGCGCCGGGTTTGATCTTGGCACGAGTGAATACCATCAGCATCGACGGCGTCACCACCAGCGTCAGCACGGTGGCGAAGGACAGCCCGAAGACGATCGCCGAGGACAGCGAAATCCACCATTGCGTCGACGGCGCGTTGATCGTCGTCTCGTGATGAAAGATTTCGAGGCCGAGGCCGAAGGCGATCGGCAGCACGCCGAGGATCGCCGACACCGCCGTCAGCACCACCGGGCGGGCACGCTCGCGGCAGGTCTGCAGAACGGCTTCGTATTTGTCCCAGCCCTCTTCGCGCAACCGGTCATAGGTGTCGATCAGCACGATGTTGTTGTTCACCACCACCCCGGCCAGCGCGATGACACCGATGCCCGACATGACGATGCCGAATGCCTCTCCCGTCAGCAGCAGCCCGAGAAACACGCCGATCGTCGCCATGACCACGCAGGACAGCACCAGCCAGACGCTGGTGAACTTGTTGAACTGCGCCAGAAGCACGATGAAGATCAGGAAGATCGCCGCACCGAAGGCTTTGCTGAGGAAGGCACCAGCCTCCGCGCTGTCCTCATTCGAACCGGCAAGCTTCCAGCGAATGCCGCTGCCGAGGTTCATGTCGGCGACAGCTTTGGTGACCTCCTGCTGGACGGCAGCCACCTGGGCGCCGGCAGCGACGTTGGCCTGGACGACGACCGTTCGCGCACCGTCGATGCGGTTGAGGATACCGACCGTCGGCTCCGGCTTGCGCACGACGAAGTTCGAGATCGGCACCGAGCCTTGCGCGGTCTGCACCCTGAGTTCGTCGAGCGTCGACAGCGTGCGTCGATCCTCGGGCAGACGCAGTCTGATGTCGACCGCATCATCGGCGCCGGCGGGCCGGTACTCGCTGAGCTTCAGCCCGTTGGTCACCAATTGCACCACCGTCCCGACCGCGGTTGGGCTGATGCCGTACTGCGCCGCCTTGGCGCGATCGACTTCAAGCGCCCAGTCGACGCCGGGCGGCGCCAGGCCGTCGGAAATATCGATGACGCCGGGCACCTTGGCAATGCGCGCGGCGACCGCGCGGGCCTTGTCGTCAAGGCCCTTCGGATCTACGGCCGAAAGCCTGATCTGGATCGGCTTGCCGGTAGGCGGGCCGGCTTCCGGCACGCGAACCTCGACGTCGACACCGGGAATGCCGGCCATAACGCCGCGCAGTTCGTCCAGGATTGAGTTCGCCGATTTACGCTCGCGCCAGTCGACGAATTCGTACTGGATCACGCCAACCACGTCTTCCGGAACATCCTGGCCGCCGCCCTGCGTCTTGCCGACACGGGTATAGACAGACTTTACGCCCGGCCAGCCGAGCAGCCGGTTTTCCGCGGTCTTGGTGGCCGCGTCCATTTCGGCAAGCGAAAGATTGCCGCGGGCGTGGACATAGAGCAGGCCGTAGTCAGGCTCGACATTCGGGAAGAATTCGACGCCGGCACCGAATTTCGAATAGGCGTAGCCGACGCCGAACAACAGCGCCACAGTGAGGACAAGCACGGTGATGGGATAATGCACCGCCTGCTTGACCACGGCCATGTACCAGCCGTCGCGATTGTCGTCGGGGTGATGGGCCGGCGCCTTGGCAAATATCGCGCCCAGCGTCGGCGCGAAGACCAGCGCATAGAGCATCGAGGCCGAGAGCGTCACGATCAGCGTGATCGGCATGTATTTCATGAAGTCGCCGATGATGCCCGGCCAGAACAACAGCGGCGAGAAGGCGGCAATGCGCGTCATCGTCGCCGCGATGACCGGGCCGGCCATGCGCTTGGCGGCAAGCGCGAACGCTTGCTCCTTCGGCATGCCCTCGCTCATGCGGCGCTCGGCGAATTCGGTGACGATGATGGCGTCGTCGACCAGCATGCCGACCGCCAGGATGAGGCTGAACAGCACGATCATGTTGATCGTGTAGCCCATCATTGCCAGCAACAGGATGCCGATCAGGAAGGATGAGGGGATGGCCAATCCGATCAGCAGCGAGGCACGGCCAGACAGCGCGTAGAGAATGACGATGAACACCAGGATCACGGCGATCATCACGTGGTTCTGCAAATCGCCGAGCAACTGGTTCACGAAGACGGACTTGTCTTGCGTGTAGGTGACGTGCATGCCCTCCGGCATCGTCTTGATGAAGGCGTCGGACACCTCCCTGACCTTGCCAATCGTATCGATCAGGTTGGAGCCGATGCGCTTCTTCACCTCGATGGCGATCGCCGGCTTGCCGTCGAGGCGGGTGACCGTCTCGGCGTCCTTGAATGTGGAACGGATGGTGGCAATGTCCTTGGCCTGCACCACCGCATTGGGGCCGGCGACGACCGGAAGCGCCGCCACATCCTCCGGTGTCTCGATAAGCGAGGGCACCTTGACCGCGTATTTGCCCTCGGATCCTTCGATGTTGCCGGCGGCGACAAGACTGTTGGAAGCGCCGACCGCACCGATCAACTGGTCGAGCTGCAGCCCGTAGGAAGACAGCTTCATCGGATCGATGACCACTTCGACGAGGTCGTCGCGCGCACCCTGCAGCGAGCCCTCGAGCACGCCAGGCACTTCCTCGATGCGGTCGCGCAGCTCGCGCGCCGCCGCCGTCAGCACGCGCTCGGGCACCTCGCCCGACAGCGTCACGACCAGGACGGGGAACTCGGAGATATTGACCTCGGAGACCACGGGCTCCTCAGCCGCTTGCGGCAGGTCGGCCTTGCCGTCCTGCACCTTGCTGCGTGTGTCCTGCAGCGCGGTGGCGAGATCCGTCTGTGGCTGGAATTCGACCAGCACATAACCGCCGCCCTGGAAGGCGGCCGAGCGCATCTCCTTGAGGCCTTTCAGGCTCTTCAGCTTGGCTTCCATCGGCCGCAGCAGGAGGCGCTCGGAGTCTTCCGGCGAGATGCCCTGGTAGATCAGGCTGACATACATCATCGGAATCGGAACGTCCGGTTCCGCTTCCTTCGGCGTCGACTGGTAGGCGACCGCACCGGCAAGGATGAGAAAGACCAGGACCGCAATGGTCAGCCGGGCATTGCTGATAGCAAGTTTGACGATGTCCATGATTACTGCGTCCCGGCCGTCGCTTCGCCCAACAGCTTTTGGATGGTCGCCTGGTCGGCTGCGACCGGCTTGACCACCTCGCCTTCCTTCACCAGCTCCTGGCCGGCGACGATGATGCGGGCGTCGGCCGCAATGCCGCCGAGCACCAGGCCGGTTGGCGTGTCGTCGACCAGATCGATCGGGAAGAACACGACCTTGTCATCCTTGTCGACGGCGCGGATGCCGAGGTCGCCCTTGTCGCCGAGCGTCACCACCGAGCGCGGCAGCATCACGGCGTCGGTCGGCTGGGCGCTGAGCGCGATTTCTGCCGTCATGCCGGCCGGTACGGACCCATCGGCATTGGGGATAGCGACTTCAACCCGAAAGGTACGGGTTGCCGAAGATGCATCCCGGCTGATGTAGCGCACCGTACCCTTGACGGTCTGGCCACTGACCAGGCGCACATTGGCTTCGTCACCGATCTTCAGATAGCCGAGATCGCGTTCGCTGACTTCGCCGCGTGCGATCACCGGATCGAGCTTGAGAATGGTCGCCACCTCGCCGCCCTGCATCACGGAACTGCCAAGCTCCACCGGCACCCGGTCGATGACGCCGTCGAAGGGCGCCTTCACCTCGTTGCGGTCGAGCTCGGCTTGCGCTGCGTCCAGTTGCGACTTGGCCAGCGTCAGGTTGGAGCGGGTTGTATCGAGCTGCAACTTGGGCAGATTGCCGGTTTTCATCAGCCGCAGGGCAGCTGCCAGCTCTGCCTCACGTTGCACGACAAGCTGCTTGGCGTTGTCGACCGCCGAGATTTTTTCCTCGGCGGCAAGCATCAGGATCAGGTCGCCGGTCTTGACGTGCTGGCCCTGCTTGACCGGCAGCTTGTCGATGACGCCGGCGACGCGTGTCGCCAGGACGGCGCGCTTGTCGGCTTCGGTCAGTCCCGAAATGCGGATAGCGCGTGCATAGGTGCGCCGCGGCGGGGTTATGACCGCGACCGTGCGCAACGGCGCCTTGGGCTGTTCCGCCTCGGCAGTCCCCGGTTTGGCAGCCCCCTGTTCGCCAGCTTGGGGCTTGCCTGCGTCGGCTGCCTTGGGCTGCTCGACCTCTCCTGCCTTGGGCTTGTTGTCGGCGGACGCGCTGCCGACGGACGAGAACTCGCCTGTCGCCATCCAGCCGGCGAACCCGATGAGCACAACAATGGCTGCAAGCTTGTGAAACCTGAATTTCGGCATCGTCATTTTTCCAGTGCGCGGGGTTCGGCCAGGCCGCATCTTCTACTTGGGGCGCGTCGCCGATATGGGTGCGCGCGAGGCCGTATTCAAATTGCCGTGATCGGCGAAGCGCGCTTCTACCTCAAAGTTGCAGCGCAATATAGTCAGAAAAGTTGATGGGTTGTTGCTTTGTCCGCAAAGATGCGGCTGCAGCATCGGCTGTTGATCGCCAAAACAGCGGTATGGCAGCAAGTGTCAGGATGATTGACGGATTGCGAATGCCATCTGCTTGCGAAGCAGCTAGGCCGGACGGCGGGCGGCCTCGGGCTGCTTGCGCGCCGCAAGAAATTCCTTGACCCGCCGGCCCGGCGCCGGCCCGGTCACCGGCTTCAAGCCGTCGTCGAGTTCGCCGGACAGATCGATCGTCGGCCGCTTGCCGACGGCGTCATAATTTTCTTCCAGCCAATCACTGGCTGCGGTGCGGCCGAGGTCGCGCAGATAGGCAAGGAACGCCCATTCGGCATTGACCTTGGACGATGCCGACAGATCCTTGAACGCTTCGTCGGCATCGATGCGGTGCATGCGGATGTCGCGATATTCGCCGTGCGGCAATCGGCCGGCGGCGATCAGTTCCTTGACGAAGGCGATCGAGCGGAATTCGCGCAACAGCCCGGCATTGAAGGTGATCTCGTCGATGCGGTTCTGGATCTCATTGGCGCTCTTCGGCGTTCCCTCGCGGACCACCGGATTGATCTGCACCAAAAGCACGTCCTCGGTGGCCGCCGTCTTGAAGAACGGGAACAGTGCCGGGTTGCCGCCATAACCGCCATCCCAATAGGGCACGCCCTTGATCTCGACGGCACGGAACAATTGCGGCAAGCAGGCCGACGCCATCACCGTGTCGAGGTCGATCTCGCCGTCCGAGAAGACCCGCAACTGGCCGGTCTCGACATTGGTAGCGGAAATGAACAGTTCCATCGACTTGCAGGCGCGCACATTGTCGAAATCGATCTCACGTTCGACCACGTCGCGCAGCGGATTGATGGCGAGCGGATTGGCGACATAGGGCGAAAATACCCGAGACATCGTATCGAACAGGAAATAGCCGGGCGTGTTCTCGATCGACCAATTGCCCCAGGCGACGTCCCAAGGCATGCGCTGTACCGGGCTGAAGCGGCCCTTTGCCGCCACCGCACGCCAGAAATCGTCGAGCTTCCGCCGCGCGCCCTCGACACCGCCGCGGACAAAGCCGTCGGCCAGCGCCACGGCATTCATGGCGCCGGCGCTGGTGCCCGAAACCGCCGTTATGTCGAGGCGCCCGTCCTCGAGCAGCCGATCGAGCACGCCCCAGGAAAACGCCCCGTGCGAACCGCCGCCTTGCAGCGCGACATTGATCTTCTTTGGCTCTTCCGCCTTGCCATTTTTCGGCATGGCGTGGCCCTTGACCGCTGGAAGCCTCACTGAGCGGTCCAGCCGCCATCGACAGAGATGTGCGCGCCGTTGATCTGCGCCGCCGCATCCGAGCATAGGAACACCGCGGCCGCCGCAACCTGCTCGACGGTGACGAACTCCTTGGTCGGTTGCTTTTCGAGCATTACCTCACGGACCACCGTCTCGCGGTCCATCTTGTTGGCCTTCATCTGGTCGGGGATCTGCGCCTCGACCAGCGGCGTCAACACATAGCCCGGACAAATGGCATTGCAGGTGATCTTGTCGCGCGCCAGTTCCAGGGCGACAGTCTTGGTCAAGCCCATAATGCCATGCTTGGCCGAGACATAGGCCGACTTGAACGGCGAGGCGACAAGGCCGTGGGCCGAGGCGACGTTGACGATCCGGCCGCCACCGGCCTGTTTCATCAACGGGATGGCGGCTGCGATGGTGTGGAAGGCCGATGACAGGTTAATGGCGATGATCGCATCCCACTTCTCGATCGGGAAGCTTTCCACCGGCGCGACATGCTGGATGCCGGCATTGTTGATCAGGATGTCGACCGAGCCGAATGCCTCGGCTGCCTTCGCCACCAAAGCCCGGCACTCGGCCGGCTTCGACATGTCGGCTTTGACATAGGCGGTCTTCACCTTGTGGTGCTTCGCGATCGCGTCTGCGATGGCGCGGTCGTCGGCGGTGTCGGAAAAGGAATTGACGACGACGTTGCAGCCTTCGGCCGCGAGCGCGTGGGCAATGGCCAGGCCGATGCCCGAGGTGGAACCGGTGACGATGGCGGTTTTTCTGGCGGTCAAGGCGGCTTTATTCCTTTCGAGGCGGGCTCCCGTGGAACCATGCTGCACTGCAGCATATAGGCTCTCTGTCACCCAAGAACAGCGGATGTGTGGAGCAATGACATGAAATTTTTGTCATGTAGACCTCTCTCGTCCCCTAAGAGAGGTCGTCGCCTCGTTTCGCAAAGCATGCGCTGAAAGCTCGTCAGGCGACGAGGTCCGGCACCGTCCCGATATAGCGCGACTGCGGCCGGATCAGCCGTCCGCTCGTTTGCTGCTCGCGCGCATGGGCAATCCAGCCGGCGACGCGCCCGGCAGCAAAGACATTGGTGAACGCCTCTTTCGGAAAGCCCGCCGCTTCCAGCAGGAGCGCTGTGAAGAACTCGACGTTGGTCTGGAGCGAGCGTGACGGCTTGGCGATGCGGAGCACTTCGAGCGCCGCCTGCTCCACGCTTTCGGCGAAGGCCAGCCGGTGGCCGCTTTCGCCCTCGGCGCCGAGCTGCCGCACCACCGCTTTCAGCACGTCGGCACGCGGATCGCGCACACGGTAGATGCGATCGCCGAAGCCCATGATGCGGCGGCCACGCGCGATCTCGCCACGCAGCCAGCCGGCGGCGTCGCCATGCGCCTCGATCGCATCCAGCATCTCGATCACCGGACCTGGCGCGCCGCCATGCAGCGGCCCCTTGAGCGCTCCGAGCCCGGCCAGCACCGCCGAAGTAAGCCCGGCCTGCGTCGAAGCGACCACGCGCGCGGCGAAGGTCGATGCGTTGAGGCCGTGGTCGCAAACCGTCACGAGATAGGCATCGAGCGCCTTCGCCAATTTAGGCGAGGCCACAATGCCGGTCAGCATCCGCAGCATGTCGGCTGCATGATCGGCCTTGCTATCGGGCGCAATCGGGCTTTCGCCGCGCTGCAAGCGCAGCAAGGCCGGCGTCAGCACGGCAGGTGCCGCAACCAGCCGCAGCGCGTCCGACAATTTGTCACCATCCGGCAGCAGGGCAATACCGGCGCGCATCGCGCTGTAGATATCGACGGATGCGAGAAACGGCAGCAAGGGTTTGATCTGCTCGAACACTTCGCTGCGCGCCCGACCGATCGCGTTCGCCAGCTCCCTGCCGTCGGGAAGATCGTCGAAAAAGCCGTCGAACAGCAGATGAACCACCTCGGCATATTTCCAGCGGCCTGCCAGTTCGGGCAACGAATGGCCCCGGATGGTCAGGCGGCCACCAAGACCGTCAACATCGGAGAGCACCGTTTCCGCCGCCACCACATCATCGAGCCCATTCGCCATTGGTTTTCTCCTTGACCCTTTCCGGGTGGAAGATAAGGGTTGGTGACTGGACCATCAATCTTGATCAACGGAATCAACATGACAAGGCTGACATGACGGAGTGGCTGACGCGGGACGAAGCCCTGGAGCGTCTCAAGGTGCGAGCCCAGACCCTCTATGCCTATGTCAGCCGCGGACGCATCGGCGTGCGGCCGGACCGGGCGGATCCACGCCGCAGCCAGTATCGCGCCGACGATATCGCGGCGCTGGCGAGCCGCCGGGCTCGTGGCCGAAATCCCCAGGCAATCGCCGAAAGTGCAATTGCCTGGGGTGAGCCGGCGATCGCCACCACGATCTCGACCGTTTTGCATGGCCGCCTTGTCTATCGCGGCCAGGATGCGGTTGCTCTCTGCGAGGCTGCCACGCTGGAGCAGACGGCAAACCTGCTTTGGGCATCTGGCGCACCAGTGTCGTTCGTCTCGGCGAGCCGCCATGGCAACGGCGCAACTGGCCGGCCGGCTGCCTTCGCGGAATTGGCCGCGTTGGCGGCCAACGGCCGGCCTTCGCTCGGCCGAAGATCGGCTTCGCTCAACCACGATGCGGCCGGCGCCATCGCCGCTTTGGCCCAGGCGCTCGGCGCGATTCCCGGAACTGGTGCCGTGCACGAAAGGCTGGCGCAGGGATGGTCGCTTGATGCGGCCGGCGCAGACTTGATCCGCCGCTCGCTCGTGCTGTTGGCCGATCACGAATTGAACGCATCGACCTTCGCCGCACGGGTCGCCGCGTCCACCGGCGCACCTGTTTCGGCCTGCCTGCTTGCCGGCCTCGCCACGCTCTCCGGGCCGCGTCATGGCGGCGCCGCGGAGGCGGTCATGATGCTGGCGGAGGATGCGCAGAGATTGGGGCCGGATGCGGCTGTCGGACGCTGGCTCGGTCACGACAGGCCGCTGCCCGGATTTGGCCATCCGCTTTATCCCGACGGCGATCCGCGTGCGGAACCGTTGCTGGCCGCGATAGATGTCGATGATGGGCTGTTACGGCTTTGCGATGTGGCCTTTGCGGCAACGGGCATGCGCCCGAACGTCGATTTCGCCTTGGCTGCGCTGACGCGCGGCCTCCGTTTGCCGTCCGATGCGCCGTTCCGCCTGTTCGCACTCGGCCGCAGCGTCGGCTGGGCCGCGCATGCCGTGGAGCAGGTGACGAGCAACGGCCTGATCCGGCCACGCGCCCGCTACCAGGGACCGCTGCCGGAGCAGCTCTAGCCGCGCTGCTTGCGAAGTCTCAGCGGCACCTGAAGAGAGGTTCGACGCTGCACTTCGCCAGCCGGCAGTCAGGACATCGTGTCGAGCTTACGCTGCATCGCGGCGATCTGCTCCTTCAGCTCCTGGAGGTCGTCGGGTTTTTCCGGCGTTTCCTTCCTGGCCGGTTCGGCCGGCGCTGCTGCCGGCGCCGAGCCCGCGGGCGGGAACGGCGTGAACAGCCGCATGGCGTTCTGGAACATTTCCATGTTGCGCCGCGTCTGCTCCTCCAGCACCTTGATTGGTGTCGCGATCTTCATCATGTCCATCGGCGACTTGCCGAGCGCATCTTTCATCTGCTCGCGAAAGCGTTCCTGCTCCTTAGAGAAGGCCAGCATCGACTGCTCGAGAAAGCTCGGCACGATCATCTGCATCTGGTCGCCGTAATAGGCGATGAGCTGACGCAGGAACGGGATCGGCAGCATGTTCTGCCCGTCCTTGTTCTCCAGCTCGAAGATGATCTGGGTCAGTACCGGATGCGTGATGTCGTCACCGGTCTTGGCGTCCTGGACAGTAAAGTCCTCGCCTCTTTTGACCATTTCAGCGAGATCCTCGAGCGTCACATAGGTGCTGGTGCCCGTATTGTAGAGACGGCGATTGGCATATTTCTTGATAACAATAGGTTCGTCTTTTGCGGCCATCTGCATCCTCCCCGGACACCGGGCAGCTTAAGTAAGCCGCCGGTAACGATTGCGCCTTTTTAAAGGATATGCGCAAAAGCGTCATGAATCCAAGCAGTTTGTGCAGTGCGGGACCATTTTATGCTGCGCAGCACGGATGGGCCGTCATCGCAGCGACGCGCGGCCTGCTTGCCGCGGAGGAACGCCATGCCCATTTCGGGTTTGACTCGGGTTGTGGAAAGGGCAAGAAAAGTCCCCGACGGCACCCGAAATCGTTCCCCGAAAGCCTGGAGAAGAATATGTCCGCTTCCAACGCCATCGTTGTCGCCAGTGCAGCGCGCACGCCCGTCGGCTCCTTCAACGGCGCCTTCGCCAACACCCCAGCCCATGAATTGGGTGCCATCGCCGTCAGGGAAGCGCTGGTCCGTGCCGGCGTCGACGGCAAGGAGGTGGACGAGGTCATCCTCGGCCAGATCCTGACCGCGGCTCAAGGGCAGAACCCGGCGCGGCAGGCGGCAATGGCTGCCGGCGTACCGCAGGAGGCGACCTCCTGGGGCCTGAACCAGCTCTGCGGCTCGGGCTTGCGCGCCATCGCGCTCGGCATGCAGCAGATCGCCCAGGGCGACGCGAGGATCATCGTTGCCGGCGGCCAGGAATCGATGTCGATGGCTCCGCATGCACAGCATCTGCGCGGTGGCGTCAAGATGGGCGATTTCAAGCTGATCGACACCATGATCAAGGACGGCCTGACCGATGCCTTCTATGGCTATCATATGGGCAACACCGCTGAGAACGTCGCCCGCCAGTTCCAGATCACCCGCGACGACCAGGACCAGTTCGCACTGGCTTCCCAGAACAAGGCCGAGGCCGCGCAGAAAGCCGGGAAATTCAAGGACGAGATCGTTGCCTTTACAGTCAAGGGCAGGAAGGGCGACACCGTAGTCGACCAGGATGAATACATCCGCCACGGCGCGACAATCGATGCCATGACCAAGCTCAAGCCCGCCTTCGATAAGGAAGGCACGGTGACTGCTGCCAATGCTTCCGGCATCAACGACGGTGCCGCCGCCGTGGTGCTGATGACCGAAGCGGAAGCCGCAAGGCGCGGCATCACACCGCTGGTGCGTATCGTTTCCTGGGCGACCGCCGGTGTCGACCCGCAGATCATGGGGACGGGACCGATCCCCTCCTCGCGCAAGGCGCTGGCCAAGGCCGGCTGGTCGGTCGGCGACCTCGATCTGGTCGAAGCCAACGAGGCCTTTGCCGCGCAGGCCTGCGCCGTCAACAAGGACATGGGCTGGGATCCGGCCATCGTCAACGTCAATGGCGGCGCCATCGCCATCGGCCATCCGGTCGGCGCCTCGGGCGCCCGCATCTTCAACACGCTGGTCTACGAGATGCGCCGCAGAAGTGCCAAGAAAGGCCTTGCCACGCTGTGCATCGGCGGCGGCATGGGTGTTGCCATGTGCGTGGAAGCAATGGGATGAATGGCAAATTGTGAATGGTGAATGGAAGATCGGAGGGCTTACGCAATAACCATTCACCATTCACCATTCACTCTGGGAGGGAAACGCATGACAAAGGTTGCAATCGTCACAGGCGGGTCGCGCGGCATCGGCGCGGCGATATCGGTCGCCTTGAAAAGCGCCGGCTATTCGGTCGCCGCAAACTACGCCGGCAATGAGGAAGCGGCGGCAAAGTTCAAGGCCGCGACCGGCATCCCGGTCTATAGATGGTCGGTCGCCGACTACGAGGCCTGCGCCGCCGGCATCAAACAGATCGAAGCCGATCTCGGTCCCGTCTCGGTGCTGGTCAACAATGCCGGCATCACTCGCGACGCGATGTTCCACAAGATGACGCGCGAGCAATGGAAAGAGGTCCTCGACACCAACCTTTCCGGCGTCTTCAACATGACGCATCCGTTGTGGGGCGGCATGCGCGACCGCAAGTTCGGTCGCATCATCACCATCTCCTCGATCAACGGCCAGAAAGGCCAGGCCGGCCAGGTCAATTATTCGGCCTCGAAGGCCGGCGATATCGGCTTCACCAAGGCACTGGCCCAGGAAGGCGCGCGCGCCGGCATCACCGTCAACGTCATTTGCCCCGGGTACATCGCCACCGAGATGGTCAAGGCAATGGACGAGAAGGTCCTCAACGAGCGCGTCATCCCGCACATCCCGGTCGGCCGTCTCGGCGAGCCGGAGGAAATCGCGCGCTGCGTCGTCTTCCTCGCTTCCGACGATGCCGGTTTCATCACCGGCTCGACCATATCAGCCAATGGCGGCCAGTACATCGCCTGATCGTTTATCTTTACGTTGAGACAGATACGCGCTTGGACGAACGGGCCTGCAAAACGGCCCGTTTCTATAGCGGTCTTCCCGTTGCAAGATCTCGATGCAGCACGCTGCCCCAATCCGGCACGCAAAGGTTAACGGCAAACTCGCAGCCTGTGCAAAAACCGCCCGGCAGCCTGTGGATTCTAGGTGGAAAAGCTGTTCACAACACAACATGCTGCGGTGAACAAACCAAGAAACTTCGGCTATCTCTGATTCGTCGCCGATTCGTTCCGGCTTTGAGCGGAACGTTAACGGCGAGAGCTGAAAACACCCTCGAAATGATTAAAGCGCGTTAGGAAACATCAATAATTTCATAATGTTGTGCGAAGCAGATTGGCCAGCCACGACCATTCACCGGCAGAGGTTAACCGCAGTGCTCGCGTGGATGCCGCCTGCATAAATCGGGCCAGTTTCCGTGATTCAGCATGTGGTGAGGTACGCCGACAGAAAACCCAGATGTAGCCGTGAACAAACCCTGAATCAGCGTGAGTCAGTGATTCGTCGCTGATTCGTTCCAGACTCGTTCCAACTGTTAATCGGGAACAGATTTTCTGGCTTCGAACCAACCAATCGGCCTGCCCTCGGCATATTCCGCTTTCGCTTCGTGCCCGAAATCCCTATGTGTCGCCTGTCATACGCGGCCAATATGGGCGCGCTCCCGACAATGCGAGGCAGAGAGCCTTATTTCCAGGCCGATGAACATCTATCCGAAACACACTGAACCGCTGATCCTGTCGGGTCGAGACGTGACGGCCGTGCTCGGCCCGACCAACACCGGCAAGACCCACCTCGCCATCGAACGCATGGTGGCGCACGAAAGCGGCGTCATCGGCCTGCCGCTCAGGCTGCTTGCCCGCGAGGTCTATACGCGCGTCTGCGAGAAGGTCGGCGCCCATAAGGTTGCGCTCATCACCGGCGAGGAAAAGATCCAGCCGGCTGGCGCGAAATACTCGGTCTGCACCGTGGAAGCGATGCCGCGCGAGACCGACGCCGCCTTCGTTGCCATCGACGAGGTCCAGCTCGCCGGCGATCTCGAACGCGGCCACATCTTCACCGATCGCATCCTGCATCTACGCGGCCGCCAGGAGACGCTGCTGCTGGGTGCGGCCACCATGCACGGCATCCTGCAGCGCCTGCTGCGGGGCGTGTCGGTGGTGACCCGGCCACGCCTGTCGCATCTTGCCTATGTCGGCTCGAAGAAGCTGACCCGCCTGCCGCGGCGCACCGCGATCGTCGCCTTCTCGGCCGACGAGGTCTATGCCATCGCCGAGCTGATCCGCCGCCAGCAGGGCGGTGCCGCCGTCGTGCTCGGCGCACTCAGCCCGCGCACCCGCAACGCCCAGGTGGCGCTGTTCCAGTCGGGCGACGTCGACTACCTCGTCGCCACCGACGCCATCGGCATGGGCCTCAACCTCGACCTCGACCACGTCGCCTTCGCCCAGAACCGCAAATTCGACGGCTACCAGTACCGCAACCTGACGGCGGCCGAGCTCGGCCAGATTGCCGGCCGGGCCGGCCGGCATCTGCGCGACGGCACCTTCGGCGTCACCGGCCAGGTCGATCCGCTGGATGATGAACTGGTCAACAAGATCGAGGCGCATGATTTCGATCCGGTGAAAGTGCTGCAGTGGCGTACCGCGCATTTCGATTTCGCCAACCTCGATGCGCTGAAGCGCTCGATCGAGACCAACGCCCCGGTCGAAGGCCTGACGCGCGCGCTGCCGGCAGTAGACGCGCAGGCGCTCGAGCATCTGTCGCGCGACGAGGACGTCCGGGCACTCACCACCGATGCCAGACGCGTGGCGCTGCTGTGGGAAGCCTGCGCGCTGCCCGACTACAGGAAGATCGCGCCGGCCCAGCACGCCGACTTGATCGCCTCCATCTACATGGACCTTGCCAGGCACGGCCATGTCGACGAGAACTACATGGCCGAGCAGGTGCGCCGTGCCGACACCACCGAAGGCGACATCGACACGCTATCGCACAGGATTGCCCAGATCCGCACATGGACCTTCGTCTCCAACCGGCCCGGCTGGCTGGCCGATCGGGCACACTGGCAGGAAAAGACGCGCGAAATCGAAGACAGATTGTCGGATGCGCTGCATGAGCGGTTGACGAAACGTTTTGTAGACCGCAGGACTTCCGTCCTCATGCGGCGCCTTAGAGAAAACACGATGCCTGAAGCCGAAATCAGCCCAACCGGAACCGTCCTCGTCGAAGGCCATCACGTCGGCGAGCTGCAGGGTTTCCGCTTCACCGCCGACCAGAGCGCCGGCGGCGAGGATGCCAAGGCGGTGCGGGCGGCGGCGCAGAAGGCGCTTGCCGCCGAGTTCGAAGCGCGGGCCGAGCGGTTCGGCGCCTCTGCCAATGGCGACATTGCGCTGGGTTCGGATGGCACGCTGCGCTGGATCGGCGCGCCGATCGGCACGCTGGTTGCCGGCGAAGACGCTTTGAAGCCGCGTCTCGTTCTGCTCGCCGACGAGCAACTCACCGGCCCGGCACGCGACAAGGTTGCGGCGCGCGCCGAGCGCTTCGTCAACTTCCAGATCGAATCCCTGCTGAAGCCGCTGGTCGACCTCAAGAATGCGGAGCAGATCACCGGCATCGGCCGCGGCATTGCTTTCCAGCTCGTCGAGCATTTCGGCCTCATCAACCGTCGCGACATCGCCGACGAGATGAAATCCCTCGACCAGGAAGGCCGCGCGGCGCTTCGCCGTCTCGGAGTGCGCTTCGGCGCCTACCATGTCTTCGTGCCGGCGCTGATCAAACCGGCGCCGGCGGGGCTGATAACACTGCTGTGGGCGCTGAGAAACGACGGCAAGGACAAGCCCGGCTTCGGCGATGTCGTTCACGCACTGGCCTCCGGCCGCACCTCGGTGGTCATCGATCCGACCTTCGACAAGACCTTCTACAAGCTTGCCGGCTACCGCAATCTTGGCCGGCGTGCTGTACGCGTCGATATTCTCGAACGGCTGGCCGACCTGATCCGGCCGGCGACCAACTGGAAGCCGGGCCTCGGCCCTCGCCCCGACGGCGCCTATGACGGTCAGTCCTTCATGGTGACGCCGCCGATGATGTCGATTCTCGGCGCCACCGCCGACGACATGGAAGAAATCCTGAAGGGACTCGGCTATCGCGCCGATGCCAAACCGGCGGCCGAGGTCAAGGCGCGGCTCGAAGCACAGGACAATGCCGCGCGTGAAGCTGCCGCTGCAAAGCAGGCGGCGGAAGAGGCTGCGCGAGTCGAGCAGGCGAGGATGGCGGAAGCATCTGCCGCGGCAGAGCCGCCGGCGGAGGCTTCGGAACCTGTGTCGGATGCGGCTCCTGTTGCGGAGGCGGCGGCCGAAGCTGTGACCGAAGCGACGGCAGAGCCTGTCGCGGAAGCTCCAGCCCCTGAAGCTGCGGCAGAAGTCACGCAAGAGACCCGGCCCGCCGCGGAGGCGACTGCTGAAGCGCCTGCGGAACCAGCGGCCGAGCCAAGGGCGGAACTTGGGGCGGAAACTGAGGCTGCGGCATCGGCAGAACCGCCGGTTTCCGACACTACGGAAGCATCGCCGGCCGAACCTGCAGCGACGGCGGAAGCCGTCTCCGGCGAAGCTGCTCCAGAAGCGGAGGAGCCAAAACCTGTCCTGTTATGGCGGCAGGGTCGTTTCGACCAGCGCCCGCGTCATCGCCAGCATGACAACCGCCCCCGGGACAATCATCGGGACAATCGCGCGCGCAATGGTCAAGCTGGGCCGGACAGCCGCAGCGATGCGCCGGCAGATGCCGGCGGGCAACCGACGCCGGGCGACCGGCCCGCCCGTCAGGGGCGCCACGACCAGCGCGACGGCGCCGGCAAGCCGCGCTTCGATCGCAGCAAGTTCAAGCCCAGGCCGCAAGGCGAGGCGGCAGAACAGCGCGCCGGCAAGCCGCAAGGTGAACGCCCGGACCGGCGCGAAAACCGGCCCGACTGGAAGGCTGGCCGACAGGACGGCAAAGGCGGCGCCCAAGGCGCAAAGCCCGCCTTCCAGCCAAAGCCGCGTGAGGAACGCCCGGTCCGCTTCGATCCGGACTCGCCCTTCGCCAAGCTCGCCGCGTTGCGCGACCAGCTGAAGAAGTAGGCTGCTCGTCCAATGGTCACTGATGCCCGCCAGCGCATCGACAAGTGGCTGTTCTTCTCGCGCGCGGTAAAATCGCGCACGCTGGCAGCCAAGCTGGTCGTCGCCGGACGCGTCCGCATCAATCGCGACAAAGCAGCGCAGGCCTCCGATACGGTCCGGCCGGGCGACGTTTTGACCATCACGCTGGAGCGGCGGATCTTCGTCTGGAAAGTCCTTGGCACCGGCGTACGGCGTGGCCCGGCCGAAGAGGCCCGCCTGCTCTACGAGGACATGTCGCCGCCCCCCGCGCCCAAGGGCGAGGCGCTTCCGGATGCGGTGCCGCCGTTGCGCGAGGCCGGCAGCGGTCGCCCGACGAAGAAGGAACGCCGCCAGACCGACCACCTGCTCGGCGACGATTGAGCAAGGTCGAACGCCCGCTTTGCCGGCCTTCCGGAATTCCATTCCGGAAACCGCGGCACCGCTGGCAGGGGCCGCCCTTGCCACCAGCGGACAAAGGCGTTACCTCACCAAAAAAGCCCAATAAAATGGGACGTCCCGGAGCCGACCAATGACCTATGTCGTGACCGACAATTGCATAAAATGCAAATACATGGACTGCATCGAGGTCTGTCCGGTCGACTGCTTCTACGAAGGTGAGAACATGCTCGTCATCCACCCGGACGAGTGCATCGATTGCGGCGTCTGTGAACCGGAATGCCCGGCCGACGCGATCAAGCCCGACACCGAGTCGGGCCTCGACAAATGGCTGCAGATCAACACCGAATATGCCGACAAATGGCCCAACATCACCGCCAAGAAGGAGCCGCCGGCCGACGCTAAAAATTTCGATGGCGAAACTGGCAAGTTCGAGAAATATTTCTCCGCCGAGCCCGGCGAAGGCGACTGACGAGCCTGCCGGCTGCGGCGGCCTGACGCCGCGTAACAGACGTGATACATTAACTGCCTTGACAGGCGGCGACGGCGCGTGGCCTTCGCGCGTGCAGCAAAACCTTGATTCTTCCGACTTTTTGTGTTATATCAACCAAACATGCCGGTGACACAACGTCGATTTATGGCGCAAACGCCCCAAATCACTGAAAGGTGAATTTCTCAATCCGGACCAGAGCGATCTGGGGCAGGCGGTCGCAATGTTGCGATTTGCCGGTCCTGGCCTTTCCGGTGAGTTCATCGTTGTGTGGCTAAGGACCGGTCACCCCGGTCGCACGAGTTCGGGCCGGCACGATGCCGGTACCACAACAAGGAGTTCAGGGCGTAATGGCAACGATCACCCCGCAGAAGAAGTCCACCGCAGCGCGCCACGGTTTCAAGACCGGCGAGTACATCGTCTATCCGGCGCATGGTGTCGGCCAGATCGTCTCGATCGATGAGCAGGAAGTCGCGGGCCACAAGCTGGAGCTGTTCGTCATCGACTTCCAGAAGGACAAGATGCGCCTCAAGGTGCCGGTCGCCAAGGCGACCTCGATCGGCATGCGCAAGCTGTCGGAAGAGGATTATGTCGAGCGCGCGCTGAAGGTCGTGCAGGGCCGCGCCCGCGTCAAGCGCACCATGTGGTCACGCCGCGCCCAGGAATATGATGCCAAGATCAACTCCGGCGATCTGATCTCGATCTCGGAAGTGGTGCGCGACCTTTACCGCGCCGATAACCAGCCGGAGCAGTCCTATTCCGAGCGCCAGCTCTACGAGGCGGCGCTTGACCGCATGGCCCGCGAGATCGCGGCCGTCAACCGCATGTCGGAGACCGAAGCGGTGCGCCTCATCGAGGTGAACCTCAACAAGGGCCCGAAGCGCGGCGCCAAGGCCGACAACGAGGAAGCCGAGCAGGAAGAAGCCGCCTGAGCTTTTTTGCTTTCGAAAAAAACCCGGCCTTGCGCCGGGTTTTTTTGTCTTAGCTGACCGGCGACGGGCATATCTAACCTTCGCCGCCCTCCCTTTCCGCCTCGTGCTTCAGCGTGGCAATGAACCGCTTGGTCCGCTGGCGTTCCGGGTTGCTGAACAGCACCGCGGCCGGGCCTTGTTCGACGATGTTGCCGGCATCGAGGAACACCACTTCCCGCGCGATCTTGGAGGCGAGCCGCAGGTCATGCGTCGCCATCACCATGGTCGTGCCCTCGCTGGCGAGCTTGCCGAGCACGTCGACCACCTCCTGCGCCAGTTCCGGATCGAGTGCCGAGGTCGGCTCGTCGCAGAGCAGGACCTTCGGCGAAGGCGCCAGCGCCCGGGCAATCGCCACGCGCTGCTGCTGGCCACCTGACAGCGTCGCCGGCCAGGCGTCGGCCTTGTGCGCCATGCCGACCTTTTCGAGCAGGGCCAGCGCCCGTTCGCGCGCCCTTTCCTTGGGCCATTTCAGCACCGTCACCAGCCCCTCCATGATGTTCTCGATCGCGGTGCGATGCGGAAACAACTGGAAATTCTGGAACACCATGCCGGTCTGCAGCCGCAGTCGCTGGATATCCCTGGTCGAGACCCTGCCGCCGGGGTGGAATTCGAGTGCATCGTCGCCGATCCGTACCGTGCCTGAAGTCGGCAGCTCGAGCAGGTTGATGCAGCGCAAAAGCGTGCTCTTCCCTCCGCCCGACGGCCCGACAAGCGCCGTGACGCTGCCTTCCTCGATGGTGACGGTGACGCCCTTCAGCACCAAATTGTCGCCGAAACGCTTTTCGATGTTGGTGAGGCCGATCATGCGCGCGCCTCCAGGAAGCCGCCATAACGGTTGAGCCGCGTTTCCAGCCGCGCCTGCAAGGCCGACAGCACGGAGCTCATGACCAGATAGAGGGCCGCTGCCTCGACATAGAGGATCAGCGGCTCATAGGTGGTGGCGACGATGCGCTGCGCTGCCTGGAACATCTCCGGCACGGTGATGGCGGCGGCGAGCGAAGTGTCCTTGACCAGCGAGATGAAGGTGTTGGACAGCGGCGGCACGGCGACGCGCCCCGCCTGTGGAAGAATGGTGCGCCGCATTGCCTGGGCCCAGGTCATGCCGATCGAATAGGCCGCTTCCCACTGGCCCTTGGGCACCGAACCGATGACGGCGCGGATGATTTCCGACGAATAAGCACCGATGTTCAAGGTGAAGCCGATCAGTGCTGCCGGAAAGGCGTCGAGCAGGATGCCGACCGATGGCAGGCCGTAGAAGATAAGGAACAGTTGCACGAGAAGCGGCGTGCCGCGGAATATCCAGACGTAGAAGCGGACCACGGCGACCAGCGGTTTGGGACCGAACAGCCGGACAAGCGCCACAACCAGGCCTAGGACAAGACCGAATGCAAACGACAGCAGCGTCAACGGCACGGTGAAGATCAGTGCAGCCCACAGCAGCGTAGGCAGGGATTCCAGCATCAATTGCAGCCAGTGCGGCACGAAGGCTCCTCCTTGCCAGATTGCCGTCGCTCATATCACGCGAAAGCGGCGGGCCGTCAAAAGACAGCTCGCCGCGATATGAACGACGCGGGCCGGCGTTCGGCCCACACGAGAAAGCCGTTTTACTTCGAAACGTCCTGGCCGAAATAGGTGTCGGCGATTTTCTGGTAGGTGCCGTCGGCCTTGATGTCGGCCAGCGCCTTATTGATGGCGGCCACCAGTTCCGGATCGCCCTTGCGTACGATGACGCCGGAATAGTCGGCGTTTTCTTCCTGCGCGGCAATCTTCACATTGGCGTCGGGCTTGTGCTTCTTGAAGTCGAGGAAGGACAGGCTGTCGTTGATGGTGGCGTCGGCGCGGCCGGTAAGAAGCAGCTGGATCGACTGGTCGAAGCCGTCGGTGCCGACGAGCTCGGCGCCGTTGGTTTCAGCCAGCTTGCCGAAATTCGAGGTCAGCGACTGCGCCGCCTTCTTGCCCTTGAGATCGGCGAAACCCTTGATGTCGGTGTTGTCGCCGCGCACGATCAGCACCGCCTTGGAGGCGATGTAAGGATCGGAGAAATCATATTTGGCCTTGCGCGCCTCGGTGATGCCGACCTCGTTGATGACGGCATCGTAGCGGTTGGCATCGAGACCGGCGATCAGCCCGTCCCATTTGCCTTCGAGGAACTGGGCCTTGACGCCGAGGCGCTCGGCGATGGCCCGCGCGATCTCGACGTCGAAGCCGACCAGCGCGCCGGAAGCATCATGATAGGTGAAGGGCGCATAGGTTCCTTCCGTGCCGACCTTGAAGACGCCGGCCTGCTTGATCTGGTCGAGATTGGCGCCGGCATGACTGGCGGCGACGGCCAGAACCTGCAGCGTTCCGGCGATGATGAGCGATTTGAGCCATTTCATTTTTCTGTGATCCCGTCCTTGGCCGATGTCCGGCGTCATTGCGAGTGCCGGAAAATGACAGATGCGCGATGCCAGAATAAGAAACTAAATTTCAAAAATCTCGCGTCCTTGAAATCCAATTCTCAACCAGCATCTCCGGGCGCCATCCGGCTGAGTCAAGGCCGGTGGCGAATCGCCTGGAACAGCGCACTCGACATGACAGTCCGGGGGAACATTCCCCCGCATGGCACGTTCTTCGCTGTTGTAGGGCGCGGCGCCGCCATTTCAACCATCGGCGCCAACTCACGATTCGATCGCGCCGCAACGCCTGGAGCAGGAGCGCGGCATGATGGAAGACAGTGCAGGACGGACCATGGTTCGCGCGGCGATGAAAGCCCCTTATCTGGAACGTGACGAAGAGCATCTCCTGGCGCTGCGCTGGAAGGAAAACAATGACCAGCACGCGCTGCACCGCATCACCGTCGCGCATATGCGGTTGGTCATTTCCATGGCGTCGCGGTTTCGCCACTACGGCCTTCCGCTGGGCGACCTGATCCAGGAAGGCCATGTCGGGCTGCTGGAGGCAGCGGCCCGTTTCGAGCCCGAGCGCGAGGTGCGGTTCTCGACCTACGCGACTTGGTGGATTCGCGCCTCGATGCAGGACTATATCCTGCGCAACTGGTCGATCGTGCGCGGCGGCACTAGCTCGGCGCAAAAGGCGCTGTTCTTCAACCTGCGGCGTCTGCGCGCCCGCCTGGCAAACGGCGCCGAGCAGATGTCGAATGCCACGCTCTACCGCGAAGTGTCGGCGGCTCTCGGGGTATCGGAGGCCGATGTGGCGATGATGGATTCCCGCCTTTCGGCGCCGGACAGCTCGCTCAACACGCCGCTAGCCGACGATGCGGGCGCAACCGAGCGGATGGAGTTCCTGGTTTCGGATGACCCGCTGCCCGATGAGGTCGTCGGCGATACGATCGACGTCGAACGCCGTTCGGTCTGGCTGAAGACGGCGCTCGGCGCGCTCAATGCGCGAGAACTCAGGATTATCGAGGAGCGCCGGCTGAGCGACGAGGGCGCGACGCTCGAAGCGCTCGGCGAGACGCTCGGCATCTCCAAGGAACGTGTCCGCCAGATCGAGGCGCGCGCCATGGAAAAGCTCAAGGCGGCGCTGGTGAAGCAGAACCCGGAATTTCTCGCAGCCTGAATCGCGTCGGCTGCTATTTGTCGGTGACGATCTTGACCTTGTCGCCGGCCGAAACCGCGGCACCCGGCGACAGCGCGTTGAGCACCCTGAACAAATCCAGCTTGCGGTCGACGCCGACCATCTGTGCGGCCAGGGAGCCCATTGTCTGGCCGGGCTGCACCGTGACGATGCGGATACGCAGCGGCTTCAACGCCGCCTTCTCGGCAGCACTCAGGATGCGGAACGAGCCGCTGACCGAGCGCGCCACCGTGCTCAGCGAGGTGCTGGCCGAAGGTGCCGCGGTCAGCAAGCGGTAGACCTGGCCGCCGGCGCGGATCACCGCAATATCGAATTGCCAGCCATCGGCGCCGGCATGCGCGGTTGCCGCTTCGTTGCCGTTGATCGTCTCCTGGCGCACGCTGCTGTCGTCGAGGCCGGCAACCCAACCGCTGCGGATGTAGTCGGTCAGCGAGCGGTTCTTGTCGATCGAAACGCCGTCGAAGCGGATCGCCATGTCGCCCGGGCCGGTCGCCGTCACCGCCGCCGCCGAATTGTCGATGATGAAGCCGTTGGGCACCGAGAACGACACGCCGAGGCCAGGATGCAGGAAGGTTTCGCCGCGCACATAGCCTTCCTCCGGCGTGTCGCCGTAAAGCAGCCCGTCTACGCCGGCAAGAAATGAATCGCGGTCGCGCGACCCGACACCGGGCGCGCCGAACTGGCGGGCGTGGCGCTGCGCGAGATCGATACGCTGCGGCGTGTTGGGGTGCGTCGCCAGGAAGTCGAGGCTGGCGTCGGTAGCGCCGCTGATCGAGCGGAAATCGGTATAGGCCGACATCGACTGCAGGAAGCGGCCGGCGGCGTAGGGATCGAAACCGGCTTCGCCGATCGACTTGATGCCGATTGCGTCGGCCTCCAGCTCCTGATTGCGCGAGAACTGGGCCAGCCTCAGCTTGCCGCGGATCAGTGCCGCCTTGGCCGTCGGGTTGTCGCCGAGCACATCCGAAACGACCTTGGTCGCCAACCCCTCCTCGGCTTCCAGTTGCTGGCGCTGCAGGCCGTGGTTGGCCGTAACGTGGCCCATCTCATGCGCAATGACGGCGGCAAGCTCGGCCGAATCGTTGGCCAGCGCAAGCAGGCCGCGGGTGATGTAGAGATAACCGCCCGGCAGCGCGAAGGCATTGACGTTGGGCGAGTTGAGGATGGTGATGCGGTAGGTCTGGGTTGGGTTGGCCGACACCACGGTCAGTCTGCCGACGATCTTGGCCACCATGCGCTCGAGCTTGGGGTCGGAATATTCGCCGCCATAGGTGGCGAGGATGCGCGGGTGCTGCGCCTTCGCCAGTTGAGCGAGCTTGCCGTTGGCGGCGACATTGTCGACCGTGATCGGCTTGTCTGAGGGCTGAAAGCCTGATTCCTGCACGTCGGGAGGCGTGAACATCTGGCAGCTTGCCAGCGCCACGGCGAGACCGGCCAGCGCCAGAAAGCGCGCCAGCGGTTTCACCCTCCGATTGTCGATGCCGGTCGGCAGATCGGCTTCCTTTCAAGTCCTGGCACGTGACCGCGAAAATCGGGCGCGATTTCCGGAAAGCATCACGCGCAAATCAAGTGCTACGGCGTCCTTCGTGCGTCCGACAGATGCGAGGCAGCAAGGGCAAATCACGGTCTAGGCCGGACCAGCTCCTGGCGGACCTAGCCACACAACCTCGACCATGGCAAGCAAGCGCCGCTTCGCCTTCCGCCGGTTTGACCATAAATTATGTCCGCTTCCGGGCAACATCTCGTGATCCAACCGCAAACGGACCCGAGCCGATATAGCGTCGGAATGCCTCCGGTCCAGCCCCGACGAAAAAATCGGCCGCGGTGCCCGTCGCGGCAACCGTGCCACCATCCAGGAAAACCATGTTTTGGCCGATACGGCGCGCATCGTCCGGCTGGTGCGTGACGAATAGCACCGTCATGCACTGCTCCGAATGGACGTCGGCCACCAGGTCGAGCATGTCGTCGCGCAGTGCCGGTCCGAGCGAAGCGAACGGCTCGTCGAGCAACAACACCGGCCGGTCGCGCACCAGGACACGGGCGAGCGCGACGCGCTGCCGCTCGCCGCCGGAGAGTTCGCGCGGCAGCCGGCTTTCCTTGCCGGCAAGGCCGACGCGCTTCAGCGCTGCGGCGATTGCGGCGCGGTCAGCGTCGCTCAGCCTGAGCGAAGGCGAGCGGCCGAGCCCGACATTCTGCTCGAGGGACAGATGGGCAAACAGGTTGTTTTCCTGGAACACCATCGATACCGGCCGCGCTGATGGCGGCGCAGTGCTGACGTCGGCGCCGCCGATCAGCACGCGGCCCGACCGCGGCGTCTCGAAGCCGGCCACCAGATTGAGCAGCGTCGACTTTCCCGAACCGCTCGGCCCCATGATGGCGGTGATTTCCGACGCCGGGAAATCGACATCGAATATAAGCGGCGTTTCACCATAGCTGAACGAGACATTATCGAGCCGCACGGCCGCGCCTTTTTCGACGGAAATGGACCGTTCCGGGCTGATCGGCATCATGATTTCTCCCTCCTTCCCAGCCAGTCTGCGGCCAACACCAGCGCCAGGCAGACAAGGCCGAGCAGCAGCGCCAGGCCGGCCGCATCATCGGTGCGGTAACTGCCCATGCGCGCCAGCAGCAGATAGGGCAAGGTCTGCACGGAATCGCTGCCGAATAGCGCAATGACGCCGAGATCGCCGAGCGACAGCGCCATGGCGAACGCGAAGCCGGTGGCGAGCGGCCGCCGCAGCGACGGCCAGTCGACCAGCCGCAACCGGTTCCAGCCCAAGATACCAAGCTGTGCGCAGAGCCGTTCGTGGCGTTCGCTCGCCGCGTCATAGGCAGGGCGAATGGCGCGGATGGCGAACGGCATCGCCATCACCGCATTGACCGTAACGACCATGACAGGGGCGATCGCAAAGACATCGCCGACGGTGCGCAAGAGCAGGAACCAGCCGGCGCCGATGACGATGGGCGGCACCACCAGGACGAACCCCGCACCGGTGTCGGCCAGATGTTCGAGCAGTGTCCGCCGGCCCTGCCGCCGGGTGAGCGCCAGCGCCCGGCGCGCCACGACCAGCGACAGCGACAACGCCACAGAGAGCAGCGCCGATAGGAGGGAGAGCACGGCACTGGTCGCCGTCGCTTGCCGCACCGCGCTCTCGCCGGCCAGGCGGCCGAGATCGGCGCCAAGCCCGGCTGCCAACGTGGCCGCCATCGGCCCGGCGACAAACAGCAGTGCGAGCCCGATCGCCAATGCGTTCAGCACGGTCTCGGCCGCACCGGCTGAAAAATACCGGCGCGGCGCCACCGGCAGATTGGCATCCCCGACCATATTGGCGCCGAGCCGCGTCAAGGCCAGCACGACGACGAAGGTCAGGGCAATCTGCAGCAGGGTCAGCGTCACAGCCCGCGCCGGGTCGAAGTCGAAACGCAGCGCCTGGTAGATGGCAACCTCCAGCGTCGTCGCTCTGGGTCCGCCGCCGAGCGTAAGCACGATGGTGAAGGAGGTGATGCACAGCATGAAAACGAGCCCGGCAACGCCCGGCAGGGCCGCACGCAGCGGCGGCCATTCGATCAGCCGGAAGGCCGGCGCAGCCCCCATGCCAAGCTGGCTCGCCAGCCGCCATTGGTCGGCCGGCACGGTCTGCAGCGCTTCCAGGAACAGCCGCGTCGCCAGCGGCAGGTTGAAGAAGACGTGGGCGACGAGAATGCCCGACAGGCCATAGATGCCGGGCCAGCTCTGCCCGCCAATCGCGCCGAGCGTGCCGGCGAAATACCCGGCGCGGCCATAGAGTGCCAAGACACCGAGTGCGGCAACAATGGCCGGCAGCGCCAGCGGCACGGCGAAAAGCTGGAGGATGAAGCCTCGCCCGAAAAAACGCGGATGCCGCGACAGGGCGCGCGCGACGAACAGCGCCGGTGCGACGGAGAGCAGGGTCGACAACAGAGCCTGCCAGAGCGTGAAGCGGGCAACACGCAGGAGATAGGAATCGAAGGCGGAAGCGGCGCCGGACAGGTCGCGCGTAGCTTCGACGAGGAGCCCGGCGAATGCTCCGCCGATAAGCAGCGCGATGGCAGCGAGCGCGACGATGCCGGCGGTGACGCGGGGATCGGCCGGATGACGCGTACGCATGTCGCGCTACCCGAGACAGGCGTTGATCGAAGGAAATACCTGACAATGGCCGAGCCCACCCCTCTCTGGCCTGCCGGCCATCTCCCCCTCAAGGGGGGAGATTGCGCACTCAGCCGCCTTCGCCAATCTCACAAGTGGCAGGACGAGGAGAGGCGACAAAGCTGCCGATCTCCCCCCTTGAGGGGGAGATGGCCGGCAGGCCAGAGGGGGGTGGCTTGGCGTAAACATCCGACGAGGCTTGAGCCCTACTTGCTCATCGCCGCAAGCCACTCATCGACCCAGGCCTTGCGGTTGGCCGCGACGTCTTCCGGGCTGAACAGCAAGGTCTTGGTCGGCTTGACCAGCTTGTCGAACGCCGGGTTGAGCGGCTTGTCGGTTTTGCCGGCCGGGAACATCCAGTTGGTTTCGGGAATGACATCCTGGAATTTCGGTCCGGTCATGAAGGCAATGAACTTTTCTGCCAGCGGGTTCTTCGCACCCTTGGTGGTGATCCCCGCAACCTCGATCTGCAGATATTCGCCCTCCTCGAAGGACGCCGCCTGGTAGCGCTCGGTGTTTTCGGCGACCATGTGGTAGGCCGGCGAGGTGGTGTAGGACAGCACCATCGGCGCCTCGCCCTTGGTGAACAGGCCGTAGGCCTCGCTCCAGCCCGGCGTTACCGTCAGCACCTTCGCCTTGAGTTTGGCCCAGGCTTCCGGCGCCTTGTCGCCATAGACCGACTTGACCCACAGCAGCAGGCCAAGGCCCGGCGTCGAGGTGCGCGGATCCTGGATGACGATCTTCTCTCCGGCATCGCCCTCGACCAATTCCCTGAGGCTCTTCGGCGGGCTCTTCAGTTTTTCGGTATCGTAGACGACGGCGAAATAGCCATAGTCGAACGGCACGAAAATATCGTCGCTCCAGCCGCCCGGCACACTGACGTCCGATATTGCGCCATGCGGCGAAAACAGGCCGGTTGCCTTGGCATCCGCCGTCAAATTGGTATCGAGGCCAAGTACGATATCGGCCTTGGTCGCGGCGCCTTCCAGCTTCACACGGTTGAGCAGCGCCACGCCGTCGGCGACCGAGACGAATTCGACGACGCAACTGCATTCGGCCTCGAAGGCCTTCTTCACCGCCGGTCCCGGACCCCAATCGGCGGTGAAGCTTTCATAGGTATAGACCGTCAGTCTATCCTGTGCCGATGCCTGCCCTGGCAAGGCGAGCGCGGATGCCGCAAGCAGGACAATTGAGACAAGAGAGTGGAAAAAACTGCGCATCGGCGCCTCCTTCGTTCGCGTTGAAAGGAATTGAGGCGTCGGGCTGTCCGAAACGTCTAATCCCTCCGCCGGTACAAACCGGATCAGGTTCAGCGGGTTGGCAGTCTTGCCTCTCAGCCGGTCAGCGAAAATCGCGTCCGGCACCCCGTTAGAGCGTTGCGACACATAGGCCCGGCCGAAGTGCTGCGCAAGCGGAAGTTTGCCGGGCATCCAAAGCCCAGCCTTCCGTTTCGTCTGCCGTTTCATCTTCCGTTTCCGGGGCAGGGCTGGTAAGGGCCACGAGATATGAGCACATTCACCATCCTGCTTGGCGGCGATCTCATCCGCACGCCGCTGCTCGACCGCCAGGTCGAAGGCTCGCGTGTCATCGCTGCCGACGCCGGCATCGGCCATGCCCGTATGCTGGGCCTGAGGCCGGAACTCTGGGTCGGCGATTTCGATTCGGTGCCTGCCGATTTGCCGGAAGATCTGGCCGCCGTGCCACGGCAGGTGTTTCCCGCTGAAAAGGACAAGACCGACGGTGAACTCGCTATCGCCGCCGCACTCGAACGCGGTGCGACCAGCCTTGTGCTCGCAGGCGCCTTCGGCGGCAAACGTACCGACCACATCTTCCTGCATCTGGCGCTAAGCATCCGGCTGGCGGAAGGCGGGACGGAAGTGCTTTTGACCAGCGGCGCACAGGAAGGCATTCCCTTGCTGCCGGGAAAGACTGGCTTCGACTATGCCGACGGCACGCTGTTTTCGGTGCTCGGCTTTTCGGATCTCGCCGGCCTGACAGTCACCGGCGCCAAATGGCCGCTCGACCATGTCGAGGTTGCGTTCGGCTCGTCGCTGACCATTTCCAACGAGGTCAGGGGCCGGTTGGAAATCGCGCTGGCCAGCGGCCGCGCGCTGCTGCTCGCACATCCCTATCCTCTTCCGGAAAGCTGAGCCCAGAAAGCCGACATGGCGCCGCCGCTTCTCAATCTCGACGGGATAAAGCTGACCTTTGGCGGCACGCCGCTGCTCGACGGTGCCGCCCTGACGGCCTCTGCTGGCGACAAGATCGCCCTGGTCGGCCGCAACGGCTCTGGCAAGTCGACGCTCCTCAAGATCGCCGCCGGGCTGATCGAACCGCAGGACGGCGAAGTCTTCCGCCAGCCTTCGGCGACCGTGCGCTACTTGCCGCAAATGCCCGACATGGACGGCTTTGCGACTGTCCGCGCCTATGTCGAGGCGGGGCTCGGGCCGGCCGACGATCCCTACCGCGCCACCTATCTGATGGAGCATCTCGGCCTGACCGGCGAGGAACGGCCGAACGATCTCTCCGGCGGCGAGGCGCGGCGCGCCGCCCTCGCCCGCGTCATGGCGCCGGAGCCCGACATTCTCCTCCTCGATGAGCCGACCAATCATCTTGACCTTTCGGTCATCGAATGGCTGGAGGAGGAGCTTGCCCGCACCTCCTCGGCACTGGTCGTCATCTCGCATGACCGCCGTTTTCTCGAACGCGTGTCGCGCGCCACAATCTGGCTCGACCGCGGCCAGACTCGCCGTCTCGACAAGGGCTTTGCCTATTTCGAGGAATGGCGCGACACGGTGCTGGAGGAGGAAGAGCGCGAGCAGCACAAGCTCGGCCGCCAGATCGTGCGTGAGGAGCACTGGCTGCGCTATGGCGTGACAGCGCGGCGCAAGCGCAACATGCGCCGGCTCGGTGAGTTGCAGACCATGCGCCAGCGCTTTCGCGGCCACCGCGGCGCCGAGGGTGCGGCGACGATGACAGCCAGCGACGCCGCCGAATCCGGCAAACTGGTGATCGAAGCCAAGAACATCGAGAAGAGCTTTGGCGATCTGACCGTGGTCAAGGGATTCTCGACCCGCATCCAGCGCGGCGATCGCGTCGGTCTGGTCGGGCCGAACGGCGCCGGCAAGACGACGCTGTTGAAGATGCTGACCGGCGAATTGAAGCCGGACGCGGGCACGGTGCGGCTCGGCACAAATCTGGAGATCGCCACGCTCGACCAGAAGCGCGAAGCCGTCGACCCGCAGGAGACATTGGCGCAGTATCTGACCGACGGGCGCGGCGAGAACCTCGTCATCAATGGCGAGCAGCGCCACGTCGTCTCTTACATGAAAGACTTCCTGTTCAAGCCGGAACAGGCGCGCACGCCGGTGCGCGAGCTTTCGGGCGGCGAGCGGGCACGGCTGATTCTCGCACGCGTTTTGGCGCGGCCGGCAAACCTGCTTGTGCTCGACGAGCCGACCAACGACCTCGACATGGAGACGCTGGAGCTGCTGCAGGAACTGGTCGCCGGTTTTGCCGGCACGGTGATCCTGGTCAGCCACGATCGCGATTTCCTCGACCGCACCGTGACCAGCATCATCGCGCCGGATAGCGACGGCCGCTGGATCGAATATGCCGGCGGCTATTCCGACATGCTTGGGCAGCGCGGCGGCACCAGGCTGGACGACCGCAGGGCGCGGCCAAAAGCAGAAGCCGGTGAAGCCACGGCGGCAAGCAGGAACGAAGCGGCCGCACCGAAGGGCCCGGCCACGAAACTGTCGTTCAAGCAGAAATTCGCGCTGGAAACCTTACCCAAGAAGATCGAGGCGGTGTCGGCCTCGATCTCGCGGCTGGAGAACAACATCGCCGATCCGGCGTATTACGAGCGCGACCCGGCCTCGTTCCAGAAGACGATTGCCGCGCTCGACAAGGAGCGCGTCACACTGGCAGCGCTCGAGGAGGAATGGCTGGAACTCGAGATGCTAAGGGAAGAGATGGAGGCTTGAGAGGTTGCATGCACGCTCATATGCGCCTACATTATGCGCATAAATGGGAGCGGCTGTATGCTTCAATCGAATCCAAAAACCCAAAGAAAGTCGGTTAATACATCGATCGACTCCCGATTGATCGAGGATGCCAAGGCGTTGGGCATCAATATATCCCGCGCTGCGGAAGAGGGCATCGCCAAGGCGATTTCGGCCGAAAAAAACCGCCGGTGGCAGGAGGAAAACAAGGAAGCGATCGACAGTTCGAATGACTATGTCAGGCGCAACGGCTTGCCTCTGGCCAAGCACCGGCTGTTTTGATGGCACGTTATGATTTCTACCAGAGTGCCGAAGGCGACGGTTACCTTCTCGATGTCCAATCCGACCTTCTGGGACGGCTCGACACGAAGGTCGTCGTCCCGCTGATGCCAGCCAACAAGGCCCCAGTGCCGGGCCGCCGGCTAAACCCTATCTTCACCATCAACGGTAAGGACCATGTCATGGTCCCTCAATTCATGTCAGCCTTGATGACCTCTGAATTGCCCGTTGCCGAAGGAAATCTTTCTCGCCATCACGATGACATCGTGAGCGCGCTCGACATGCTGTTCCAAGGCTTCTGAGCCAGAGAGGCGTTGGGCTGGTGAGCCGACCTCACCCCGCCGTCTTTGTCTGCCAGGCCTTTAGCGCCTCGTCGAACACCTTCTCGCCTGGAATGCCCTTTTCCATGGTGAGCAGCGCCCGCCGCCCGGTCTTGTAGACGACCGGCACGTCGATCCAGTCCTGGCCTCTGAGCAAGGTCAGATTGGCGTCTTCATCCGCCTTGGTATCGTTGAGCGCAACCAGGAAGAAACCGTCGGCGATCTTGGCCGGGATGCCGATCAGCGGGCTTCCGGCATCCTGCTCGGAGCCCTTCATGGCGACACGCAGGATGTTGTCGACGCCGCCGCCCTCGAAGCCGTCAGGCGTCAGGAAGATCATCTCGATAATATGGCTGGCCGGCAGCGTCTGGTCGGTGTTGCGACGGATCGTCATGCGCAACTGGATATCCTTGCCTGGAATGGTCGCCTCGGCGCGGATCGCCGGCTCGGGCGGCAGGTCGCCGCCGGGCGATTCCTGCACCAGCGACCAGACGATGTTGCCGGGCTCGGCCGAGCCTTGAGCGGTGCTGGTGCGCTCCTCGTAGAAGATCGCCTTCTGGCCGACGGCCAACGTGGCTTGCGGCGGAACTGCCGTTGGTGCCGCTGCCGGTGCGGGCGGCGGGGCGGCCGCTGCAGGCGCTGCTGCCCCGTTGGCGGGCGGCGCTGCGGGAGTTGGTGCAGCGGACCCATCGACTGCTGGAGCATTGGCCGTGGCTTGCGTGTCGGCGGGTGCGGCCGGTGCCGGCGCGGCGGGTGCCGGGGTGGTCGGCGCTTGTGCGGCCGATGGCGGCGTGGTCAGTGCGGCGACGGATTCGCCTTCGCCGATGCCCGCCTGCCCGGCCGCGGGGCCGGGATCGACTTCGTGGCCCTCGGGCGTCAGGCGCTGTGTGAACTTCGCGCCCTCGCCGGCCTCCGTCGGAGGCGCGGCGGCCGGTACCGCCGCATCGGCCTCCGGCTTGGCCGGGGCTGGTTTTACCAGCGGTTCGGTGGCGACGGCTTTGGTCGAGTCGAGGCCGAGCATGCTGCCGAACGCATCCTTGTTCAGCCAGATGCCATAGCCACCACCGGCAATGACGAGCAAGGCAATGGCGGCGGCGATCACACCGCCATAGCTGCGCCTGCGCTCGGCAGGATGGAGTCGCTGGAACCTGTCCTCCGCGGGGCCGCCGTCGTTGGAAAAGTCGTCGCCCCGAAAAACGCCGTCTTGGCCGTCAGCCGTCGGAAGATCCATATCGGACGGCGGCGGACCAGCGCGCTCCTGAGAAAGAGCGACGGGCTGCGGCTTTTGCCAGTTCGGCGCCGCCTTGGCGGGCGTGGGCTGCCAGGCCGGCCCGGTCTTTGCTGGCTCGGTCTTGGCCGGCTGCCATGCCGGCTCCGTCTTTGCTGGCTGTCGGATATGGCTGGACTGGTTCTTGTTGCGGTCGATGGAGGAGAAGATGTCCTCCAGTTCCGCCAGCGGGTCGGGTGGCGGCGCAGGCTTGGCATAGTCCCGCTCGACTTTGGCGATGGCGTCTTCCAGTGCACGCATCTGCCGGTCGACATCGGAAGGCGTCATCGTGGCCTTCTCTGCGAGTTGTTTCGCGATTGACGAACGGGCCCTGTCATAGACCCTGGCGCGCACTTCCGCCGACGGCTCACCGAGTTTATCGAGCGCCTTTTTCAGAATAGGAACAAAATCTACCATACGTCAGTCGACCTGCATTTGTTTCTGGGCCGGCCCCCGCAAATCAGCCGCAATGCCCGGAAGGCTGAGAAACTAGTCTTGAAACGGATCGGTCACAAGTATCGTGTCGTCCCGTTCAGGGCTGGTGGAAAGGAGTGCGACCGGCGCGCCGATCAGCTCTTCGATGTAGCGGACGTACTTCACCGCCTGGGCCGGCAGGTCGTTCCAGCTGCGCGCGCCGGCAGTGGTGCCTTTCCACCCCTCCAGCGTCTCGTAGACCGGTTCGACGCGGGCCTGCGCACCCTGGCTGGCCGGCAGGTAATCGATCGCCTCGCCGTCGAGTCGGTAGCCGGTACAGACCTTGATCTCGTCCAGCCCATCGAGCACATCGAGCTTGGTCAGCGCAATGCCCTTGATGCCGTTGACGGCGACGGCCTGGCGGACCAGCACGGCATCGAACCAGCCGCAGCGCCGCTTGCGGCCGGTGACGACGCCGAATTCATGGCCGCGCGTGCCCAGGAACTCGCCGATCTCGTTCTTCTGTTCGGTTGGAAACGGGCCTTCGCCGACGCGCGTCGTATAGGCCTTGGTGATGCCGAGCACATAACCGATGGCGCCCGGCCCGACACCCGACCCGGCGGCGGCCTGACCGGCAACCGTATTGGACGAGGTGACGAACGGATAAGTGCCGTGGTCGATGTCGAGCAACGTGCCTTGCGCGCCCTCGAACAGGATGCGCTCGCCGGCGCGGCGCTTGTCGTCGAGGATTTTCCAGACGCGGTCCATATAGGGCAGGATCTCGTCGGCTACCGAGATCAGCTCGCTCATGATCGCCCCATGCGTGACCTCGGCATGGCCGAGCCCGCGCCGCAGCGCATTGTGGTGCGTCAGCAGCCTGTCGACCTTCAAGGGCAGCGTTTCCAAATCCGCCAAATCCATCACCCTGACCGCGCGCCGGCCCACCTTGTCTTCATAGGCGGGACCGATGCCGCGACGGGTCGTGCCGATCTTCGTTCCGGAATTGGAAGCGGCGTCCTCGCGAAATCCGTCCAGCTCCCGGTGCAAGGACAGGATAAGCGCGGTGTTTTCGGCTATTTTCAGGCGGTCTGGCGTCACCTCGACGCCCTGCGCCTTCAATTTCGCAACCTCCGCGACGAAAGCGTGCGGATCAAAGACGACGCCATTGCCGATGATGGAAAGCTTGCCTTGCCGCACCACGCCGGACGGCAGCAGCGACAGCTTGTAGACCTTGCCGTCGACGACCAGCGTGTGGCCGGCATTGTGGCCGCCCTGGAAGCGCACGACAACATCGGCGCGCTCCGACAGCCAGTCTACGATCTTGCCTTTGCCCTCATCGCCCCATTGCGAGCCGACGACCACCACATTGGCCATATTTCTTTTCCCTTGAGACGCCGCACGAGCAGCTTGAAACAATTCGAAACGATAGGCCTCTATCGCATCGGCCCCCAAAATCGGAATCGATTTTCGGAAAAGCACGACGCGAGATTAAAGCCTTCCGACGCGTACTTTGTAGCGTCCAATTGCACGCACGTCGCTCTATAGCGTCAAGACCCGGCGAGCGCGACCACTCTTTGCCGCCCAAAACGCTCCGAGGCACAACAATTTTCGCCTTTGACATCATTTACTTGGGCTGGCGGTCGCAATAGGCCCACACCGACCGTCAAATTCCCTCTGCCTGGCCGGGAGTTCACGATGCATCGAGCCGCCTATCTGTTCCTGCTGTTCACCACCTTGCTGTGGGGCGGCAACTCCGTGGCGGGAAAGCTGGCGGTCGGTCATATCTCGCCGATGACGCTGGTCTTCCTGCGTTGGCTGCTGGCGGTTCTGATCCTGCTGCCGATCGGCTGGGGAACGCTACGCCAAGACTGGCCGGTGGTGCGCAGGCACTGGTTGCTGCTTGGCGGGCTCGGCGCTTGCGGCTTCGCCTTTTTCAATGCGATCTTCTACACGGCGCTCAACTACACGACGGCGATCAACGTCTCGATCGAGCAGGCGGCGATACCGATCGTGATCATCATCGCCAATTTCGTGCTGTTTCGCCTGCGGGTGAACCGGGTGCAGATAGCTGGCGTCGTGCTGACCATCATTGGCGTCGCGGTGACGGCGAGCCATGGCGACCTGCGCCAGCTTCTCAAGCTGGATCTCAACTTTGGCGACGCGATCATGCTGGTCGCCGTGCTTTGCTACTCCTTCTATTCGGTGGGGTTGCGGCTGAAGCCGGTCATCCGCTGGCAGAGCCTGATGCTGGCGCTTTCGGTTGCCGCACTCGTCACATCGCTGCCTTTCTTCCTGTGGGAGATTGCCGCCGGCAAGGTCATTGTCCCCGATGCCCGCGGCTGGGCGGTCGCGTTCTATACCGCCATCGGTGCTTCGGTCATCGCGCAGATCTTCTATATCAGGGGCAACGAGCTGATCGGCGCCAACCGGGCCGGCCTGTTCATCAATCTGGTGCCGATCTTCGGTACGCTGCTATCGGTGCTGATTGTCGGTGAGACATTCCAGCTCTATCAGGCGCTGGCTCTCGCGCTGGTGCTCGGTGGCATCAGCCTCGCCGAATACAGCGGACGGAAGATGGCGGCATCCGCTGCTGAATGAAGTCGCTTGCCGCGACGTTCCACCGCCCCGCGTGCTGCTGCACACGGGGCGACCGAATTTCAGGCTATCCCCACATCGAAATGCAGCCGCTTGGCGGAGTCGATCGACTTGTGCGAGCGCACCTGCGCCAACACGTTTTCCGGGAACGGCGCATCGAGATAGAGCAATGCGATGGCATCGCCGCCCGGCCGGTTGCGGCCGAGCTGGAAGTTGGCGATGTTGACGCCGTTCTCGCCGCACACCGTGCCGAGCAGACCGATGATGCCGGGCGCGTCGGCATTGGTCGTGTAGAGCATGTGCTGGCCGACCTCTGCGTCGAGATTGATGCCCTTGATCTGGATGAAGCGCGGCTTGCCGTCCGAGAAACAGGTGCCGGCGATCGAGCGCGTCCTGTGCTCGGTCTTGACCGTCAGCTTGATATAGCCGTCGAACACGCCCGACTTGTCACGCTTGACCTCGGCGACGATGATGCCGCGCTCCTTCACCATGATCGGCGCCGACACCATGTTGACGTCGGAGACCTGCGGCCGGATCAGCCCGGCAAGGGTGGCACTGATCAGCGCGCGCGTGTTCATCGTCGCGGTCGAGCCGTCGAACAGTATCTCGACCTCCTTGATCGGATCCTCGGTGACCTGTCCGACAAAGGCGCCGAGCACTTCGGCAAGCTTGACGAAAGGTTTCAGCCGCGGCGCCTCTTCGGCGGTGATCGACGGCATGTTGATGGCGTTGGAAACGGCGCCCTTGATCAAATAGTCGGACATCTGCTCGGCGACATGCAGGGCGACATTCTCCTGCGCTTCGGTGGTCGACGCGCCGAGATGCGGCGTCGCCACGACATTCTCCATGCCGAACAGTGCGTTGTTGTCCGCCGGTTCGACCTCGAACACGTCGATGCCGGCGCCGGCCACCTTGCCGCTCTTCAGCGCCGCGATCAGGTCGGCCTCGACGATCAGCCCGCCACGGGCGCAGTTGATGATACGCACGCCGTTCTTCATCTTGGCGATCGCCGCGGCGTCGATGATGTTGCGCGTCTTGTCGGTAAGCGGCGTGTGCAGCGTGATGAAGTCGGCGCGGGCGAACAGCTCGTCGAGCTCGACCTTTTCGACGCCGAGCTCCTCGGCGCGGCTGTCCGACAGGAATGGATCGAAGGCGATGACATGCATCTTCAGGCCGACGCCGCGCGTAGCGACGATCGAACCGATATTGCCGCAGCCGATGATGCCCAGCGTCTTGCCGGTGATCTCGACACCCATGAAGCGGTTCTTTTCCCATTTGCCGGCGTGGGTCGAGGCGTTGGCCTCCGGTATCTGGCGGGCCAGCGCGAAGATCATGGCGACGGCATGCTCGGCGGTGGTGATCGAATTGCCGAAGGGCGTGTTCATCACGATGATGCCCTTGCGGCTCGCCGCCGGGATGTCGACATTGTCGACGCCGATGCCGGCGCGGCCCACGACCTTCAGCCTGGTCGCGGCATTGATCAGCTTCTCCGTGACCTTTGTCGCCGAGCGGATGGCCAGCCCATCATACTGGCCGATCACTTCGAGCAGTTTTTCCTTGTCCTTGCCGAGATCCGGCAAATAGTCGACCTCGATGCCGCGATCCCTGAAGATCTGCACGGCGGTGGTGGAAAGTTTGTCTGAGACGAGAACGCGGGGCGCCATGGCGGCCTCCTTCAATTATGATTTGATCCGTTTGGGGATAGGCGGCCCGAGAGCCGCCACAGGAAAACTCAGGCGGCTGCCTTCAGCGACGCCTTTTGCGCGGCAAAGGCCCAGTCGAGCCAGGGCAGCAGCGCTTCGAGGTCGGAGGTCTCGACTGTCGCGCCGCACCAGATGCGCAGGCCGGGCGGTGCATCGCGGTAGGCGCCGATGTCGTAGGCGACGCCTTCCTTGTCGAGCGCCGAGACAATTGCCTTGGCGAATGCAGCCTGTCCGTCGGCGTCGAGTGCAGCGACATCCGGATCGGTGAAGGAAAGGCAGACCGACGTGTTCGAACGCGTCGCCGGGTCTACGGCAAGATGGCCGAGCCAGGAAGATTTTCCGACAAAGCGATCGAGAACAGCGGCATTGGCATCCGCTCTGGTGACCAGCGCGTCGAGGCCGCCGATCGACTTCGCCCAACGCAGCGCGTCGAGATAGTCCTCGACGCACAGCATCGACGGCGTGTTGATCGTCTCGCCCTTGAAGATGCCTTCGATCAGCTTGCCCCCCGAGGTGAGACGGAAGATCTTCGGCAGCGGCCAGGCCGGTTTGTAGCTTTCCAGGCGTTCCACGGCGCGCGGGCTGAGGATCAGCATTCCGTGCGCGCCCTCACCGCCCAGCACCTTCTGCCAGGAGAAGGTGACAACGTCGAGTTTCCTGAAATCGAGCTGTTGCGCAAAGGCCGCCGAAGTAGCGTCGCAGATGGTCAGGCCCTTGCGGGTGGCCGGGATGAAATCGCCGTTCGGCACGCGCACACCCGACGTCGTGCCATTCCAGGTGAAGACCACGTCGCGGTCGAAGTCGATTTTGGTCAGGTCCGGCAGTGCGCCGTAGTCCGCCTCTAACCTGCGAACATCGGCGAGCCTCAGCTGCTTGACCACATCGGTGACCCAGCCGGAGCCGAAGCTCTCCCAGGCGACCATGTCGACGCCGCGTTCGCCGAGCAGCGACCACAGCGCCATTTCGACCGCGCCGGTATCCGAGGCCGGCACGATGCCGATGCGGTAATCCGCCGGAACCTGGAGGATTTCCCGGGTCAGCTCGATCGCTTGTTCGAGCTTGGTCTTGCCGATCTTGGCGCGGTGCGAGCGCCCGAGCGCGGCATTTTTGAGCGCCTCGACCGACCAGCCGGGGCGTTTTGCACAGGGACCTGAGGAAAAATTGGGATTTGCCGGACGGAATCCGGGCTTCGTATGCGTGGTCATCGTGGTCTATCCTTCCAGATAGTGGCCCCTCGTTGGGGAGGGGTGGCCCACGGATGGCGATATGCGTTCAGGCTTTCGGCGTCAAGGGGAAAGTTTTTGTCGCTGTCAGGATATTGCCGAGGCGAAACGCAAACGGCGGGCCTGCGATCCGCCATTGTCAACGCCTCGGCTTCGATCGAGCCTACCAGAGATCGTAGCGTAGTCCGACTTTGACTTGATGATTGTTGATCCCTTTGCGGATCGGAAAAGAAGTCAGACTCTCGGCAGTCACATATTCGGCGTCTGGCGCGGAAAAATACTGATAGCCCAGATCGACTGAGACGTTCTTGGAAACTTGGTACGCAAGCCCGGCATTCAGCGTGTAGGCGAAGGAGTACTGGGTCTTGTTGTCATGCCGGACGAAATCGTCGGTGGGGTCGGCGTTGTCGGTGAAGTAGCTCGCCGACAGGCGACGCTTGCTCTGCACGACACCGACACCGGCGCCGAGATAAGGTGTGATTCCGACATAGGTGCCAAGGTCGACATAGCCGTTGAGTATGCCTGAGAAGGCATAGTTCTTCAGGGTCGCCGATGCCACGGTCGTTCCGTCGTTATAGCCGACGTCGATCTTGTTGCCGGGAAGATAGCCGACATTGAGATCGGCGCGCAGATAGTCATTGAAATGGTAGCCGAAGCCGATGCTGGCGAAGATGGGATCTTCCTTTTCGTCGAAGCTCGCGGGCGTGAAGGCGAAATCCTTATCCTTGAAGCTCTTCTGCACCAGATAGGAGACATCGCCGCGCAGATACCATCCCGAGCCAACCTCGACCGGTACATAGTCGGGCGCCTGGTCGACATAGACCGGCGGATCGTAATCGGCGCCAAGCGCCGGCGTCAGCGGCATCAGGATGACTGCTGCAAGCGCCAGTGCTACAGGCGATTTGGATGTCATAGTCCTCGGCTCCCGAACTTGGCGCATTCGCGATCGCGCGCGCCGTTTCAGACAGCATTGTTAACCATAGTGGTTAAGTGCGGGTTAAGGATAACAAGGCGTTAGCAATTGATTTGATCCGTTTTCGCTCCTCGAGCTGGACGGTGTTACAGGGCAACGCAGCATTTTTAGGCAGCCAAACGAAACCGCCCGGCATCAGCCGGGCGGTCGACGAATTCCTCGATTTCGAAGCGACTACTTCGTGTAGACCGGCTCGGGTTCCGGGACGTAAGGCTCCGGCGGCGCGCAGTCCGACCTGCCGAACTGGTAGCGCAGGCCGCCGCGCACTTCGTGCACGTTGATGCCGCGGTCATAGCCCGGGCCGACATTGCTATCCGAAGCGTAGTCGAACATCTTGCCGCCATTGATGTGGCTGAAGCGGTAGCCGACGTCGAGTTTGACGCGGTCGGTCAGGCAGTAGGAGGCGCCCGCCATGGCAGCATAAGCAAAACGCCAGCCTTTGCCGCCGTGATGCTCGAACTCGCCGTCATCGTCGACGTTGTGGAGTGTATCCCACTTAACCCAGGCGCCGCCGATGCCGGCACCGACATAAGGCGTGACGCCATGCCAGGTGCCGATGTCGACATAGGCGTTGGCCAAGAGCAGCAGCGCCGAATAGGACGAGGTGTCGACGGATGTGCAAGGGGTTTGTAATACGCCGCAGAAGCCGTTGGTCGAGCCGCGGAATTTGGACTTGCTCATCCAGTCCAAGGTGAGATCGGTGCGGAAATGCTCGTCGATCTGGTAACCAACACCGCCGCCGGCCGAGAAGGCGCCATCCAGCTTGCCTGTATCGAACTTGCCGGGACTCTGGGGCGCCACACCGTAGGTGATGTAGTCGCCACCACGAAACTTCGACCAGTGATAGTCGATGTCGCCACGGATATACCAGCCGCCAAAGTCGGCCGGCTGCTCGTAGGCAACCGGTGGCGGCGCCTCCTCGACGACGGGCGGCTCGACGAAATCGGCGGCGAATGCCGGCCCGGCGCCGGCAAACAGCGCGGCCAGGAGAGCCATTCTTGCTGTGTTGAACATGCTTATCACCCCTGAGAACCCTCGAACGGCGAACGCGCCCGAAATGTGATTGACTTCAGTTGTGGATAATGAATCGGAAAGGTTAAAAGGCGTTTAACCGTATTGATTAACCACGAATCTCTAAAAGTGGAGCAATCTGGCGGCCGTTGCTGCAGGCGGAGCTGGCCGCGACCCAATAAAAAAGCCCGCCGGCAAGGCGGGCTTTTGAACCGATGTTGGAGGGAGATCAGGCGGCGCTGCGCGTTTCCGAAATGACCTCGACGATGTCGTTGACGACGGACTCGACAAGCTGCGGGTCGTCGCCCTCCGCCATGACGCGGATGAGCGGCTCCGTGCCAGATGGCCGGATGACCAGGCGCCCGGCCTTGCCGAGGCGATTGCGCGCATCTTCGATCGCCGCCTTGACCGGCGCCTCCTCCAGCGGCTTGCCGCCGGAAATATGCACATTCTTCAAAAGCTGCGGCACCGGCTCGAATTTCTTCGACAGTTCGCTGACCGGCCGGTTATGCCGCTTGATGCAGGCGAGCACCTGGAGCGCCGAGACGAGCCCGTCGCCGGTAGTCGAGAAATCGGACAGCACGATGTGGCCCGACTGTTCGCCGCCGACATTGAGCCCATGGGCACGCATGTGCTCGACGACATAGCGGTCACCGACCTTGGTGCGATGCAACTGCAGGTTCATGTCGCCGAGGAAGCGTTCGAGGCCGAGATTGGACATCACCGTCGAGACGATGCCGCCGCCGGCCAGCCGTCCGCTCTGGTGCCAGGATTCGGCGATCAGTGCCATGATCTGGTCGCCATCGACGATCGCGCCGTTCTCGTCGACGATGACGACGCGGTCGGCATCGCCGTCGAGCGCAATGCCGATATCGGCGCGCACCTCGTGCACCTTCTTTTGCAGGCCGGCCGGATGAGTCGAGCCGCATTCCTTGTTGATGTTGAAGCCGTTGGGCTCGACATTGATGGCAACGACCTCGGCGCCGAGTTCCCACAGCGCGTCGGGCGCCACCTTGTAGGCGGCGCCATTGGCGCAATCGACGACGATGCGCAGGCCCGACAGCGACATCGAGCGCGGCAGCGTGCGCTTGGCGAATTCGATATAGCGGTCATGCACGCCGTCGACGCGTTTGGCGCGGCCGAGCCCATCGGAATCGGCGAGCGCCAGTTCGATATCCTTGTCGAGCATCCCCTCGATACGCTCCTCGATCTCATCGGACAGCTTGTAGCCATCGGGACCGAACAGCTTGATGCCGTTGTCGTAATAGGGGTTGTGCGAGGCAGAGATCATCACGCCGATATCGGCGCGCAGCGAGCGCACCAGCATGGCAACAGCCGGCGTCGGAATCGGGCCGAGCAGGAAGACATCCATGCCGGCGGCGCACAGGCCGGATACCATCGCGTTCTCGATCATGTAGCCGGAAAGCCTGGTATCCTTGCCGAGCACGACGCGGTGGCGGTGGCTGCCGCGCTGGAAGGAGAGGCCGGCGGCCATGCCGACCCGCATGGCGACCTCCGCCGTCATTGGAAACTTGTTGGCTCGCCCACGAATGCCGTCCGTACCGAAATAATGTCCTGCCATATTCGCCAGCTTCCCGATGGTTCTTTCCGAGCATCTCATGCCATAAAATGGCCCAAGCCCCGTCATCACATTGTATGATTATGGACGACCAATCCTTAGAAAATTATTGTTTTGTGTGTTTTGCGTCACGCTAGTGTGTTGATTTTCAAGTTCCGAGCCCTTGTTGCGGCAGCAGCATCAGAAACGTCAACTCAAACCTCATCTGGATCCTTTGGTCTGTGGCAGTGTGGCCTTGAACCCGAATCCGCATCGTGCTGCTCCAGACAGCGGTAGGCTGAGGTCCGCCGCACGCGCCGATTTGACTGGCCGTCATGCGACGCAGTGTCCTCGCTGGGAACCAGCCATATGCGCGCTCTCCGTGCAATGCACCCGGACGAACTTGGCCGGGAGACAGTCCCGGCAACGAATTCATCACCTTAAAGAAAAGAATGCACTTCTAAATTTGTCTCTACGCTACTTAGCATCTGGCGCAACCAGCCGTTGAGCGCTATTGCTGCACTGGGACATATCATGAACCGCCGTAGGGAGAACAAGCATGCTCATCCACCGACTTGCCACTTTGACGGGTCTTGCCGTCGCGACCTTATTCCTGGCGGCGCCTGCCAATGCGCTGACCATGGCCGAGTGCAGCACCAAGTATAACGCGGCCAAGGATGCGGGAACGCTTGGCGGGCAGAACTGGAACCAGTTCCGCAAGGCCCAATGCGGCACCGATGCCACCGCCGCTACAACCGAACCCGCGCCAGCCAAAGCCACGGCCAAGGCCGCCGACACGACCAAGGCAGCCGCCGCCGACGGTGCGGCGCCGGGCCTGACGGCGAAGGAGTGCAGCACCAAATACCAGGCCGCCAAGGCTGCCGGCACGCTCAACGGCATGAAGTGGAACGATTTCCGCAAGACCCAGTGCGCCGCCGGCGCGACGGCAGCCGCACAACCCGCCGCCACGACCAAAGCAGCGGCGGCCAGCAGCGATGACGCGGCGCCTGGGCTGACGGCCAAGGAATGCAGCACCAAATACCAGGCCGCCAAGGCTGCCGGCACGCTCAACGGCATGAAATGGAACGACTTCCGCAAGAGTGAATGCGCCGCCGGCGCAACTGCAGCCGCACAGCCTGCCGCGGCACCTGCCAAGGCGACGACAGCCGCCGCGACCGATACCGACAAAGGCCTCAGCATGGCGGATTGCAGCGCCAAATATCAGGCTGCCAAGGCCGGCAACACGCTGAACGGCATGAAGTGGAACGACTTCCGCAAGAGCCAATGCGGCGCCGGCGCAGCCGACGACGACACCCTGCCGGCTCCCGATGCCAAGTACACCGGCGATCCGCAACCGCCGACCATCACCGCCCCCCAGGGCGTGAAATTCCCGACGGCGATCTCCAAGAAGTATGCAACCGAGACCCCGGCCAAGGGCCGCATGCACACCTGCCTCGACCTCTACTACGCCAACAAGGACGCCAACACGCTGGGCGGCCTCAGGTGGATCCAGAAGGGCGGCGGCTTCTACAGCCTCTGCAACGCCAAGCTGAAGAGCTGACCGGCGCCACCGTCCGACGACATGAGCCCGCGAGCCGCAAGGTTCGCGGGCTTTTTTGTTGCTGCCGAACACGTGCGAGGAGCGCCATCCGCGCGCAAGCGGCGCCGCTGCCAATCTGCCCCTCGTGGGGGAGATGTCCGGCAGGACAGAGGAGGGCGCTGTCCTGGGACACTGTCCCGCCGACATCGATGGTCGCCAGCACGCGCGACGCTTGGTCGAAAAGGAGCCTGAAATAAAAAAACCCGCCTCGGCGGGCGGGTCATCAGCGCCAATTGGCACCATACCTAAATTAGTAGCATAGCTGCCGGCACAAAGCAAGAACAAAATGTGGCGCCGCCGGCAAAAAATGCGAGCTTCATTCTCCGGCGCGCTTTGTCGATCTTCCCGAAATCGTCAACGAGGACGATAGAAGGCCCCGTTCCTTCGCGCCCCGCTCTGGCCTGCCGGACATCTCCCCACGAGGGGGGAGATTGGCCGTCATCGTCACTTTCGCCAATTTCCAGCGATGCAGGAAGGGTCGCATTCCCCAAGAGAAAACGCCGCGGTTAGAGCCGCGGCGTTTCGAAGTCGATCTGTCCTGGGCCGGAGCCTAGCTTGATGGCTGGGGTTCCATGCCGCCTTCGGGCTCGGGGCCCTTCTTGCGGCGGCCGGACTTCGGCACGGCCGAGCCGCGGCTCGGCGGCGTGTCGTCGCCAAGGTCGCGCGCGGGCTTATTGCCGGCGATCAGCTGCTTGATCTCCTCGCCGGACAGCGTCTCGTATTCGAGCAGGCCCTGCGCCAGCGCGATCCATTCCTTCTTTTTCTTGGTCAGGATGGACCTTGCCGTCGAATAGGCCTCGTCGATCAGCCGGCGCACTTCGGCGTCGATGATCTGCGCCGTCTCTTCCGAGATGTTCTGCGTGCGCGCCACCGAATGGCCGAGGAACACCTCCTCCTGGTTGTCGCCATAGGCGACATGGCCGAGCTTGTCGGAGAAGCCCCAGCGCGTCACCATGGCACGCGCCAGCTTGGTCGCCTGCTCGATATCGGAGGAGGCGCCGGAGGTGATGTTCTCCTTGCCGAATTTGAACTCCTCCGCGACACGGCCGCCCATCATGATGGCGAGGCGCGAGATCATGTATTTGTAGCTCATCGAATAGCGGTCGCCTTCCGGCAGCTGCATGACCATGCCGAGTGCCCGGCCGCGCGGGATGATGGTCGCCTTGTGCAGCGGATCGGCCGACGGCACGTTGAGCGCCAGGATGGCATGGCCGGCCTCATGATAGGCGGTCAGCTCCTTCTCGGCCTGCGTCATCGCCGACGAGCGGCGCTCGGCGCCCATCATGATCTTGTCCTTGGCGTCCTCGAATTCGGCCATGGTGACGAGGCGCTTGTTGCGCCGCGCCGCCATCAGGGCGGATTCGTTGACCAGGTTCATCAGGTCGGCGCCGGAAAAGCCCGGCGTGCCGCGCGCGATCACCTTGAGGTCGACATTGGGCGCCAGCGGCACGTTGCGCACATGCACTTTCAGGATCTTCTCGCGGCCGACGATGTCGGGGTTCGGCACCACCACCTGGCGGTCGAAGCGGCCCGGCCTCAGCAGCGCCGGATCGAGCACGTCTGGCCGGTTGGTGGCGGCGATCAGGATGATGCTTTCGTTGGATTCGAAGCCATCCATCTCGACCAGCAGCTGGTTCAGCGTCTGCTCGCGTTCATCATTGCCGCCGCCGAGGCCGGCGCCGCGATGGCGGCCGACCGCGTCGATTTCGTCGATGAAGATGATGCAAGGCGCGTTCTTCTTGGCCTGGTCGAACATGTCGCGGACGCGGCTTGCGCCGACGCCGACGAACATCTCGACGAAGTCCGAGCCCGAAATGGTGAAGAACGGCACGTTGGCTTCACCCGCGACCGAGCGGGCGAGCAGCGTCTTGCCGGTTCCGGGAGGACCGACGAGCAGCACGCCGCGTGGGATCTTGCCGCCGAGCCGCTGGAATTTCTGCGGGTCGCGAAGGAACTCGACGATCTCTTCCAGATCTTCCTTGGCTTCGTCGACGCCGGCGACATCCTGGAAGGTGACGCGGCCATGTGCTTCGGTCAAAAGCTTGGCCTTCGACTTGCCGAAGCCCATGGCGCGGCCGGAACCGGACTGCATCTGGCGCATGAAGAATATCCAGACGCCGAGGATGAGGATCATCGGCAGCCAGGAGATCAGGGTGCCGAACAGCGAATTGGAGCCGTCGGATTCAGGACGCGCATTGATGGTGACGTTCTTGTCCTGCAGACGCGAAACCAGTGACGGGTCCCCAGGCGAATAGGTCTGGAAGCCGTTGGAACTGTCCGTGTAATTGCCGGAAATACGGGCGCCGGCGATGGTCACCGACTTGATCCGTCCCGCCGCGACTTCCTGCAGGAACTGCGAATAGGGGACATCGCTCGAGGCTCCACGCGTCTGCGGCGTCTGGAAAAGATTGAAGAGAGCGATGAGCAGGACCGCTATGATCGCCCAGAGCGCGAGGTTGCGATAATTTGGATTCATCAATTGTCCCGTTGGCGCCGCTGGGCGGACACGCGTCGTGAGAGGAAACTTGGCCCTAACATAGGGAGAGCGTTCCCCCTTGCCAAGCATAACAGCAGGTCTCGGTTAAGCATTCGCCCGTGGTAGGCCGGCACTGTGGCCACCGAATGGCGAGGCTGGAACCGGCGCCGCGCCAAGCAAGGCGGCGACGGCATCGGCCGGCGCCAGATCGAAGGACGGCAGGAAACGGGCGAAGGGCGCGACTGCCGGATATGCGGCGACAGCCGCCGGCATCGGGCCTTCCCCGGGCAAACCCGGGCCTTCCCCAGGCAGACCAAGGCATTCGCCATCCCGCCATAGCGCCGGCTCGGCGGCCAGGGCTGCGCGTACAAGGCTTGCCGGCGTGCCATGCCCGGCAATTGCCCGCTTTGCGGCAAGAGCCGCCCCGAGCGGGGCTACCAACAGCGGCGCGATCAACAATGCACCTGGACTGTCGCCCAACGTGATCCGTCTGCGGCCGTCCCACAGGGCATTGTCGGAAAACGCAACAGCGGGCGGCAGATCCCGCAATTCGCGGTGCAGAAAGATGCCGGTACGCCGGGCATCGATCACGGTCCGCGACAATGTGGCACAAAGCGGCCCGGTGCGGAACCGGCCGAAAAGGGCTTCGCTGCGGGCCTGGTCGGGAAGGAAGGCGGTGCCGCCGGTCGCCGCCAGCAGGATGCGCAGCGCATAAATGGCCGCCCGGCTGTCGGCGGCCGTCGCAAAATCCCGATCGAGGCGGACGAGGCCGGCGGCCGGCCTGGAGGCCAAGCTGCGGATCAGCATGGCCGCGCGATGTCCCAGCTGCTCACGCTCGGCCGCCGCCTTTCTGGCCAGCGCTATCGCTTCAGCCACGCGAGGCGCACCATCGCCTTCGGCAAGTGCTGCGCGGACGCGCGGCCGCTCGAAAGCGGTGTCGGCATTGGTCGGATCTTCGATCCAGGCGACCTGTTCACGCCGCAGGAATTCGCGCAGCTCAGCACGCCTTACGCCGAGCAGCGGCCGCACGATCCAGTGCCGCCACTCGTAGAGGGTTGCCGGCGCCATGCCGGCAAGGCCCCGCCCTTCCTCGCGCGGCCTCTCCTCACCTGGCCCGTCGTCACGTGCTTGCCGCATCAGCACGGTCTCGGCCTGGTCGTCGGCTGTGTGGCCGGTCAGGATCAGGCCGATGTCTTCCGCGTCGGCGGCCTCGGCGAGCAGCCGGTATCGGGCTTCGCGCGCGGCGGCGGGCAGGCCGGTCGATGGTTTGTGCCCCGACCAGGCGAGGATGCGATGGGCAATGCCGCGCGCCGCACACAGCCTGGCCACGGCTTGCGCTTCCGCTGCCGCTTGCGGCCGCAATTGATGATCGATCGTTACCGCCAGCAATTTCGTTGCCGGGGCGTTACGGTCGAGATGGGCTTTGAGGAGGAGGAGAAGGGCGGTCGAGTCGCTGCCGCCGGACACGGCTGCAACAGCGCCGTTGGAAAAGTCGATCCGTGAAAAATCCGAAAGGTCAGGCTCGGTGTCGAGCGTCATGCATGTCGTCCAAAAGTGGACCCGGTTTTGGGGCTACGACATGCAACAGAAATACTAGCACGCCGCGAGCGCCCTTTCCTGCTTGACCCGCTCCTTGAGCGCGCCGGAAATATCGGGGTAGCGCTTGCCGATCTCGCTGAAGGTGGCACAGGCCACGTCGCGCTGCTTCAGCCCGACAAGTGAAACGCCGAGCTTCAGCAGCATGTCGGGCGCCTTCTTGGCCTTGGGATAGTCCTTGCTGGCAGCGAGGAAAGTCTCGGCCGCATCGCGGTATTTCTGCTGGCCGAGCAGCGATTCACCGAGCCAGTAATGCGCGTCCGCCGCCTTGGCGTCTCTGGGAAAACGGGCGATATGGTCGCGGAAACCCTGTTCGGCGGTGCTGTAGTCGCCCGACAGGATGAACTGGTAAGAGTTGCGGTAAAGCTCCTCCGGATCGTTGGTCGACGGGAGTGCCGCGACCACCGTATCGTCGGATTTACCGGCCTTGTTGCCGGCTGCGCTGGCGCCGTTGGCTGGGGCCGTATTCTGCTCCGGCGCATTGCCGTCGGCTTCGACGACATTGCCGTTTTTGTCGACGGTGATGGTGCCGAACGTCTTGGGCGGCGCGCCGGGGATCAGCTTGCCGGGATCGCCGCTGGGCGATTCGACGATGACGTCCTCGACGCTCTTGTCGCCGTCTGCCGCCTTGCCCGCATCGGCCGGAGCCGGCGTCCCCGGCGCCTCCGCCACGTTACTGTCGCCGCTGGGGCTGTCGCTGCTAGGCGCCGCCTCGGACTTCTTCTGCTCGGCCGGCTGCTGCGCGCCTTGCGGACCGCCTTCCAACTGCTGGAAGCGGAATTCGTTGTCTTCCTGCTGCTTGCGGATCTGCTCCTGCATCTGCAGGACCTGGAAATTGAGTTCCTCGATCTTGCCATTCATCTGCCGGAGCTGTTCCTCCAGCGCCGGAGTGCCGGTGCCATCCTGTTGCGCGAATTGAACCTGATCCGGCTTTTTCTTTTCGCCGAAAATGCCGGGCAGTTTGATCGTCGGCAGGTGGAAGGAAAAACCGCTTTCCGATGACTGCCCGGTGCCGTTTGCCCCGTCAGCAAGTGCCGCGATACTTGATACGAGCAGCAGCGCAAGCGTGCCGCTCAAGACCGATCTGAAATGCATGTGCCTCTCGCCGTGAAACCATTGTTGCGCGCCTCTCATTCGAAGTAGACCAGTCAACCGGGGACTAGCCAGACGCTCTCGGCTCTTAACAGGACGTGAGACTTCGGCCAAATTTTGTTTGGAGCGAGCAGATATGAAAAAGGCGGCCTTTTGGCCGCCTTTCGCACCAAGTGTTGCATTTATGCCGATCAAGAACCGGCGCCGCCCAGCGTGGTTACGGCGCGGCGGTTCTGCGACCAGCAGGAGATGTCGTCGCAAACCGCGACCGGACGCTCCTTGCCGTAGGAAATGGTCTTCAGGCGCTGCGCCGAAACACCCTTGGCGACCAGGAAGTCGCGTGTGGCGGCAGCACGGCGGGCGCCGAGCGCCAGATTGTATTCGCGCGTGCCGCGCTCGTCGGCATGGCCTTCGATGACGATGGCATACTGCTTGTACTGGTTCAGCCACTGCGCCTGGCGCGACAGCGTCGTCTGCGCATCGGCGCGGATCGAGGACGAATCGGTATCGAAGAAGATGCGGTCGCCGATGTTGACGGTAAAGTCCTGGGCCGACCCGGGCGTTGCCGCGCCGGCGCCGTTGAGGCCGAGATCGGCGGCGCTGTTCGGCGTCTTCTTCGAGGCGCAACCGGTGATCGCGAGCATAGCGACCAGCGCGATCATGACCGGGTTTGTGGTAAGTGCTGCGATACGGCCCATGCCGCCTCTCCTTCGCAATTCGAGTGATTTCATTGATCGTCCAGTAACCAGGTTTGGGTTAACCGGCGCTCAAGAAACACGGTTAAAATTTGGTTTCGGCTGCCGTCCGCAACCGTTCTGCCGAGGGGCGACAATGAGCGCGGACCGTAGGCGGAAATGCGGCCAAAACATGAAAAAGAGGGAATTGAGGAACTGAAGAACTGAGGAATTGAAGAAAAAGGAATTACGTCAGCTTCTCTCTGAGGCTCACGAGCATCCCATGGATTTGGGCATAAGATTGCCGCCAGGCGTCGAGTTGGGACTGCGTGATGTATTGAAGATCGAACGCGTAACATATCCACGTCTCCACTTCGCTGCATGACCCAACGCCATCGAAACGAAGCGAGCGAATTCGGCTTTGGAATGGCTCTGCTTGGCAAATCCCTCAGCTAAATTGGCGCAGATTGCCTTACTCGAGCGACGCAATTGATCGGCTAGCGCGTATTGCTCAATTTTCGGAAAAGCAAGCGTGGCTCTATGCACCTCAAGAGAAACCGCGTAGGCGCGTTTGTAGACCTCCAGGTCCCTCGCGCGCTCAACGTAGCGCCCCGGCTTCTCCATCTCCTCAGTTCTTCAGTTCTTCAATTCCTCAGTTCTTCTTCCATCACTCCAGCAGCGGCGACCAGGCCGGATCCGAGGCGAAGTTCGCCGTCGGGATCGACTGTTCGTTGCGGCCGGTGAGATCGACCGAAACAAGTTTTGGTCCGCCATTGGAATCGCGGAAGAACATCAGCACCCGGCCGTTGGGCGCCCAGGTCGGCCCTTCCTGCTGAAAGCCGGTGGACAGGATGCGCTCACCCGAACCGTCGGTGCGCATGACGCCGATCTGGAATTCGCCGCCGGTCTGCTTGGTGAAGGCGATGAGATCGCCGCGCGGCGACCACACCGGCGTCGAATAGACGCCGTCGCCGAACGAGATGCGGGTCTGGCCCGAGCCGTCGGCGCCCATCACATAGATCTGCGCGCGGCCGCCACGATCCGAGGTGAACACCACCTTGCTGCCGTCAGGCGAGTAGGACGGTGAGGTGTCGATGGCGGTCGAGTTGGTGAGCCTGGTTGTCGAGCGGCTTCTCAGATCCATGGCGAAGATGTTGGAATTGCCGTCATCGCGCAGCAGGCTCATGATTACCTTCTGGCCGTCCGGCGAAAAGCGCGGCGCAAACGTCATGCCGGGGAAATTGCCGACCAGCTCGCGCTGCCCCGTCTCGATCTGCAGCAGGTACACCCGCGGCTGACCGCTTTCATAGGACATGTAGGTGATTTCCTGCCGGTTCGGCGAAAAGCGCGGCGTCAGCACGATCGATTTGCCGTTCGAGAGATAGCGGACGTTGGCGCCGTCCTGGTCCATGATGGCTAGCCGCTTCTTGCGCGCATTCTTGGCACCGGACTCGTCGATGAAGACGACGCGCGTGTCGAAATAGCCCTTCTCGCCGGTCAGCCGCTCGTAGATCGCATCGGCGATGATATGGCCGACGCGCCTGGTATTGGCGTCGTTGGCGAAGAACTGTTCGCCCGAGAGCTGCTGGCCGGCAAAGGCGTCCCACAGCCGGTACTGGGCGCGGACACGGCCGTCGGCTTCCTTGCCGACGCTGCCGGTGACCAAAGCCTGGGCGTTGATTACCTTCCAGTCCTCGAAGCGGGGCGTGGCATCCGGGTTGGAGATCTTTTCAATGAAAGCGCTCTTGTCGATCGGAGCAAACAGGCCCGAGCGCTTCAAATCGTCGATGACGATCCCCGATATCTCCGCGCCCAATGCGTCGCCCGATTGAAAGTCGGTGATGGCGATCGGCAGAGGCTCGATATTGGGTTGAGTCAAATCGAGTTGGACCAACGCCTTTGCCGGCAGCGTGGCGAGCCCGCTCATGGCGGTCGCAATCGTGCCGATCAGTATCAGCGTCGTAAGCAACTTCTTCATTCGTTCAGCCTCGTTGTTCTCTCGGCAATCAATACATGTCGCTGGGGATGAAATTGACCTCGACCTCGTTCCATCCCAGCTCGCCGTCATATTTTGCGACGGGCAGATTGTAGGGCGCACATCGCAGCACTGCGCGCCGCGCTGCTTCCGAGGCGACTCGGGAGCCCATTGAGCCATCGCCCGCGGATCCGACTTCCGGAGCGCCGTCGATCTCGCCATTTTGCGTGAGCTTCATCCTGATGGTGACTTTTTGGCTGTCGCCATCGAATGTGCCGGGTGTCACACTCCAGCAGCGTTTGATCTGGGCCTTCAGGCCATCAAGCTCGCTCTGCGAGAGTTTGGTGCCTTGGTTCTTCTCGCCGCCGAGCGAAGCCTGCTGGGTCGAGCGCTTGGCGCCGCCGCCGGACGGCTTCCGCTTGTCGAGCAGAGCCGAAATCTCGTCGGCGTTGAATTGCTTGTCGTCCGATTTCGGCTTGGATGAGGCTTCCTTGATCGGCTTGTCGGCGTCCTTGCGCTCCGGTGCCTTGGCGCTCTCGGCCTGGGCCGGCTGCGGCTTTGGCCGAGCCTCGGGTGCTGGCGCCGAGTCCGGAAGCTGCGCCTCCTCGGTTGGCGGTTGCTTGGCAATCGCCTCGGCGACGGCATCCGGCTTGACCTCGGGCTGCGGATCGATCGCGGCAGTCTTGTCCTGCGGCGGCGTGGGCGTCGGCTCCTTGGCCGGCGTCGGCTTGGGCTCGGTCTGCTTGACAGGTTCGGGCTTGACCTCTTCCTTCGGCTGCGGCACCGGCGCCACCTCCGTAGCGGGAATAGGCTTCGGCTCTTCCTTCGGCTTCGGCACGTCCTCGGGCTTGGGCTTTTCGACCGGCGTCGGCGCGGGTGGCGGAGCCGCCGTCATGTCGACTGGCTGGGGCTTGGGCTCAGGTGTCGGCGGCTTGTCGGTGTCGACGCTGTTATCGCCGACTTTCTGGGCATCGGGAACGATGTCGGGACGCTGCGTCGGTACCGGCGCCGGCTTGTCGTGCATTACAGCCTTCTTGTCGCCTTGCAGGACCTGTGCCGTCGCTTCCATCGGCACGATCTCGACCGACACCGATTCCGCGTCGGACGCAGGCATCGCGGGCGGCGAGGACAACGTGAACAGCCCGAAGGCGATCGCCACCGTATGCAAGATCACCGATGTGGTGAGGCCGGTCCTCATCTTGCGTCTACTGATCCTGTTCCTGCAGTGAAACCAGGCCGATATTCTTGTAGCCAGCAGCCGAGATGCGGGCCATCACCTTCATGGCAGTGCCATAGTCGGTGGACTTGTCACCCCTGATGAAAATGCGCTCGTCATAGCCGGTCTTCGAGATCGCCTGCAGCTTTGCCACCAGCTCCTCGATCGGGGTCTCGGTTTCCTGGAGGTAGATCTGACCGGCCGAGTTGATGGACACGGTTATAGGCTGGGTATCGGCGTTCATCGCTTTGGCCTGGGTATCCGGCAGGTCGATCGGCACGCCGACCGTCAGCAACGGCGCCGCGACCATGAAGATGATCAGCAGCACCAGCATCACGTCGACCATCGGCGTGACGTTGATCTCCGATATCAAGGCGTGATGGCGGCCGCGCCGCCTGTGGCCGCGCCCGCCGCGTCCTCCGCCACCTGCGCTTACGGACATTCCCATGATCGTTCCTCAGGCCTTCTGCGCGACTTTTTCATCGATTTGGCGCGAGAGTATGGCGGAGAACTCGTCCGCGAACCCTTCCATGCGCACCGCGATCTTGCTCGCGTCGGACGACAGCTTGTTGTAGGCGATGACGGCCGGGATGGCGGCTAGCAGGCCGATCGCGGTCGCCAGCAGCGCTTCGGCGATGCCGGGCGCGACCACCGACAGGCTGGTGTTCTTCGAGGCGGCGATCGCCTGGAACGAGGTCATGATGCCGATAACCGTGCCGAACAGGCCGATGAAGGGCGCCGCCGAGCCGGTGGTGGCGAGGAAGCCGAGCCGCCCTTCCAGCTTTTCCATCTCGCGGGTCAACGCCAGATCCATAGCTTTGTCGATGCGGGTCTGCAGGCCCAGCGGCGATTTCGCGCCCTTCTCGAAGCTTTTCTTCCATTCGCGCATGGCGGCGACGAAGATCGCGCTCATGCCGGTCGTCTTGCGGTCGGCGAGCGTGCGGTAAAGTTCTTCCAGCGACTGTCCCGACCAGAACACCTGTTCGAAGCGGTTGAGCGCCAGCCGCATGCGGGCATAGGCGACGAGCTTGTCGACGATGATCGCCCAGGTCCAGATCGAGGCGCAGAGCAAGCCGATCATGACCAGCTTGACCACCCAACCGGCCTGCATGAACAAGGCCCAAATCGATAAATGCGCGCCCGGGTCGGCGAGAGCGATGTTTTCCATGTTACGTCCTTAAAGATTTTCCGGGCATGGCTGGCGGCTGGCCCATGGGCATCCCTTGTGGTCCGTTCGCGTTAAGCTTGCGGAATAACCCCAAATGCACCGTTGGCGGCCTTTTCGGGGCAAATATTGGTGAAAGGAAGGCGCTTGGATTCTTCCAATCTTAACCAATCCCTTCATGGACCGTTATGGTTAAGGATGGGTTAGGACGTACAGCGCGGCGCATTGCCGCGCCTTGTGGGCCGCCCGGCGATCCTGGCCCGGACGAGAGCTCCGAGATCGACCGCCTCTGAACCCTTATTTGCTCGCCCTGGGCATGAAGGCTGCGATCCAGTCCTTGGGAAAGCGCCGCGGCCGCCCGTTCTCGCCGACGATCGCCGCTTCGACACGCGCCTCGACCAGCACTTCGCTGCCGCGCTTCAATTGCTGCGCCATGACGATGCGCGCACCGGAAATCTCGTCGGTGCGCGTGTCGATGGTCAGGATGTCGTCCATGCGGGCCGAACCGCGGAAATCGATCTCCATGCGCCGCACCACCCAGACTATTTTCTCGCCATGCTTGCCGTCGGCAAGCTCGGTGTGGTGGACGCCGGCCAGCCGCAGATAGTCGGAACGGCCGCGCTCGAAGAATTCGAGATAGCGTGCGTGGTAGACGACGCCGGAAAAATCGGTATCGGCATAATAGACCCGCGCCATCAATCGATGGCCGAATTCCGTCAGCGCGCCGGAAAGTCCGGCGGACAATGCCGATTCACCGTGATCGTCCATTGCGCTGTCCTTTTGGCCCGACAGGCCCTGTTTCAAGCAACACCTGTTTTGCGCATAGACCGGCGATGATCAAGACCTGGAGGGCTGGGCCGGGGAACTGCCAGCACCGAAGCCATAAGCAGCGGAACTTAGGGTTCTTCCTGGAACAGGCTGATCTGCTGCTGCGCCAGGTCCTTTGGCGCGTCGAGGCCGAGATGCCGCCAGGCATTGGCCGCCAGCACGCGGCCGCGCGGGGTACGCATGATGAAGCCTTGCTGGATCAGAAAGGGTTCGATGATGTCCTCGATGGCATCGCGTGGCTCGGAAAGCCCGGCAGCGATTGTCTCGATGCCGACCGGCCCGCCGCCGAAATTCCGGGCGATCATCGACAGATAACGGCGGTCGAGCGCGTCGAGGCCGAGCCCGTCGACCTCCAGCCGCGTCAGCGCCTCGTCGGCGACCTTGCGGTCGACATGACCCTCGCCGGCAACGCTGGCGAAGTCGCGCACCCGGCGCAACAGCCGGCCGGCGATGCGCGGCGTGCCGCGCGCCCGCCGGGCGATCTCCAAGGCACCGTCGTCGCCGAGCGGCATGGCAAGGATGCGGGCGCCACGCCGCACGATCTGCTCGAGTTCCTCGACCGAGTAAAAATTGAGCCGCACCGGAATGCCGAACCGGTCGCGCAGCGGGTTGGTCAAAAGGCCGAGCCGGGTGGTGGCGGCGACAAGCGTGAAGCGGGCCAGGTCGATCTTGACCGAGCGCGCCGCCGGCCCCTCGCCGATGATCAGGTCGAGCTGGAAATCCTCCATCGCCGGATAGAGGATTTCCTCGACCGCCGGGTTGAGCCGGTGGATCTCATCGATGAACAGCACGTCACGGTCTTCGAGGTTGGTGAGCAGCGCCGCGAGATCGCCGGCCTTGGCGATGACCGGACCCGAGGTCGAGCGGAAATTCACGCCGAGCTCGCGCGCCATGATTTGCGCCAGCGTCGTCTTGCCGAGGCCGGGCGGGCCGACGAACAGCACATGGTCGAGCGCTTCGCTGCGCCCCTTGGCGGCCTCGATGAACACTTTGAGATTGGCCCGCACCGCCGCCTGGCCGACGAAGTCGCCAAGCGTCTGCGGCCGCAAGGTCTGCTCGGCGTCCTCGCCGCGTCTGTCGGGAGCAATGAGGCGTGGCGAAAGGCTCATGCGCATACCGCCCGAAAGAAAAAGTTTGTATCGATACCGATCAACGTCACCCGGCACCCTCTCGTTCGTCGCCGTGCTCCTCGCCAACAACATGGCGGCCCACTGCATCTCTTACCACCGCGTCGATCTGTTCCAGCGCAGCAGGCCCGTCAGGTGGATCGCCTAGAAATCCAGCGAGGTCGGCAAATTCGAGATTGCGCGGCGTTCCTATCAGGAGACCATCCACGACCGTCCACGCAACAGTATCGCCTGACTTGAGCGACAACTCGTTCCGGACTTTCTTTGGAATCGTAAGCTGCCCCCTGGAGGTCAAGCTTGCATATCCGACCATGCTCTTGTTCCTAGTCGGAATTTATTTGTCGGGCAACGTCTCACCGTGCCAGCTCCTTCAGGCCGAAGCGGATCAGCTTCGAGGCGTCCGCCTCCTCGCCTGCCGTCTTCAGCGCCGCCGCCACCGCATTGGCGGCGGTGTCGCGCGAATAGCCGAGATTGACCAGCGCCGAGACGGCGTCGGTGATCGGCGCCGAGGCGACGCCCTCGCCGAGCTCCTGCTTCAGGCCGATGGTGCCGGAGGCAGTGCCCGCATAGGCCGGCGCCTTGTTCTTCAATTCGGTGACGATGCGCTCCGCGACCTTCTTGCCGACGCCCGGCGCACGGCTGACCATGGCGATATCGCGCAACGCAATCGCATTGGCGAGATCGGCCGGCGCCAGCGTCGACAGGATGGCCAGCGCCACCTTGGCGCCGACGCCTTGCACATTGTTCATCAACAGCCGGAACCATTCGCGCTCCAGCACCGACTGGAACCCATAGAGCCGCAGCATGTCCTCGCGCACATAGGTCTCGATGAACAGCACGACCGCCTCGCCCGGCCGCGGCAATGCCGCCAGCGTGCGCGCCGAGCAGTAGGCGACATAGCCGACGCCATGCACGTCGACGATGCAGAAATCCTCGTCGATCTCATCCAGCGTGCCTTTTAGCTTGCCGATCATTTGAGCGTGCCGATCATGCCGGGTGGGTTTCCGGAGAGATGATATCGAGGTCCGGGAAATAGCCGCGATAGCGCGCAGCATTGCGCGTCAGCAGGCGATGCCCAGCGACAACCGCATGGGCTCCAATAAAGAAATCCGGCAAGGTTCGTTCGCGAATGCCGCCGGCGCGGCGATAGCGCGAGTGCGTGACACCAGCGAGGAAGGCTGCTTCCCACGGCAGAAATTCGCGATCCATCTTGAGCATGTCGGCTGCTTGACGAAGAGCCTGTTCGGTCGCAATCAACGGCGCGAGCTCGGACCAGACGATTGCATTGATTACGAGTGCGCCGTCGCGCCGGCATGCGGTAATCGCGGATGCCGACCATTTCGTCTCCCGTCCGGCAGGACCCCAAACGTCGATCAAGACATTTGTGTCAATCAATGTCGAGATCTTCACGTGGGCCCCTCAGCCATTCCACATATTCATCCGCCGTCAAGCCTCCCAGATCCAGCGTACCGGCCATACGATCGAGCATCTGGCTGAATCTGCGCGAGGCTTCCTCCTCCGACACGTTTTCGTCGACGGCTATGACACGAGCGCCGTCCTCGGTGGGGACGAACTCCACCTCCGAGCCCGGGCCGATACCGAGATGATCCCGTATTTCCTTCGGGATGGTCACTTGGCCCTTGGTGGTAACGCGCATGGTAATACCTCGTTGGTATTACTTATTGCCCACTGGAGACAAGTCAAGAACATACTTATCCGGCCAGCGCCGCCATCCTGTAGGCGATGCTCTGCCGGTGATGCGCGTGACAGATGGCGATAGCCAGCGCGTCGGCGGCGTCATCGCTGTCGAAAGTCGCCTTCGGCATCAGCACCTTGACCATCATGTGGATCTGCTTCTTGTCGCCATGGCCGACGCCGATTACCGCCTTTTTGACGGCGTTTGGCGCATATTCGGCAACGACAAGGCCGGCACGCGCCGGCACCAGCATGGCGATGCCGCGCGCCTGGCCGAGTTTCAGCGTCGCCGCCGCGTCCTTGTTGACGAAAGTTTGCTCGACCGCCGCCTCGTGCGGCATCGCGGCATGCAGGATTTCGGAGAGCCCGTCATGCAACTGGCAAAGACGCACCGCCAGCGCGGCCTTGTCGTCGGACCGCACTGTGCCGGAAGCGACGAAGCGCAGCGAATTGCCGAGGCTTTCGACGATGCCCCAGCCGGTGCGCCTCAGCCCTGGATCGATGCCGATGATGCGAATCGCTTCCCCCATCCGTCAACTTTAACCCCGGCGAGCAGCGATGCCAGCGAAATGTGAACAAACCAGAAACCAGGGCTCGTCATGTCCAGAGAGCCTCTGAGACCGTTTCGAAAGTCGCTCCGGCGAGTCATATGGTGGTGGTTTCGAGAACCGGAGCGCAGCGGACATTTGGGTCCGTGAGCCCACGCGTGATCCCGAGGGGATCATGCTCAATCAAAGTGCTGCAGCGTCCTTTGCGCGTCCAAAAGGACGCGGCGCTGCAGGGGTAGAGTTTCCAAACGTTCTCTCAGCCGCGGGCGAAAGCCGTGTTGAGCAGCGTGATCTGGTCCGACACCGGATTGACGCGACGGCTCGACGGCGGCACCTCGGCGAGGCCGCCGTAGATCTCCTCGTCCATGCGGCGCACCAGCGCCTGCAGCCGCAGCGAGCGGTTGACGAGGTCGATGAAATCCGTCGGCAGCTCGGCCCAGCCGGGCGCCTCCTCATGCGCCGAGGCAGTGTCGAGACGCACCTTGGATTTTTCTGAGGCCACCTGATCGCGGGTCATCTCGCCGGAATTCGCCGCCCGCTGCAAAAGCAGCCACGAGGCGACCTGCATCAGCCTGGTGGTCAGCCGCATCGATTCGGCCGCATAAAGCGTCGCCGCCAGCCTCGACAGCTTCTTGGCCTCGGCGCGGCCCTTGCCGTCGAGATATTCGGCGGCCTGCTCGACCAGGCCCATGCCTTCCTGATAGAGCGGCTTGAAGGATTGGGAGAAAACCCGGCGCTCCGCCAGCTTGATGGTTTTCGCGCTCGCCTTCGAAGGCTCGTTCATCGCTACGCCCCTGCACTTGCCTGACAGCCGGCCGATTCGGCTCTTGGCCGCCATATCCGGCAGCCTAAACGACTGAAGCTTGAAAATGCGCTTCGCTGCCAGCGAAGGCAAGCACATGTTTAACAAACGGTTAACGGCCGCATTTAGCCGGAAGAACGCCCATGCCGGCGGACAAAAAAAGAGCCGCGGATAAGGCGGCTCTCAGGAGTTTAACAGGGAGGCGTCAAACAAAGTGGCTCCAACCACTCGGTAAGAATCCAGATCACTGGATGGACATAGTAAACGCCTGTAAAGCTTAACGAAGCCTTAACGCGGGGCATATTTTTCGATCAAGCGCCCAGCATCTGTGCCGTAACAGCACAGCTGACTGGCCACGGCGCCGTTCACACCACCGGCTGGAAAGTCGGGGCGACGCTTGCGCCGTGGTTTCCTCCAAATGGTGACCGGCTTACCGAAACAAAACGGCACTGCGCGCGACATCGTTCCGAAACAGGCGCCGCGCTAAACGCCCGTTCCTCGCAACGAGGCGGAGCAAACCTTGCGCTCCGGCAAATCATCAAATCTCTCAAGGAGCGAATAATGGACTGGTACTCGGCCGTTAAATTTCTGCACATCGTCTCGGCGATCCTCTGGGTCGGCGGCGGCTTCACGCTGATGCTGCTCGCGGTACGCGCCGGCCGCGCTGGAAACGTCGAAGGCATGCTGCAGGCGATGCGCGCCACCGGCGAGCTCGGCAACCGGTTCTTCGCGCCGATGTCGATGCTGACATTGCTTTTCGGCCTCATCATGTGCGGCTTCTGGGTCGGCTTTTCCGATCTGTGGGTGCTGATCGGCCTTGCCGGTTATGCGACGACCTTCTGCATCGGCATGTTCATCTTCAAGCCGACTGCCGACCGCATGGCAGGCATGATCGCCAAGGATGGCGTGACGCCGGCGGTGCTTGCCCAGGGCCAGCGCGTCCTCAGCGCCGCGCGCTTCGACTATTCGGTGATGCTGGTGATCATCGCGGACATGGTGCTGAAGCCGACGCTGCACGACATCACCATTCTGGGCTGCATGGCGTTCGTACTGGCAACCGGCATTGCCCTGGCGCTTGGCAGGACGCGGCAGCTGCTGCCGAGTGCCGCCTGAGGTTTTAGGAATCCGGCGGCGGCCGAATGGGGCCGCCGTCTTACAGGAGGCCGGCGATGCCGTCCCACAGAAGCTTGACCGCGACGACCGCCACGGTCGCATAGGTGAAGGGATAGAACAGCTCCGGCCGCATCCGCCGCACCAGCCAGGCGCCGGCGATTGTCGACAGCGGCGCCAGTGGCATCAGCACCGCCGACGCGGTCAAATTGGTGGTGTCGAACTGGCCGAGCGCGAAATAAGGGATGAGCTTCAGCGCATTGGTGACGGCGAAAAAGATCGCCGCGGTGCCCGACAGCACCTTCGGATCGAGCCTGATCGGCAGCGCATAGACCTGAAAAGGCGGGCCGCCGACATGGGCGACGAAGCTGGTGAACCCGGCAACGGTACCCCAGAAGCCCGCGGCGACGCGGTTGGGCTCCGCTGCGTGGCCGGCACCGTGGCGGAGTTGCAAATAGAGCCAGCGCAGCACGAAAATCAGGGCAACCGCGCCGACGATCAGCCGCACCATCTCTTCGGTTACAAGTGCCGCCGTCAGCCAGCCAAGGGCGATGCCGATCACGGCGCCCGGCATCATGTCGGCCAGCATCTTGCGGTCGAAGATGCCCCACCACGTCCACACCGAGACAATGTCCATCAGGCACAGAATTGGCAGAAGGATTGCGGCAGCCTGAACCGGCGGCATGGTCAGCGCCATCAACGGCACGCCGACAAAACCGACGGCGCCGCCGAAGCCGCCTTTCGACAGGCCGACGAGGATAACGGCCGGAATAGCCGCGGCATAGAACCAGGGATCGACGAGCAGGCCTGACATGGGGAAAGGACGCTGGAGGGAAAGTTGAACTCTGGAATAGACCAGAAATGGCCAGACCGCGACCGCAAATATGTGGGCCACGCCACCGAAACCCGTCACATGTTTGGCATGTCGAGCGGCGGCGGGCGTCTCCGGATCGGCTGCGCCTTGATGATGGCGGTGCTGGTTTCGGCCTTGTCGGCGATGCGGTCGAGAATCCGGTCGAGCTCGCCGATCGAGCGGACGAACAGCCGGGCAACGAAGCAGTCATCGCCCGTCACCTTGTCGCATTCGCCGAATTCCGGGATTTCCTCGATCAGCTTCTGGACGATGTGCAGCTTGCCCGGCAATGGCCGGATGCGAACGATCGCCTGCAAGGCGTAGCCGAGCGCCTGCGGATCGATGTCGATGGTGAACGCGCGGATGACGCCGCGATCCTCAAGCCGCCGAAGCCGCTCCGAAACGCTTGGCGACGACAACCCGACCTGCAGCGCCAGTTCCTTCAGCGAGGTCCGTGAATCCTTGACCAGGATATCGAGGAGCTTTCTATCGAGCTCGTCCAGCATTTTACAATTCCAAGAAAGCCGATGTTTACCTAATTTAATGAGGTTCGTCCTGCATATCACCAGCTAGAAGTCATGGAAAGACCCGATCCGCTGTGGGATTATAAAATCTCAACGGGTTTCAGGAGCATCCATGGACAACACGGTACGCGGCACGATCGAAATGACGGCGGCGATGGCGATCCTCGGCACGATCGGCTGGTTCGTCGTCCTTTCCGGCCAACCTATTATGGACGTGGTGTTCTGGCGCTGTGCTTTCGGGGCGGTAACGCTGCTGATCATCTGCGCGGCGCTGGGACTGCTGCGTGGCAGGCTGTCGCTTCGCATTGTCGCGATCGCGGCTCTCGGCGGTGCTGCCATCGTTATCAACTGGCTGTTGCTGTTCAGCGCGTTTTCCCGCGCGTCGATCTCGATCGCCACGGCCGTTTACAACACGCAGCCCTTCATGCTGGTGGGTTTTGGCGCGCTCTTCTTCTCCGAACGGCTGACGGTGACCAAGCTGACCTGGCTCGGCATCGCCTTTTCCGGCATGCTGCTGATCGTGCAGGCCGCGCCCGATGCAGGCGATCATGGTACGGATTACTTTACCGGCATTGCGATGGCGCTGGCCGCGGCTTTCTTCTGGGCCGTTGCGGCTATCGTCACCAAGAAGCTCAAAGGCACGCCGCCGCACCTGATCGCCCTGATCCAGGTCTGCGTCGGCGTTCTCATGCTGGCACCCTTCGCCAATCTCACCCACCTTCCCGTCGATGCGCGGAGCTGGGTCATGCTGGCGACACTCGGCATCGTCCATACCGGCCTGATGTACATCCTCATGTACGGTGCCATCCAGAAGCTGCCGACGCATCTGCAGGGATCGCTGTCCTTCATCTACCCAGTCGTCGCCATCCTCGTCGATGTCGTCGCCTTCGGCCATCGGCTGCATCCGGCGCAGATCGTCGGCGCCGCCGCCATCCTGGTCGCCGCCGCCGGCATGAATCTCGGCTGGTCGCTGTGGAAATCGAAGGTGCCTGCGTAGGGCCGCAAGCGACCAGGCGAAGAGAATTTCGGCCAACGGCAGCCATGCGCCGAGCCCTATGGAATCGTTGACGGCAAACGTGATCCCCCTGCCGCCTGTTCAATCCCCGCACTTTGCTCTATGCCGCAATGCAACCATCTTCGCCCGGCATAGGCGATAACCGGGATCGAATTCAATGAATGACGCAACGCCGCCCAACCGCTGCCGTATCGTGCTGATCGCGCCGCCGAACGTGCCGGCCGCGCGCATCGCCGCGGCCTTCGACGGCGGTGACGTCGCCTCGCTCATCCTGCCGGAAAACGGTCTGGACGAGGCCTCTTTCCAAGCCTTTGCCGAGCAGATCGTGCCGGTGGCGCAAGCGGCCGGCATTGCCGTCATCATTGCCGGCGACACCCGCATCGCCGGCCGTGTCCAGGCCGACGGCATCCATGTCGAGGTCGGCAAGGACGAGCTCGCCGAAACGATCGAACACTTCCAGGCCAGGATGATGGTCGGCACCGGCGGCGCCAAGACCCGCGACGATGCGCTGGAACTCGGCGAGGTCAGGCCTGATTACATTTTCTTCGGCCGCTTCGGCTACGACAACAAGCCTGAGCCGCACCCCCGCAATTTGTCGCTCGGGCAATGGTGGGCGGACGTCATCCAGATCCCCTGCATCGTCATGGCCGGATCGGATCTTGCCTCGGTGGAAGCGGTCGCCGCCACCGGCGCTGAATTCGTGGCGCTGTCCAGCGCCGTTTTCGCCGACGGCGTCGATCCGAAGATGGCGGTCGCCGCCGCCAACGCGCTGCTCGACGAAACCGCGCCGCGCTTCGAGGACTGACGTGCTCTCGCGGAATATCCTTTTCAGCGCCTTTCTTGCAACGGCCGTGACGCAGGCGATAGCGGCGGAACCCGTTCCTCTGCCGCAGCCCAGGCCGGATTCCAGCGAACCTGCCGACAAGCCCATCGCCGCACAATTGCCGCAGCCCGCCACCACCACCCCGTTGCCGTCGGCCGACACCATCAACCCCGACCGCTTCGGCGCAAAGCCGTCCGACGCTGCCTACGGCGCCTTTCAACGCGGGCTCTACAAGACGGCCTACAACCTTGCGCTCTCCCGTGCTCAAAACGGCGATCCGGCGGCACAGACGCTGGTGGCCGAGATAATGTCGCGCGGCCTCGGCGTGCCGGTCGACGCGGCAGGGGCGGCGAAGTGGTATGCGCTTGCCGCCGAGCAGGGCGTGCCGGAATCGCAATTCCAGTATGCGCTGATGCTGCTCGACGGCCGCTACGTCAAAAAGGACGAGAAGGAGGCCTATGCGCTGATGCAGGCCGCCGCCGAGGCTGGCAACCGCCTGGCGCAGTTCAATTTTGCGCAGCTGATGGTCGAACAGGAGCCCGGCGATGCCGGTATTGCCAAAGCCGTGTCCTATTACGAGCGCGCTGCCGCGACCGGGCTTGCCGACGCACAATATGCGATGGCACAGGTCTACGCCAACGGCGCCGGCGGCAAGCCGCGCGACGATGTCCGCGCCCGCGGCCTGCTGGCACAGGCCGCGCGGCAGAACTACGACACCGCACAGATCGATCTCGCAACCTGGATGATCGAGGGGCGCGGCGGCGCCCGCGACCTGAAATCCGGCTTCAACTGGATGAAGCAGGCCGCAGAAGGCGGCAATGTCGCCGCCCAGAACCGTCTCGCGAAGCTCTACATGAACGGCATCGGCACCAACCCGGATCTGATCCTCGCCGGCGCCTGGTATGTTGTCGCCCGCCGCGCCGGGCTCATCGACCAAGAGATGGACGATTTCCTGCAGGGCCTGACCGACGAGCAGACGCAGCAGGCGCTGCAACGGGCCAACCGCCTGCCCTGACCGCGATCTCGGGACTCATTGCACCAGGGTCGTCAGGCGGACTCATTGGGTATGATCGAGCACGACCTTGCCGAAGGGAGAGCCGTGTTCAAGGTACCGAAAGGCTTCGGCGGCCCGGCTCCATGGCACGACCCGGTCGATCACCGGTCTCAACCGGTTGACGACAATGGCGCGGTTCATCGCCTCGAAGGATTCGCGTGAGCCCACCGGTATGCCTCGCGCCCGGACCTGCCGGCGGAAGATGTCGAGCGGGTTGATGGCGCCGTCACTGCCGCCGAGATAGCCGATGACGTTGATCTGGGCGCCGCGCGCCGCTGCCCTCAGCGATTGTGCAAAACTCTGCGGTCCGCCAACCTCGATGATATGGTCGGCGCCGCGGCCATCCGTTAATCCCAGCACGGCCGATGCCCAATCGGGGACGCTGCGATAGTTCACGCCATCCTGCGCGCCAAGTTGCTTTGCCCGCGCAAGCTTCTCGTCGCTGCTCGACGTCACGATGACGCGCGCCCCGGCAGCGGCGGCGAACTGCACCGCAAACAGCGAAACGCCGCCGGTGCCGAGGCAAAGCACGGTGTCGCCGGGTTTGACGCTGCCCTCCGTAAACAGCGCGTGCCATGCCGTCACGCCGGCGCATGGCAGCGTCGCCGCTTCGAGGTCGCTCAGATTGGCCGGCGCCAGCACCGCCGCCTGTTCGTCGAGCCGGGCAAATTCGCTGAGCAGCCCGTCGATCGGGCCGCCACGTTGATAGGATGGCTCGGCCATGGCGAAACTGCCGCCGACCCAGCGCTGCCAGAACGTGCCGCAGACCCGGTCGCCGATCTTGAACCGGCTGACCTCGGCGCCGATGGCAACGACTTCGCCGACGCCGTCCGACAGCGGCACCAGCGGCAATGCAAACTTCGTGTGATAGCTGCCGCGAACGATCTCGGCATCGCGGTAGTTCAGCGCCGTCGTCTTGACCTTCACAATCATCTCCTGGCGCCCTGGCTCAGGCATCGGCCGCTCGACCATTCTGAGGTTCTCGAGGCCGCCCGGGCTCTGCAATTCGATCGCCTTCATCGTCGTTCCTTTCCAGCTGGGGTCCTGCCGGAAGAAAATCGCTTGCCATCCATCGGATTTCAAATTCATAATGTTCAGGATAATTATGCTTCTATGACATGTTCGGGTGTGTCGTGCTTGAAGAACTGAAAACACTGGCCCTCTTTGCCGAGGAGGGTTCGATTCAGAAGGTGGCGCAACGCCTGCCATTGACGCAGCCGGCCGTCACCCGCCAGATCCAGCGGCTGGAGGAGATGCTCGGCACGGAATTGCTCGACCGCCGGCTAAAGCCGTCGCGACTGACCCCGGCCGGCGTAGAGGTGCTGGCACGCGGCAAGGAAATTCTCGCCGCCGTCGCCGCGCTGAGATCATTCGCCAAGGGCGACGAGCCGGAGGGCCTGCTGCGGCTCGGCCTCGCGCATGGACTTTGCGACAAAGCCGTGGCCGCCGCCATTGGTGATGCCGTGGCCCGGTTTCCGAAGGTCTCGCTGCGTCTGAAGAGCGGCTGGAGCCTTGAGTTGGCCGACCAGCACAAGCGCGGACAGCTTGACCTCGCCGTCATCCTGGACGGCAGCAATTCCAAAGCTGGCGACGGCGTTGTCGGAACCGAGGCCCTCGGCGTCATCGCTGCCGAAAGCACTGTCCGGCAAGCCGACGTCAAGACCATGCCCTGGATCCTCAGCCCTGAGCCTTGCGACGCGCGCCGGCGGCTGACGGCTGCCCTTGCTGAGGGCGGGAACAGATTGACTGTCGGCGCCGAGATTCAGGACAGCGCGCTGCAGATCGACTGGGTTCGTCGAGGCCAAGGCCTTGGCCTGCTGCCCAGGCGGCTGCTGCGGGAAAAGCTGCCGCAGGGCATTGCCCTGGTCGACGCTCCCGGCCTCGAGCTGTCGCTGCGAATTGTCGTCCTGCGTTCGCCGCACCTGCATCTTTTGAGAGAGGTCGCCGACGCAGTGACCGAGGCCGTCACCGCGACTGTCAGGACGGACTGAGGCCGCCACGCCGCGCTGCCGGGCCAGCTTCGTTCCCGCTTCATCGGAAGGCGCTCCTTGCCTCTGCTGGCGATTTGTGGTCTTGGAGGCGCCAAATTGCCCTTTGCGGCGATCATCTCATTTCCGGATCACCTCACCATGGCCAAGATCAATGGCAACGAAATCCGTCCCGGCAACGTCATCGAGCACGATGGCGGCCTTTGGGTGGCGGTCAGGACCAACACCGTCAAGCCCGGCAAGGGCGGCGCCTACAACCAGGTCGAACTCAAGAACCTGATCAACGGCACCAAGCTCAACGAGCGCTTCCGTTCGGCCGAGACGGTCGAGCAGATCCGGCTCGATCTGAAGGATTTTTCTTTCCTCTACGAGCAGGGGGACGCGCTGGTGTTCATGGACACCGAAAGCTACGAGCAGCTCGAATTGCAAAAGGAGTTCGTCGGCGATCGCGCCGCCTTCCTGCAGGACGGCATGATGGTGACGGTCCAGCTCTATGACGAAAGGCCGATCGGCATTTCGCTGCCCGACCAGGTGACGCTGACCATCACCGAGGCCGACCCGGTGGTGAGGGGCCAGACGGCAGCCTCGTCCTACAAGCCGGCGATACTCGAAAACGGCATCCGCGTGCTGGTGCCGCCGTTCATCGGCTCGGGCGAGCGCATCATCGTCGATACCAACGAAATCACTTACGTGCGCCGCGCCGACTAAGGCGTGATCCCAAAGAGTTGCAGACTTTTTGGAAAGATGATGCGTCAAGGCAAATAGGCGCAGCGACAGGAAGAACAGCAATGGCGCGTTCCGCGATCCTCAATGTCATGGTCCAGGCCGCAATGAAGGCCGGCCGCTCGCTGTCGCGTGACTTCGGCGAAGTGCAGAACCTGCAGGTCTCGATGAAGGGGCCGGGCGACTATGTCAGCCAGGCCGACCGCAAGGCCGAAGACATCGTCTTTGCCGAACTCTCCAAGGCGCGGCCCGGCTACGCCTTCCTGATGGAGGAACGCGGCGTGATCGAGGGCGACGACGGCCAGCACCGCTGGATCGTCGACCCGCTCGACGGCACCACCAATTTCCTGCACGGCATTCCGCTCTTTGCCGTTTCGATCGCGCTGGAGCGCCAGGGCCAGATCGTCGCCGGCGTCGTCTACAATCCGGCGATGGATGAGCTCTATACCGCCGAGCGCGGCGGCGGCGCTTTCATGAACGACCGCCGGCTGCGCGTCGCCGGCCGCACCAAGCTGGTCGATGCGGTGATCGGCTGCGGCATGCCGCATCTCGGGCGTGGCCAGCACGGCAATTTCCTCATCGAATTGCGCAATGTCATGGCCGAGGTCTCTGGCGTCCGCCGTCTCGGCTCCGCCTCGCTCGATCTCGCCTACGTCGCCGCCGGCCGCATGGACGGGTTCTGGGAAACCGGCCTGTCGGCCTGGGATGTCGCCGCCGGCATTTTGCTGATCCGCGAGGCGGGCGGTTTCGTCTCCGATTTCGCCGGGGGACAGGATGTGCTGAACGCCGGTTCACTGGTCGCCGGCAACGAACTCATCCAGCGCGCGCTGTTGAAGACTATCAAAAGGCCACTCTCAGCCGGCTGATACAGGCACGCCGCGCTGAACCGCCGCAGTCGCAAAACCGCAACCAAAGCTTGAAATACTGTCCCGCGGCCGCCCAGATAAGGTGGCGCAGGATCATCGATGACGAACAGCCGGCCCCAACCCCAGAGCGAACTCTCCCAGCTCGACATTCCCTTTATGGGGCGCTGGCATTACTCGCGCGCCGAGATCATCGCCGACGGCATTGTCCACGCCGTGGGCATCGTGCTGGCGATCGCTGCCGGCTCGACGCTGCTGGCACTGGCCGCCTATCGAACCGGCCCCGGCGAATACGTCGCCGCCGCCTTCTATGTAGTCTCGCTGCTCACCGTGCTGTCGGTTTCGCTGGCCTACAATGTCTGGCCGGTGTCGTCGCCGGCAAAATGGATATTGCGGCGCTTCGACCATGCCGCGATCTATCTGCTGATCGCTGCCACCTACACGCCTTTCCTAGCCCAGCTCGGCGGCTCGCCGCAGGCCGTTTCCATGATCGTCCTGGTCTGGACCGCCGCGGCGGTCGGCATCGCCATCAAGGTCTTTCTTCCCGGCCGTTTCGACCGGCTGGCGATCGTGTTTTATCTGGCTATCGGCTGGAGCGGCATCGTTCTGGTGGAGCCGCTCGTGCGGACGCTGCCGGCGACATCGATCGCGCTCATCGTTGCCGGCGGCATCGTCTACTCCTGTGGCGTGATCTTCTTCGCCTGGAAGGGCCTGCGTTTCCACAATGCGCTGTGGCATGGCTTTGTCGTCACCGGCGCCGGCCTGCATCTGGCCGCCATGGTCGACTGCCTGGTCATCAACCGGCTTTGACCTCCGGTCGCGGACAGTGGCAATATTGCCAAGCGCCATTCAATTTCGTCACAATTCCGTTTAGAGTCGCAAACACAAATTGATCGGCGGCGACGGCATCGGAAACGGGGCACGGATGACTCTTCTCAGATCCTTCGGCATGGGCAGGCGCTCCGACGTTCTGATCTACGACCCGCACAAATTGTCGAGCCCGCAGGTGTTTCTGCTGACCATGGTGATCTTTCTGTTCATCGTGGCCTTCATCGCCGCCATCCTGACCCGCCAGATCTCGACCGCCTTCGTCACCAATCCCGGCCTCAACGGCCTGATCATCGGCGTGCTGGCGGTCGGCATCCTGCTGGCCTTCGTCCAGGTCGGCCGGCTGTTCCGCGAGGTGCGCTGGGTCAACTCGTTCCGCGCCGGTTCCGAAACCACCGAACCGGTGTTGCTGGCGCCGATGAAGGCGATGATCGGCCGCTCCTCGACGATTGCTTTCTCGACCAGTTCGATGCGCACCATGCTGGATTCGATCGCCACCCGCCTCGACGAAAGCCGCGACACGTCGCGCTACCTTGTCGGACTGCTGGTGTTCCTCGGCCTGCTCGGCACCTTCTGGGGCCTGCTCAACACGATCGGCTCGATCCGCGAAACCATCGAGTCGCTCGATCCCGGCACCGGCGATGCCGCGGCCGTGCTCGAATCCCTGAAGCAGGGGCTTTCCGCTCCGTTGGCCGGCATGGGCACCGCCTTCTCGTCCTCGCTGTTCGGCCTCTCCGGCTCGCTGGTGCTCGGCTTCCTCGACCTGCAGGCCGGCCGTGCCCAGACGCGCTTCTATACCGAACTCGAAAACTGGCTATCCTCGGTCACCGACCTGTCCTCCGACATCGTCGTTGCCGACGCGGCCAAGACCGAACCCTCCGAGGAAATCCGGCTGTTGTCGGAAAAGCTGCGCACCCTGCAGGAGAATGGCGGCGGCTCCAATCCGCGCGTGGCCACCGCCATGGCCAATCTCGCCGACGGCATTTCCGGCCTAGTCAAGAACATGCGCTCGGAGCAGCAGATCATGCGCGACTGGGTCGAGGCCCAGTCCGACGAGCAGAAGGCGATGCGCAACACCCTGGAGAAGATCGCCGACGCCTTGAAGAAGCCTGGAGTGCATTGACGTGGCGTTGGCACGAGGCCGGCGCTCCGACCGCCGCATCGATTACTGGCCGGGCTTCGTCGATGCGCTGTCGACGCTGCTGTTGGCGATCATGTTCCTGCTCACGGTTTTCGTGCTGGCGCAGTTCCTGCTCGGCCGCGAGATCTCCGGCAAGGACACGGTGCTCAACCGCCTCAACTCGCAGATCAACGAGTTGACCCAGCTTCTGGCGCTGGAGCGCTCGACGACGCAGGACAAGGAGGACACCCTTGCCAATTTGCAGGCGTCGCTGTCCGCGTCGGAGGCGGAAAAGAGCCGGCTCGAGCAATTGCTGGCGCAAGGCGCCGGTGCCGGCGATGCCGCCAACCAGCGCGCGACGGCACTTTCCGGCGAGCTCGACAGCCAGCGCCAGATCAGCCAGCAGGCGCTGAGCCAGGTCGAGATCCTCAACCAGCAGATTTCGGCGCTGCGCAGGCAGATCGCAGCGCTCGAACAAGCGCTCGACGTGTCCGAAACGCGCGACCGCGAATCCAACACCAAGATCGCCGATCTCGGCCGCCGCCTCAACGTCGCACTGGCGCAACGCGTGCAGGAGCTAAACCGCTACCGCTCCGATTTCTTCGGCCGCTTACGTGAAATTCTTGCCGACCGCGAGAACATCCGCATCGTCGGCGACCGCTTCGTCTTCCAGTCGGAAGTACTTTTCCCGACCGGCTCCGAGGTGATCAACGATGCCGGCAAGGTCGAGATGAAGAAGCTCGCCGATGCCATCATCGAATTGCAAAAGGAAATCCCGCCGGAGATCAACTGGGTGCTGCGCGTCGACGGCCACACCGACAACAAGCCGCTCTCCGGCACCGGCCGCTACCGCGACAATTGGGAATTGTCGACGGCGCGCTCGACGTCGGTGGTCAAGTTCCTGATCGAGAACGGCGTGCCGGCCAACCGGCTGGTCGCGGCCGGCTTCGGCGAATTCCAGCCGCTCGACCCCGCCGATACCGAAGAGGCGCGCAACAAGAACCGCCGCATCGAGTTGAAGCTGACCGAGCGGTGATCTGCAGGCCTTTGGCTTGTATCATGCGCCAGGTCGGGCCAGGTCGAGCCGGCTCAAGTCGGCGGCATTTAGGGCACTGGTGCGGCAGCGGCAAGAGCTGAAAAAAATTACCTTTTTTTAATTACACTTTGCCGCCATGGCCTTTTAGCCTTGGTCATGGGCCGAGAACCGCCGGCGGTGGAACCGCTCATCGCGACGCGACGGAACCTGACGGCCCGCGGCCGGAAGGCAGGACCCTCCCAACCACCGCCTTCCCCAGTAAAGGAGACGCAACCATGCGCTTCTTCGCTCCCAGGAATCTCAGGACTGCTACGCTCGCCACACTGCTCCTCGCCGTTCCGTTTGCTGGCGCTTACGCCGGCCCGCGTGCGACGGCCTTGATCAATCAGATCCAGAGCGTGGAGACGGGTATCCAGGGCGCCATCCGGGCGAACAAGCTAGAGCCGGGCGAGGCGCGCGACTTGCGCACGCAGGTCGCTCAACTCGATCGGGCCGCCCAGAGGGCCGCCCGCCGTGGAACGATGCCGAGCACGCAATATCAGCAGTTGATGGCGCAGCTCGACGATGTCAGCCAAAAGCTGCGCGCTGACACCGGCAGCGCCTTCCTCATCGGCAACGGCGCCGATGGCGGATACTATCCCAACGGCTATGGCCCAACTTATCCAGGCGGCTGAAATCGGCCGCAGTGCCCGGCGCTGTGGCAATTGATTTTGCGCATGATCCTTTTCCAGCTTTCGGTTCAGGGATCATGCGCTAGCCCAACGCCAGCGCAATCAGCGCCAGCACTGCCGGCACTGTCTGGATGAACAGGATTTTACGGCCCGCCGTCGCTGCGCCGTAAAGGCCGGCGATGGCGACGCAGAGCAAGAAGAAGACTTTGAACTGGAAACCGGCTTCGCCGAAGTAAAGCCCCCAGATCAGCCCGGCTGCGAGAAAGCCGTTGTAAAGCCCCTGATTGGCAGCAAGCACTTTCGAGGCACTGGCGAATTCCGGCGTCAGCCTGAATACCATATGGCCGCGCGGCGTGTCCCACAGCACCATCTCAAGATAGACGATGCAGAGGTGGATCACGGCCACCAGCCCGACCAGCACATTGGCGATCATGTTTCGTCTCCGCATCGCGGTCTGCCGCCGCCGGACGACATTGATCACGCACGCCACCGCTTCCACAAGATGCTTTTCGGCCGTTGCAGCTGGCAGTCGATGCGTCGACCGCGGACGGCTTCGGGGTTGCCAACAGTTTTGCATTGGTATCTTTTCCCGCCGTCAAATCAGCGGAACCCACAATGTCCTTTCAAAAACTCGACGACCTCGGCCACAAGCTCGAAGCGCTGGAACACGCCCTCGCCATCCTCGGCGCCGACGAGGCGACCCATATGGCGGTCGGCGGCGGCGAGAAGCGCGCAGAGGCAATGTCGGCGCTTGCGGGCATGCACCATGCCCGGGCGACTGCGCCGGAGATTGCCGACTGGATCGCGGCGGCCGAGCAGGAGGCGCTGAACGAAGAGCAGCAGGCCGCGGTCAGGGAATTCCGCCGGCAATACACCAACCTGACCTGCCTGCCGGTCGAGTTCGTCGAGCGCCAGACGACCGCGCGCATGCGCTCCGAGCAGCTCTGGCGCGACCTGCGCGCCAAGAACGACTGGGCGGGTTTCCTACCGGCGCTCGAAGGCGTCGTGGCGCTGGTCCGCGAGGAGGCGGCCCTTCGCGCCGAGGTGCTCGGGCTCGAGCCTTACGACGCGCTGATGGAGCAATATGACCCGGGCAATCGCGCCGCCGACATCACGCCTGTGTTTGTCGAGTTGAAGACCTTCCTGAAAGGCTTCGTGCCGGAGGCACTGGCCGTGCAGGAAGAGCGGCTGGCGAAACATCCGCTGAAGCCGCTTTCCGGCAGATACCCCTTGGACAAGCAGCGCGAGCTTGGCCTCGCCATGATGGCGGCGGTCGGCTTCGACCTCACCCACGGCTCGCTATCGGTTTCGCACCATCCCTTCTGCGGCGGCGTGCCGAGCGACGTGCGCATCACCACCCGCTACAAGACCTCGGATTTCCTGTCGGCGCTGATGGGCGTGCTGCACGAGACCGGCCATGCGCTGTACGAGCAGAACCTGCCGAAGGCGTGGGCGCATTGGCCTCTGGGCAGAGCGCGCGGCATGGCGGTGCATGAAAGCCAGAGCCTGTTCGTCGAAAAGCAGATCGGCCGCAATCCAGAATTCTGGCGCTGGGCGCTGCCGGTGGTCGAAAGACACCTCGGCGAGAGCTGGACGATCGACGACATCCTGCCGCATGTACACCGGGTCGAGCGCGGCCTGATCCGCGTCGATGCCGACGAGGTCACCTATCCGCTGCACGTCATCCTGCGCTACGAGCTGGAGCAGGAGCTTGTCTCGGGACGGCTGGAAGCAGCCGACCTGCCCGAAGCCTGGGATGCCAAGATGCGCGATTATCTCGGCCTGTCGACATCAGACAATCCGGCTGACGGTCCGATGCAGGACGTCCACTGGCCGGGTGCCGCCTTCGGCTATTTCCCCTCCTACACGCTGGGCGCCATGATGGCGGCGCAGCAATGGGCGGCGCTGACCAGGGATCATCCTTCAGCCGACGAAGACCTCGCCAAGGGAGATTTCGCCGCGATCAACGACTGGCGCCACAAAAGGATCTGGTCGCAAGGCTCGCGCTGGTCGACACCGGAACTGCTCGAACGCGCTACCGGCGAAAAGCTCGATGCCGCACATTTCACTGACCATCTGAAGAAGCGGTACGGGAACTGAGCCGCTTCGTCTATTCCAGGTTCTTGCCGCGGTGACTGCAGAAATCCGCGAAACTGGCCTTTACTTTGGTGGGAAAGGCTCTGAAAAAGGAGTTCTTCCAAGTTGGGCGAGCGTAGATGTCTGTCTGTTACAGTTTTCATAGGATGAAGTCTTTCTGGCCCCGCTTGGTATTTTTCATCTTATTGATCGGCCTGAGTTCTCCGGCCATGTCCGACGACATGGTTCTCAAGGGTCCGGCAGAAAGCTGGGTAAAGCAGCTTGATATTCCGGCTGCCGATCCCACCCGATCGGATCAAATCAAGAATGGCGTTTCATGGCTGCTCTCGGACGATCAGATCAAGCATCGCGCCGGCGGCTATGTCGAGTACTCGCGCACCGTCTATAAAATCGTCGACCGTCCCGGCCTGGATCGTGGCGCGAGTATCGATCTGCAGTTCGATCCGTCCCGGCACAAGGTCACGCTCAACCATCTTCACATCATCCGCGATGGTGCCGTTTTGGACCGGCTGGAAGGCGTCGAATTCGACATCTTCCGCAGGGAAAGAGACGCCGAGAAAGGCGTCTTCGACGGCTGGCTGACAGCACATGTCAACATCGATGACGTGCGTGCCGGCGACATCGTCGATTACGGGTCGACCTACGAAGTAACACCGCTGGTCGGCAAGGGCCTTTTCTTCAAGAATTTCTCCACCGAATGGGAAGAGCCGGTAGCGCTTATCCGCACAAGCATCATTTGGCCTTCGGGCCAGCCGCTCCAGATCAAGACAAGGGGAACCCGACTCAAGCCTTCAATCTCCCCGACTGGGCCGGACACCACCTATCTATGGGAAATTCCAAACCCGAAACCGGTCAATGTCGAGGATAACCTGCCCGTGACCTATCCAGGCTGGGGCTCCATCGATGTCGCGTCTACCGCGAATTGGCAAAGTGTGGTCGATGCCGTTGCGCCCTATTACAAGCCAGCGACCGTTTTTCCCTCGGCTTTTGCCGCAAAGCTCGACGACATCGCTCTGCGGTATCCGGTGCCCGAAGACCGGATGGTCGAGGCAATGCGGTTGGTGCAGGACCAGATCCGCTATGTAAGCCTGTCGATGGGTGCCGGTTCCTACGTTCCGCGTGATCCCGCGACGGTCATCCTGAGCGGGTTCGGTGACTGCAAGGACAAGGCCCTGCTGCTGGTTTCGTCGCTTGTGCGGCTTGGCATTGCTGCCGAGATCGCCTTGGCCGATCTCGACGAGGGACGGGCCCTGGACCAGCATCTGCCGGCGCTCCGCGATTTCGACCATGCCATCGTCAAGGCAAGGATCGGAGCAAAGACATATTGGCTGGACGCCACGAACTATCTTCAGGGCGGCAGGGCGCACAATCTCGCACAGCCCGACTACGGCTTCGCGCTGCCGCTTTCCAGCACCGGCGGGTTGGAGAAGATGCCGAGCCCTCTGCTTACCAGCCCGTCGATCCAGATCGCCGAGGAATTCGACTTTCCGCGGAAACCGGGCGATCCCCTCGTGCTGACGGTCTTCTCGACATATGAGGACGCCGATGCCGATTGGATGCGCGGCAATTTCGCCAGCCGGTCGCTGAGCGAGGTGTCGGACGCCTACCTGAAATACTACAACAAGCAATATCCGGGCATCCAAACCATCGCCAAGCCGGAAATCGTGGATCGCCGCGACGGCAACATAGTGAGCGTGAAGGAAAGTTATCGCTTGCCAGCGGAGGCGCTGACGGCCAACGATCTGGCAAAGAATTTCCCGATCCGCGCGGCCGATCTCGGCAACAACTCTCTTCCAACCCCGACAATCGTCGACCGAACCGGGCCCGTCTCCCTCGGCCCCCAGTTCTACCGCCGCCACAAGGTGACCGTGCGCAACCTCAAGGCGAGGTTTTCCGGCGAGTCGATGAAAAACGTCGTGACGCCCTATCTGTCTCTCAAGGCGTCCTGGTCCAACACGCCCACCGAATTTCAAGTTGAATGGAACTTTCAGACGCTGGCGACTGAAGTACCGGCCAAGGCGATTGCCGATTATCTGAAAACCGTCGATGACGTCGCAGACCAAATTCGCTGGCAGTACGATTTTACCTATGAAGAGCCGCCTGCCGATGTGCAGCTCAGCGATCCGGCAAAGGAGCAGCGACAGACCGTCGCCAGCATGCTTTTGTTGTCGTTGCTTGTCGGCGTTCCCCTGTTCATCGCCTATCGACGCGGCAAACGCCGAGCTTTCGGTAGCTGAAGAATCTCGGCGGCCGCTGGGGACCATGATCCCGAAAAGTGGATGCCGGTTTTCGGAAAAGATCATGGTCAAACAAGAAGATGGAGCCTCATCCCGATTTCATCGGGATGGAGCGATGCTACTCGGCCGCGCCCCTGAAAGCATTCGCCCCGGTATCGAACTGCAGCTTGGCCAGCCGCGCATAGATGCCGCCCTTGGCGACCAGGCTCTGATGCGTGCCTTCCTCGACGATGCGGCCGCCATCCATGACCAGGATGCGATCGGCCTTCAGCACGGTTGCCAGCCGATGGGCGATGACGATCGTGGTGCGGCCCTTCATCAGCCGGTCCAGCGCCGTCTGCACCAGCGTCTCGCTTTCGGCATCTAGCGCCGAGGTCGCCTCGTCGAGCAGCAGGATGGGCGCATCGCGCAAAATGGCGCGGGCGATCGCCACGCGCTGGCGCTGGCCGCCCGACAGCGTCACGCCGCGCTCGCCGACCTGGCTGTCATAGCCCTTTTCGAGTTTCAGGATGAACTCGTCGGCCAGCGCGTCCTTCGCCGCCGCCTCGATCTCGGCCTGGCTGGCGCCAGGCCGGCCAAAGCCGATATTGTCGCGCGCGCTTGCGGCAAAGATGGTGACGTCCTGCGGCACGATGGCGATGCGCGCGCGGATCGCGGCCGGATCGGCCTCGCGCAGATCGACCCCGTCGATGACGATCCTGCCGGCCTCCGGATCGTAGAAGCGCAGAAGCAGCGAAAACACCGTGCTCTTGCCGGCGCCGGATGGCCCGACGATCGCCACCGTCTCACCGGGTTTGATCTGAAAGCTCAGGCCATGGACGGCGGCGCGGTCGGGCCGGGCCGGATAGGAGAAGGAGACATCGTCGAAACTGATCGCGCCTCTCGCCTTTGCCGGCAGCGGCTTCGGATCGGCGGGCGCCTGGATCGCGGGTTTCTCGGCCAGAATCTCGGTCAGCCGTTCGGCAGCGCCCGCTGCCTGGGACAGTTCGCCCCAGACCTCCGACAGGGCGCCGAGCGCGCCGGCGGCGAACACCGAATAGAGCAGGAATTGACCGAGCGTGCCCGGCGACAGCGTGCCGTCGAGCACGTCGCGCGAACCGAACCACAGCACCGCCACGACTGACGAAAAGATCATGAAGATGGCGAAGAAGGTGAGAAAGGAGCGGGCAAAGATCGAGGCCCGCGCCGCTTCGAACGCTGCTTCCACGGCGGATGAAAAATACCCGGTGACAAGCTTCTCGTTGGTGAAGGCCTGCAGGGTGCGCACCGCGCCGATCTGCTCGCTGGCGTAGGCGGTGGCATTGGCCAGCGTATCCTGCGCCAGCCGTGACTTGCGCCGCACCGAGCGGCCGAAGGCGACCAGCGGCAGCACGATTAGCGGAATGGCCGCGATGACCAGGCCGGACAGTTTTGGGCTGGTGAAGACCATCATCGCCACGGCGCCAAGGCCGAGGATGACGTTGCGCAAAGCCACCGAGGCGGTGGCACCGACGGCCGATTTGACCTGTGTCGTGTCGGCGGCGAGCCGCGAGACGATCTCGCCCGACTGGGCCGTGTCGAAAAAGGATGGCGACAGCGTGGTGACGTGGGCAAAGACATCGCGGCGGATATCGGCAACGACGCGCTCGCCGAGCGTGATGACGAAATAGTAGCGGCTGGCCGACGCCGCCGCCAGAACGGCGGCCATCACCACCAGCATGGCGAAATATTCGGCAATGAAGCTGGAATCGGAAGCGGAAAAACCGTGGTCGATCATCCGCCGCACGGCCAGCGGCAGCGCCAGCGTCGTCGCCGCCGCGACGGCCAGTGAGACGATCGCGCCGATGACCATTTTGCGGTAATGCGTGATGTAGGGAAACAGGCGCTGCAGCGGCCTCAGCGAGCGCCTGCGCTCGTCTGCATCGCCGCTGATGTTCGCCATGACCGTTTCCTTTGGCCCTTTGGGGTTTGCGCCATCAATATGCGCTTGCCGCGGCCTTGTGATTCAATTCCGGCTGATGTATAGGCTCGCCGACCGTTTTAGAAGCCGTGGCTCCTCAATAGCTGCGGCTTCGAGTTTTAAAAAGGGGCGCATCGACGCAGGCTTTAGCCCGTCGGCAGCACCCGGCAGCCAGGAACAGACCCATGAAGACCGATATCCATCCCGACTACCACACCATCAAGGTCGTCATGACCGACGGCACCGAGTACATGACCCGTTCGACCTGGGGCAAGGAAGGCGATACGATGAACCTCGACATCGACCCGACCACCCATCCGGCCTGGACCGGCGGCCAGCAGACCCTGCTCGACCGCGGCGGCCGCCTGTCGAAGTTCAAGAAGCGTTTCGAAGGTTTCGGCCTCTAAGCCGCATTGGCGTTTCGCAGATCGAGAAACCCGCCTTCGTGGCGGGTTTTTTGTTGCGAAAATACGGCCCTACTCGCCGAGCAACTCGCGCAGGGCCATGCGCTTGTAGGCTGCGACCAGCCTGTCGCCTTCTTGCCGCCCGACCGAGATCGCCAGCCGCATGGTGGCCTCGCCCAGTTGCCAGATGAGAAACGCCGTCGTTTCGAGCGCTTCCGGATCGGCGGACGGCCGCAGCCGCTTCAGCACTGTGGTGAGGAATTCGGCGTTGGCCCGGCTATCGGCAAGCTCGAGTTCGCGCAACGCCTTGTCGGCCTGCGTGCCCGACCAGATGTCGCGCATCACCGGCTCCGCCAGGAACAACCGGTAATAGATATCCACCAACTCCGAAAACGCCTTGCGCAAGCCGTCGGCGTCACTGACGTCGGCAAGTGCCGCGGCAATGCAGGCCTGGCTTTCGGCGGTATAACGTTCGGCCAGTGCCCAGATGATCGCTCTCTTGTCGGGGAAGAACTGGTAGAGCGAGCCGATCGACACGCCGGCCCTCTCCGCAACCTCGCCCATGCGCATGGCGTCGCTGCCTTGCTCGGCGATCAGCGCCGAGGCGGCAGCCAGCATGCGCTCGACCCGCTCGCGGCTGCGCTGCTGGCTCGGCGCCCGGCGCGGCGATGCGATCTGGCCGTCCTGTGAATCCGATACGGCAGAGCCTTCCATCACTGTCTCCAGACGAACAATCAACAAATTGGCTTGACTCGCAAAATACGAGCGTTTATCACGTTTTGCAAATGTGAGGATTACTCACATTTTCAAACTGAGGAAAATCGACATGAACCCTACTATAACGAAACCAACTTTGATCCTCGGCGGCACCGGCAAGACCGGCCGTCGCCTCGCCGAGCGGCTGACGGCGCGGGGCCTGCCGGTACGGATAGGCTCGCGCTCGGGCACGCCACCCTTCGACTGGGAAAACAAAGCCACTTGGGAACCCGCGCTTGATGGTGTCGGCGCCGTCTACATCAGCTACTATCCTGATCTTGCGGTGCCCGGCGCGGCCGACACGGTCGGCGCCTTCTCTCGTCTTGCTGTGGAGTGTGGTGTGCGCCGGCTGGTGCTGCTGTCGGGGCGCGGCGAAACGGAAGCGCAACGTGCCGAAGAGATGCTGAAAGCCACATGCGCCGATTGGACGATCCTGCGCTGCGCCTGGTTTTCCCAGAACTTCAGTGAAGGCTTCCTCGTCGAATCTTTGGTGGAGGGCGAGGTGGCGTTGCCGGTCGGCAATGTCGGTGAGCCATTCGTCGATGCCGACGATATCGCGGAGGCCGCCTTTGCCGTACTAACCCGGCAGGGCCATATCGGCCAGCTCTACGAGTTGGCCGGGCCGCGGCTGCTGAGCTTCGCCGACGCGGTCGCCGAGATCGGCAGGGCCGCCGGCCGCGACATTCGTTTCAAGCGGATTTCAAACGCCGAGTTCACCGCCGCCATCGCCGAGCATGAGTTGCCGGCCGAGTTCGCGTGGCTGCTCAACGAGCTGTTCACCGAAGTCCTCGACGGCCGCAACGAGTCGCTGACCGACGGCGTCGAGCGCGTGCTCGGCCGCGCCCCAAAGGACTTTTCCGCCTACGCAACCGAAACCGCCTCAACCGGCATCTGGAGCAACTGACATGATCATGAAACTGCTTCCCACCCTCACCTTCGTCGCTGCCATTGGCTCAGGCGTTGTCGGCGGCGTTTTCTTCGCCTTCTCCAACTTTATCATGCCGGCGCTCGCCCGCTTGCCTGCCGGAGGCGGCATCGCCGCCATGAATTCGATCAACATCACCGTGATTACGCCGGCATTCATGACCGCACTTTTCGGCACCGGGCTGATCTGTCTTGTCCTCGCCGCCAGCGCTCTTATCGGCTGGAGCCAACCGGGTTCGTTCTGGCTTCTCGCCGGCGCCCTGATCTATGTCGTCGGCACTCCGATCGTGACGATGATGTTCAACGTGCCGCTCAACAACGCCCTGGCTGCGGTCGATCCGGCAAGCGCCAACGGCGCCGCCGTGTGGGCCACCTATCTCAAGGACTGGGTGATGTGGAACCATGTCCGCACCATCACCGCCATCGTGGCGCTGGGCTGCTTCATCTTCGCGTGGCGGTGAATGCAGGACGGAAGTGTAAAAGGCCTTCAGGCAGGATCTTTTGACTTATCGCCCTTGCGGTCGGCATGGCCGAGATCGCGATCCGGATCGATGACATCGCGAACCAGTTGCTTGAGCTTTGCGGCGTCGGGAAAACCGCCGTCACGCTTGCGGTCCCAGACCAGCGTGTCATTGCAGGAAATGGTGAAGATGCCGCCGGTGCCGGGCACCAGCGTCACCTCGCCGAGATCGGTGCCGAAGGTGGACAGCAGTTCCTGCGCCATCCAGCCGGCCCGGAGCAGCCACTGGCACTGGGTGCAATAGGTGATGCGGACGGTGGGCGCCTGTTCGCTCATGTCTCGGTCTCATCTGCGCGGACTGTGGTTACGGCAAATCGATCGTGTATCGGGTCGTTGCCAAGAGCTATGGATATTGCGATCCAGATCGGCCAGACCATAACTAAGACTAACGCAGCGTATGCACCGACAATCTCCAGCTGGGAGAAGTCCTGCGCGACCCCAGGAGCGCTGCCCCAAGCTTGAAAAGCGTACCACCCTCCTGTGGCCATTATAGGCAAAGCGCCGAGAAATTTCATTCCCTGCCGCCGAACAGCCTTTCGTACGGGTAGTCCGATTCTATTTTTGTCATCCTGGTCATGCACTATGAGCGCCGCGAACCGCTTGCCGATTGGCTGGCCAGAGGTCAACTCCATGACAAGGAGATAAGACGCGAGAACGACCAGTTCGAGGAAACCCAAATCCAATGCTGCCGGTCGGAAATTGCCCTGCGAATCCAAATCAAATGAGACGGAGGGATTTCCTTCAGACTGTGAGCCCGAAGCCGTTCCCAGGGCCCATTCGGCGACCGTCAAACCGAACAGCGACGTTCTGCATACCTGCCAATCGTAACGGGCAAGTGATGGATCACTTGCTCCGTTTAACGAAGCCGCCTGACATATTCTCCAGTTCAACCAAAAGCTGCCTTTGACTCCGCCGTCAGTCAGCAGAAACAAACCCGCTACCAGTGCGTAAAGAGGTATCAGGACGATAAGATAGTCGATGATCGAAGCGAACAGCCGGCGCCATATGTCACCCCGGCGAGGCCAGGACATCGCGTCAGCAAAACGAGCCTCGTCAGTGTCAGTCATCCGTCCCCCATCAGTAACTGACAGCTCTAGAAGAAAGATACGTGATCGGTGCGCGGCGTTCTGAACTTACGCCGCGCTGAGCTTTGCCAAGGTCTCCTCGTCGACCTCGAAATTGGCGTAGACGCTTTGCACGTCGTCGTCGTCCTCGAGCGTCGCAACCAGCTTCATCAGCGATTGTGCCCGCTCCTCGTCGACCGCGATATTGGTCTGCGGCTTCCAGATCGGCTTCACCGATTCAGCCTCGCCGAGCGCGCCTTCCAGCGCCTTCGACACTTCGCCAAGATTCTCGAAAGCGCAGTAGATCGTGTGGCCTTCCTCGTCCGACTGGACGTCGTCGGCACCGGCTTCGATCGCCGCGTCCATCACCTTCTCGGCGCTGCCGGCCGATGCCGGATAGTAGATCTCGCCGACGCGGTCCCACATGAACGATACCGAGCCGGTCTCGCCCATCGCCCCGCCCGCCTTGGTGAAGGCAGCGCGCACATTCGACGCCGAGCGGTTGCGGTTGTCGGTCAGCGCCTCGACGATCAGCGCGACGCCGCCTGGCCCGTAACCCTCGTAGCGCACGGCTTCGTAGGTCTCGGCATCGCCCATCGACGCCTTGTTGATGGCGCGCTGGATATTGTCCTTCGGCATCGACACCGCCTTGGCGTTCTGCACCGCAAGGCGCAGGCGCGGGTTCATCGATGGATCGGGCGTGCCGCTCTTGGCGGCGACGGTGATTTCGCGCGCCAGCTTGGAAAACATCTTCGACCGCACCGCATCCTGGCGGCCCTTGCGGTGCATGATGTTCTTGAACTGTGAATGGCCAGCCATGGCACCCCTGTCATCTTCTCGGCTAGAGCATCTGCCGCCTGGTGAACCACCCGGCATCTTGCAAAATGCTCGAATTCAAAATTTCAGAACGTCCTGCTGCGTCCCTGACGGACGGACGGCGCTCGCTGTCGGAATGGCCGGCTTATAGATAAATCGGCTCAATTCGTCCAGCCGCGCCATTGCTGCCGGCACGCAAGGCTTTCAAGATCCGAAAATCGGCAGGCTTCGGCAAACCTTTCATCCCTCAAGATCGGATTTCAGCCGGTCGAGGATGCTGATCGCGTGCGTGGCATATTGACTGATCCAGCGGTCGTGGATGTGCTTGATCGGCAGCGCGTTGAGATGGTTCCAGCGTTCGCGCCCCTCGCGCCGCGCCACGACCAGGTCGGCCTCCTCCAGCACCTTCAGGTGCAGCATGACCGTGCAGCGGTCCATGTCGGGGAAGGCATCGCACAACATGCCGGTGGTCTGCGGCGCATCCTTCAGCCGGTCCAGCAACGCACGCCGGCGCGGATGCGCCAGCGCCTTGAAAACATTGTCGTCTCGCGATTGGCTTGACATGTTATATATCTATAACATATCCTTGAGCCATTCAAGGAAGGAGCTGTGGATATGTCTCTTGGATTCAGGGTTTCTGGCCGCATCGGCAAACCCGTCGCCGAAGTCTTCGATGCGGTCGTCAATCCGAAGAAACTTAGCGGCTACTTCACCACGATCGGCGGCGCCAGCGCACTGCTGGTGGCGGGCGCCACCGTCATCTGGTGGGGCAAGGTTCCCGTCGAGGTCGACGAGGTGAAGAAAGACAGCCGCATCGTGCTGCGCTGGGATGCCACCGACGCCGACGGCAAGCCAGCCTACAAGACCCGCATCGAGATGAATTTCGAGCCGCTCGACGATGGCGGCACCTTCGTCACCATCGCCGAAACCGGCTGGCACGAGAACGCGGTCGGCCTGAAGAAATCCTACCTCAATTGCGAGGGCTGGTCGCAGATGCTGGCCTGCATGAAGGCCTATGTCGAATACGGCATCAATCTGCGCGACGGCTATTACCGCAGCGAGATGAAGGGCGAGCCGGCCAACGAGAACAACATCTGAAAAGCCACCAAGATGACGGAGGCCTGCGATGAAGCAAGTGACGCCATTTCTGATGTTCGAGGGCAAGGCCGAAGAGGCAATGACCTTCTATTGCGAGACGATCCCCGACAGCAGCGTCCTTGACGTCACACGTTACGGCTCCGGCGAAGACGGCCCGGAAGGAACGGTCAAGCTGGCGCGCGTGTCCATAAGCGGTCTGGAAGTGATGGTCTACAACAGCCCCGTGCACCATGTCTTCACGTTCACGCCATCGGTCTCGCTGTATGTGAATTGCTCCACGGAGGCAGAGCTGAACGGCATTGTCGAGGCTCTGGCCAAGGACGGCAAATTTCTGATGGCGCTGGACAATTATGGTTTCAGCCGCCGGTTTGCATGGCTCAACGACAGGTTCGGAGTCTCCTGGCAAATCAATTTGGCATAGCGAGTTCTGGACCGAACCGGCCAATCGAACCTGAACACGGCAATGGAGTCAGCAAATGACCGCGAAGATCACCGGCGGCATCAACATCGCGATGAAAGTCCCGCCGCATCAATACCAGGCAACGATCGCCTTCTATCGCGACGTCATCGGCCTGAAGCCATTCACGGCCAAATCGCCGGCCGTCGGGTTCGAACTCGGTCCCAATCGGCTGTGGATCGACGAGGCGCCGATGATGAGCCAGGCCGAGATCTGGCTGGAACTGTTCACCGATGATTTTCCGGCCGCTGCGGAGCATCTCGCCGAGGCCGGCGTCGTGCGCTGCGATGCCATTGAGGCACTGGGTGAAGGCTTTCGCGGCGGCTGGATCACCAATCCGGCCAACATCATTCACCTCGTGCGCGAACCCGATGCCTGGTGAACAGGGCGGCGCCGTGGAAAGGAGGACGCTATGAAAATCCGTGAAACACCGACCGCCGAAGCCGGCATGCTGATAAGGCGGCCGGTCGCCGACGTATTCGAAGCCTTCGTCGATCCGGCGATCACGACGAAATTCTGGTTCACCCATGGCAGCGACAAGTTGGACAGCGGCAAGGAAATCAGTTGGGAATGGCGCATGTATGGCGTCTCGACGACGGTCAATGTCAGTGAGATCGTCGATAACAAGAAGATCGTCATGCAATGGAGCGATCCGCCGACCACGGTAGTGTGGACTTTCGCCGAGATGCCGGGCGGCACGACCTTTGTCGAGGTCCGCAATTTCGGCTTTGTCGGCAGCCCCGATGAGCAGGTCAAGCAGGCGATCGGCTCGACCGGCGGTTTTGCGCTGGTGCTCGCCGGCGCCAAGGCGTGGCTGGAGCAAGGCGTGATGCTCGGCCTGATCGGCGACCGCCATCCGAAGGGTGTGCCGGGGAATTAGGTCAGCCGCGGTGGGCCATCCTCAGTGCCCGCCGCCTTTTGCCTTCTTCCGCCGCCGCGCCAGCATGTTGAGCCCTTCGACCAGTGCCGAAAAGCCCATGGCGGCGTAGATGTAGCCTTTCGGCACGTGGTAACCCATGCCGTCGGCGATCAGCGTCATGCCGATCATCAGCAGGAAGCCGAGGGCCAGCATGACGATGCTGGGGTTCCTGGCGATAAAGTCGGCCAGCGGCCCGGCCGCCAGCATCATCACGCTCACCGCCACGATCACCGCGATGTACATGATCGCGATTTCGTCGGTCATGCCGACGGCGGTGATGATCGAGTCGATCGAGAAGACGAGGTCGAGCAGCAATATCTGGAAAATCGCGCCGGCCAGCGAAAGCTGCAGCGTCTCGCCCATCATGGTGTCCTGGTGATCATCGAGATCGACCGTGTGGTGGATCTCCTTGGTCGCCTTCCAGACGAGAAACAGGCCGCCGGCGATCAGGATCAGGTCGCGCCATGAAAAGCCGTGGCCGAAGGCGGTGAATATCGGCGTCGTCAGTTGGACGATGATTGAGATGGTGGCCAGTAGGATCAGCCGCATCACCAGCGCGGCCGAGATGCCGAGCCGCCGGGCGCGGGCCCGCTGCGCTACCGGCAATTTGTTGGTCAGGATCGAGATGAAGATCAGATTATCGATGCCGAGCACGACCTCCAGCACGATCAGCGTCAGCAGCGCGACCCATGCCGTCGGGTCGGAGACAAAGGCGAAATGCGGCGCCAGGAATTCGACTTGCTGCATGGAGGTCGTCCCCTCTACGATCTAGAGCAGTTTCGCCGGCAATTGGGTATTGCAAGCGTCTATATCAATGTCACGACCAGAAGGATGGAGCCGTTTCCTCCAGCCGCGGGCCGCGGCGAAACGGCGCGATCCGTTCGGTCAGGCCGCTACGGTCGGAAATGTCGACGCCGACGCCGCACAATGTCGCCGGTCCGGTCGACGCCTCGAAGCGGCCTTTCGGCACCTTGGACAAGAACCGGTTGAGCGGCTCCTCCTTGTCCATGCCGAGCGAGGAATCGTAATCGCCGCACATGCCGGCATCGGAAATATAACCGGTGCCGCCATTGAGGATCTGGTGATCGCCGGTCGGCTGATGCGTATGGGTGCCGACAACAAGGCTGGCACGGCCGTCGACGAAATGAGCGAAGCACATTTTTTCCGAGGTCGCCTCGGCATGGAAATCGATGACGATCGCATCGGCCTGCTCGCCAAGCGGGCAAGCGGCAAGTTCGCGCTCGCCGGCCTGGAACGGATCGTCGAGCTCGGGATGCATGAACACCCGGCCCATGATGTTGGCGACCAGCACGCGCGCGCCGTTCCTGGCGATGTAGACGCCTGAGCCGCGCCCCGGCGTACCCTTGGGGAAATTAGACGGACGCAGGAAGCGCTCTTCGCGCGGCGCGAAAATCAGCGCATCGCGCTGGTCCCAGACATGGTTGCCGGTGGTGACGACATCGGCGCCGGCCGAGATCGTCTCGCGAAAAATTTCCTCGGTGATGCCGAAGCCGCCGGCGGCGTTCTCGCCATTGACGATGACGAAGTCGAGCTTGAAATCCGAGATCAGGCCAGGCAGTTGTTCCCACACCGCCGTACGTCCTGTCTTGCCGACCATGTCGCCGAGAAAGAGAAGTCTCATATAAGCGTGATCCCGAACCGAAGGTCAGCGAAGCAACAAGCTGCATGATTTTCGGAAAAGACCATGCGTCCAGGAACTTATCTACAATTTCGGCGCGAAGCGACGCAACCCGCTCTCGGTGAGTATTTCCGGAATGATCACGTCATGCGGCTCGTCAGGCACCACGGCCACCTCCTGGCAGTCGAAGGCAATGCCGATCAGCCGCGGCTGCTGCCCCTTGTCGACCAGCCGCGCGATCGCCCGGTCGTAATAGCCGGCGCCATAGCCGATGCGGTGGCCGCGCGCATCGAAGGCGGCAAGCGGCACCAGCATCAGCTGGGGATCGAGCACCTCGGCTTCCTCGTGTGGCCCGACGGTGCCGAAGCCCATGTCGACCATCGGCGCGCCGCGCACCAGTTCGCGAAAGACGATGATGGTTTTGTCGAGAATGGCCGGCAGGCAGAGCCTTGCCCCCTTTTCGCGCAAGGCAAACATCAGCGGCCGGACGTCGACTTCCGAGCGCATCGGCCAGAAGCCTGAGACGATCTGGCCCGGCGCGACGGTGATCCGGTCGCGCGCCGTCTCGGCCATTTCGAGTGCTGCCTCCACCCGCCAGAAAGGATCGAGCGCGTCGCGGCGCCCGAGGGCTTGGTTGCGGAGATTTTTTTTCAGGTCTTTTGGGGATGTCATGCGCCGACGTTAGAAAAGGTCAGATTTGGATGGAGTTTTACGAGCGACGTTTTGGAGGAGCGGGGCGAACTTTTCGTTCGTGAGAGCACCGCACAAAGCGGCGCGACGACAAGATCCGCCAGACATGGCCTTTTCGATAGGTGACGATCCACACAACCGGTGGAGAGAGCGATCCCGGGAACCTACAAAGTAGGTGGGCGCCGTATGAGAAAACCCACGGGTCTTCCCAGGGACAGCTCCCTAGGGATCATTAAGGCCCCGGGGAAAATGTTCTCCTGCCGGGAAGCGCAGACCGTCTCCGCCAATATAGGCAGACGGCAGACCAAGCGCCAGAGAGACGACATGTTTCGAGTCTTAAATCGACGCAGAACCGCTCGACGAGGGTCGCGCCGGCAAGATCCCCGCTTTGCCAGCAGCGCCTTGCACAGCGAAGGCCGCGTCCTTAGGGTCGCGCGATGAACCCGGGAGCAAAAATGCGTTTCGAAGGCACGGCAGCCTATGTTGCCGACAAGGATCTGATGGTGGCGGTCAACGCGGCGATCGCGCTGGAGCGGCCGTTGCTGGTCAAGGGCGAGCCCGGTACCGGCAAGACCGAACTTGCCCGCCAGATGGCGGCGGCGCTCGGCCTGGATCTGATCGAATGGCACGTCAAGTCGACCACGCCGGCGCAGCAGGGCCTCTATGAATATGATGCCGTCTCGCGGCTGCGCGACAGCCAGCTCGGCGACGAGCGCTTCAACGACATCCGCAATTACATCAAGCGCGGCAAGCTGTGGGACGCCTTTGCTGCCGGCAAGAAAGTCGTGCTTCTGATCGACGAGATCGACAAGGCCGATATCGAGTTCCCCAACGATCTGTTGCAGGAACTGGACCGGATGGAGTTCTTCGTCTACGAGACCGGCGAGACCATCCGCGCCACCGTCCGGCCGATCGTCATCATCACCTCCAACAACGAAAAAGAGCTGCCGGACGCCTTCCTGCGCCGCTGCTTCTTCCACTACATCCGCTTTCCCGACGTCGAGACGCTGCACAAAATTGTCGACGTGCACTATCCCGGCATCAAGCAGAACCTGGTGCGCGCCGCACTCACGCAATTCTATGAAATCCGTGACGTGCCGGGCCTCAAGAAGAAGCCGTCGACCTCCGAGGCACTCGACTGGATCCGCCTGCTGGTCGCCGACGACATCGCGCCCGAAGACCTGCGCGCCGACCCGAAGAACGCGCTGCCGAAACTGCACGGCGCCTTGCTGAAGAACGAACAGGACGTGCATCTGTTCGAGCGCCTGGCTTTCATGGCGAGACGGCAGGGGTGAGGGGCCGGTCGGCCGGAAGCCCACGAAGTCACCGGACAGCGCTTTCCCGGTGCTGGACCGTTGCCTCCAGCCGGGCACGGAGGCAGCTTCAGGTTGCCGACTTCAGAGGGAAACGAAATGACCGAGATCACCGTCCGCCCGCTTGTGCAATCCGACCACGCCGATTGGCGGCGTCTTTGGACCGCCTATCTCACCTTCTACGAAACCAAGCTGCCGGAAGAGGTTTACGCCGTCACCTGGAAGCGGCTGTTCACGGCGGGTGAGTTCGAGCCGAAGGGTTTCATCGCCGCCCTCGACGGCAAGGCCGTCGGCCTGACGCACTATCTCTACCACCGCTCCTGCTGGTCGCAGATAAACAACTGTTATCTGCAGGACCTGTTCGCCGACCCCGATGTGCGCGGCAAGGGCGTCGGCGCCGCCCTGATCGAAGCGGTCAAACAGGAAGCCGGCAAGATCGGTGTCAAGAACGTCTACTGGATGACCCACGAGACCAACACCACCGCACGCAAGCTCTACGACCACGTGGCGCGCAGGACCGGCTTCATCGAATATGATCTGCTGTAGACGGTGAGATGTTCATCCCCTTCTTCCTCGAACTGAAGGCAGCGCGGGTTCCGGTCTCGCTCCGCGAATATCTGTCGCTGCTGGAGGGGCTGGAGGCCGGGCTGGTCGACTATGATGTCGAGGGCTTTTACTATCTCGCCCGCGCCGCTCTGGTGAAGGACGAGCGCCACATCGACCGCTTCGACCAGGTCTTTTCGCACATCTTCAAAGGTGTCGAGGCGCAGGCCGGCGAAAACGCGGTCGATGTCGCAAACATCCCGGAGGAATGGCTGCGGAGGCTCGCTGAAAAGCACCTCTCCGACGAGGAGAAGAAGCTGATCGAGGCGCTGGGCGGCTTCGGAAAGCTGATGGAGACGCTGAAGAAGCGGTTGGAGGAGCAGAAGGGCCGGCATCAGGGCGGTTCGAAATGGATCGGCACCGGCGGCACCTCGCCCTTCGGCGCCTATGGCTACAATCCCGAAGGCGTGCGCATCGGCCAGCACGAGAGCCGCAACCGCCGCGCGGTAAAAGTCTGGGACAGGCGCGAGTTCAGGAATTTCGACGATGCCGTCGAACTCGGCACCCGCAACATCAAGGTCGCGCTGAAGCGCTTGCGCCGCTGGATGCGCGAAGGCGCCGAAGAGGAATTCGACCTGCCCGGCACCATCCACGCCACCGCCGAGCACGGTTATCTTGACGTTAAGACACAACCCGAACGTCGCAATGCCGTGAAGCTGCTGATGTTCTTCGATGTCGGCGGCTCGATGGACGACCATGTCAGGAGCGTCGAGGAGCTGTTTTCGGCCGCCCGCGCCGAATTCCGCCAGCTCGAATATTTCTACTTCCACAACTGCCTCTACGAAGGCGTGTGGAAGGACAATCGCCGCCGCCATGCCGAGGTGATTCCGACCTTCGATCTCCTCCATAAATATGGCCCCGACTACAAGGTGATCGTCGTCGGCGACGCCTCGATGAGCCCCTATGAGATCGCCCAACCCGGCGGCTCGGTCGAGCATTGGAACAAGGAGGCCGGTGCCGTCTGGCTCGACAGGCTGCTGCAGCAATGGCCGAACGCCATTTGGCTCAATCCGGAAGACGCGAAGAACTGGGGCTATACCCATTCGATTGCCATGATCCGCGATATCTTTGGCGGCCGCATGTTTCCGCTGACGCTCGCCGGCCTCGAAGCCGCGACGAAGCAACTTTCAAGGAAGCACTGAATGGATCCACGCAAAACAGGACGGTCGACCTGTTTCCTTTGCCTGCAATGCGGTGTCCAGTTCGCGGCGACAGCGACGCCGCCGCGACATTGCCCGATCTGCGAGGACGAGCGGCAATATGTGCGCTGGGAGGGCCAGGCCTGGACCACGCCGGAAGAGCTCGCCGCCGGGCATCGGCTCGTGATCAAGGATGATGCCGGCGTGCTCGCCTTCGGCATCGAGCCGCGCTTCGCTATCGGCCAGCGCGCATTGCTGGCGCAAACGCCGCACGGCAATGTGCTGTGGGACTGCATCTCAATGGTAAGCGACGAGGCGGTGGCGGAGATCAACCGCCGGGGCGGCCTGGCCGCCATCGCCATTTCGCACTGCCATTATTATTCGGCAATGGTCGAATGGAGCGCGGCGTTTGGCGGCGTGCCGATTTATCTGCACGCCGATGATCGTCAGTGGATCATGCGGCCGCATCCGGCAATCATCAGCTGGGAAGGCGAGACGCGCGCCATAAACCCGTCGCTGACGCTCATCCGCTGCGGCGGCCACTTTGCCGGTGGCCAGGTGCTGCACTGGAAGCACGACGGCGGCAATGCGATGCTGGCCGGCGACATCCTGCAGGTGACGCCGACTCGCCGGCATGTCAGCTTTATGTACAGCTATCCGAACTATATCCCGCTCAACGCGACGAAAGTGCTCGGCATCAAGGCCGCGCTGGAGCCTTTCACGTTCGACCATATCTACGGCGCATGGTGGAACCAGAACGTCATCGGAGATGCAAAGGCGGCATTTTCAGCATCGGTTGCGCGCTATCTCGCGGCCATCGCCTGAGGAATTCGTCGCAGCAGGATAGGAAATACGAGCAAACGCCGTAGCAAATGCCTATTTCAGGCGAAGTTGGGAAGGCAACCCAAATAGCGACATAAGCTAAGAGGAAAAAATGGACAGCCACACCTACCCCGTCACCCGTACCGATGCCGAATGGCGCGCCCGGCTGACGCCTGAGCAATATGCGGTGATGCGCAACCACGGCACCGAGCGGCCGGGAAGCTGCGCCCTGCTGCACGAGAAGCGCGCCGGCACCTTTTCCTGTGTCGGCTGCGACCAGCCCTTGTTTGAATCCAAGCTGAAATTCGAGAGCGGCACCGGTTGGCCAAGCTTCAACGATCCGGTGCCGGGCTCGGTCGAGACCACCGTCGACCGCAGCTACGGCATGGTCCGCACCGAATGCCATTGCGCTCGCTGCGGCAGCCATCTCGGCCATGTCTTCGACGACGGCCCGCCGCCGACCGGCCTGCGCTATTGCATCAACGGCGTGGCGCTCAAATTCGAGCCGGCCGCCTGATCGTCAGGCCACGACCACCAGGATCAGCCACAACGTGGCGCCAAGCGTCATCAGCGAGGCCTTGGTGCCACTCGATTTTCCGGCAGTTCGCCAAACGGCAAAGGTCAGGAAGATATTGTAGGGCACCGGCGCGAAATGCACCGCCAGGACGAGCGCAAGCGGCAGCTTCAGCCCGAGCAGAATGAGTGCCGCCACCGACGACGCGACGTTGATCGCTGTGCCGACAACAACCAGATCGCGCCAGAACAGCCGATCGAGCGGCACCATGCTCAGCCAGCGTGAGCGGAAGAAGGCGGCAACGCGCGACATGATCGTCATCGATCGACCGGCTCCCTCGCTCTGCTCACCAGAGCGATTCTAAGGATTGCGTCTGGAAACCCTGCTTTATTCCTGACCCAGAACTTCGGCAATCGCGCGCTCGAAACGCGAGGCTTCCGTCACCAGCCAGTCGGTCATCGCCGGCCAATTGTCTTCGGCAAAACAATTCACCCGCCACATCGAATTGATGCCGAGGCCGTCGCAACTTTGTTCTGGCCTGAGCTTCAGCCTGTCTTCGATGGCCGGCTGGAACGGCTTCAACCGCGACCAGGCTTGCGTGGCACCGAACTTCTCGTTGCGGCCGAAGAAGACGCCGACATGATTCTGCGCAGGCGCGACATACATGGAAAGGACCAATGCGAAATCGGGCAGCCCACGCTGCCAGAACCACGGTCCGCGCCTCGCCAGCAGAGCCCTTTCATCCGGATGCCGTTCCGCGAACAGCGTCCAGAAGCTGCGTTGGCGGAATTCAGAGGCGCGGCGGCCGCCAAAATCGAATTCGCTCATGGCTGGAATCCATGGTCAGAACCGCTTCTCCCGCGATCGTCTCCGGCGCCGAGGCCGGCCTTCACACCATGCCGAGCGCGGCCTTGTACAGATCGAGAATGGATTCCTCTTCCTGCCGCTCGGCCTGGTCCTTCTTGCGCAGCCGGATGATCGACCGCATCGCCTTGGTGTCGAAGCCGGTGCCCTTGGCCTCGGCGAACACTTCCTTGATGTCGTCGGCAATCGTCTTTTTCTCTTCCTCGAGCCGCTCGATGCGTTCGATGAAGGCGCGCAGCTGGCCGGCGGCAACAGTCTGGCTGGTCTCGGTGATGTCGTCGGCCATAGTCTTCTCTCCGCGTCGTTTTCTCACCGCGACTCGGGGTGACCCGAGCGGCGAATTGCAGCGGTTCGATGCCCGACCGGGCGCGGCGGGTCAAGGTGCTATCGATGCGGCATGAAGGGTTGCTGCCAGGCGCCGACAAGGCTGTCTGATGCCGGCCTATTCACCCGAACGCGATCAGCAGATCCTTGGCATCGATCTGGTCGCCGGCCTTGACCAGCACCTCGGCTATGGTGCCGTCGCGTTCGGCATGCAACGCCGTTTCCATCTTCATCGCTTCGATCGACAGCAGCACGTCGCCGGCCTTCACCGCCTGGCCGGCAGCGACCGCAAGCGCCGAGACGACGCCAGGCATCGGCGCGCCGACATGCGCCTCATTGCCCGGCTCCGCCTTGCGCCGTGCCTTGGCAGCGGACGCGCCATGCGCCCGGTCCGGCACCTTCACCCGGCGCGGCTGCCCGTTGAGCTCGAAGAACACGGTGACCATGCCCTTTTCGTCGACATCGCCCATGGCAAGGCAGCGCACCACCAGCGTCTTGCCTTTTTCGATGTCGACGAAAATCTCGTCTTCCGGCTTCATGCCGTAGAAATAGGTCGGCGTCGGCAGCACGCTGACCGGCCCGTAGGTCTCCTGCGCGGCGGCAAAATCGGAAAACACCTTCGGATACATCAGCCACGACGCGAACTCGAACTCGCTGAGCTTGCGCTCGAGCTTTTCCTCGACCTCCGCGCGACTGGCCTTGAGGTCCGCCGGTTTGAGCAGCGAACCCGGCCGCACCGTGATCGGCTTTTCGCCCTTCAGCACCTTCTTCTGCAATGGCTTTGGCCAGCCGCCCGGCGACTGGCCGAGATCGCCGCGCAACATCGACACCACCGAATCCGGGAAGGCGATGTCCCTCGCCGGATTCTCGACGTCGGCGACGGTCAGGTCCTGGCTCACCATCATCAGCGCCATGTCGCCGACGACCTTGGACGACGGCGTCACCTTGACGATGTCGCCGAACATCAGATTGACGTCCTGATAGGTCTGCGCCACTTCGTGCCAGCGTGTCTCCAGCCCGAGCGAGCGCGCCTGTTCCTTGAGGTTGGTGAACTGACCGCCCGGCATTTCATGCAGATAGACCTCCGATGCCGGCCCCTTCAGGTCGCTTTCGAAGGCTGAATACTGGTTGCGCACCGCCTCCCAGTAGAACGAGATGTTCCTGATCCACTGCGGGTCGAGGCCCGGATCGCGCTCGGTGCCCTTCAGCGCCTCCACGATCGAACCGAGGCACGGCTGCGAGGTGTTGCCGGATAGCGAATCCATCGCCGCGTCGATGGCGTCGACGCCGCTCTCCACCGCCGCCAGCACGGTTGCCGCCGACAGGCCGGATGTGTCGTGGGTGTGGAAGTGGATCGGCAGGTCCGTCGCCTCGCGCAGTGCCTTGAACAGCACGCGGGCAGCGCTCGGCTTTAGAAGCCCAGCCATGTCCTTGACGGCGATGATATGGGCGCCTGCCGCCTGCAATTCCCTGGCCAGGCCGACATAGTATTTCAGATCGTATTTGGCCCGCGCCGGATCGAGTATGTCGCCGGTATAACAGATCGCCGCTTCGATCAGTCTGCCCTCGGCGCCGACCGCATCCATGGCCACGCGCATGTTCTCGACCCAGTTCAGGCAGTCGAAGACCCGGAACAGGTCGATGCCGCCGGCAGCGGCCTGGCGAACGAAATGCTGGACGACATTGTCGGGATAGTTGGTATAGCCAACGCCGTTGGCACCGCGCAGGAGCATCTGCAGCAGAAGGTTGGGTGCTGCCTCGCGCACCAGTGACAGCCGCTCCCATGGGTCTTCGGTGAGAAAGCGCATGGCGACGTCGAATGTGGCGCCGCCCCAGCATTCGAGCGACAAAAGCTGCGGCAGAGCACGCGCATAGGTGCCTGCAATTCCGGCGATGTCATAGGTGCGCATACGCGTCGCGAGCAAGGATTGATGCCCGTCGCGCATTGTCGTGTCGGTGACCAGCACCTCTTTTTGTTCGCGCATCCACGCGGCGAATTTCTCCGGCCCGAGCACGTCGAGCTTCTGCTTGCTGCCTTGAGGCACATTGCCGTTGAGATATGGCACCACCGGTGGCGCCGCATCGGCCTTTGGCTGCGGCCGGCCGCGCGTCTCGGGATGACCATTGACCGAAACGTCGGCAAGGTAGTTGAGCAGCTTGGTCGCGCGGTCCTGCCGCTTCACACTGGCGAACAGTTCCGGCGTCGTGTCGATGAACTTGGTGGTGTAGGAATTGTCGGCGAAGCTCGGGTGATTGATGATCGCCTCGAGGAACGTGAGGTTGGTCGCCACGCCGCGGATGCGGAATTCGCGCAGCGCCCGGTTCATGCGGGCGATGGTCTCGGCCGGCGTCGGCGCCCACGCCGTTACCTTTTCCAGCAGCGGATCGTAGAAGCGGGTGATGACCGCGCCCGAATAGGCGGTGCCGCCATCAAGGCGGATACCGAAGCCGGTGGCACCGCGATAGGCGGTGATGCGGCCATAGTCGGGGATGAAATTATGCTCGGGATCTTCCGTGGTGATGCGGCACTGCAGCGCGTGACCGTTGAGCCTGATGTCCTTCTGCGCCGGAACGCCCGATTCCGCCGTGCCGATGGCAAAGCCATCGAGGATATGGATCTGCGCCTTGACGATGTCGATGCCGGTCACCTGTTCGGTGACGGTGTGCTCGACCTGGATACGCGGATTGACCTCGATGAAGTAGAATTTTCCGGTGTCGGCATCCTGCAAGAACTCGACCGTGCCGGCGCCGATATAGCTGGTTTCGCGCGCGATCCTCAGCGCGTAGCCGCAAAGCTCCTCGCGCTGTGACATTTCGAGGTAGGGCGCCGGCGCCCGCTCGACCACTTTCTGGTTGCGACGCTGGATCGAACAATCGCGCTCGAACAGGTGCACGGCGTTGCCATGTGTGTCGCCCAGCACCTGCACCTCGACATGGCGCGCGCGCTCGATCAGCTTTTCGAGATAGACCTCGTCCTTGCCGAAAGCGGCCTTCGCCTCACGCTTGCCTTCCATCACCTCGCGGGCGAGATCGGCCTCGGACCGGATGGCGCGCATGCCCCGGCCGCCGCCGCCCCAGGACGCCTTGAGCATCACCGGGTAGCCGATCGTCTTGGCGAGTTCCTTTACCGCCGCCATGTCGTCCGGCAAGGGATCGGTAGCGGGAATTACCGGCACACCGACTTCGATTGCGAGATTGCGGGCGGCGACCTTGTTGCCCAGCCTGCGCATCGTATCCGGCTTTGGCCCGATGAAGATGATGCCGGCCTTGGCGCAGGCTTCGGCGAATTCCGGGCTTTCCGACAGCAGGCCGTACCCTGGATGGATGGCATCGGCGCCCGATAGCCTGGCGACGCGGATAACCTCCTCGATCGACAGATAGCTTTCGATCGGCCCCATATCCCTGGCCAAATGCGGCCCGCGCCCGACCTGGTAGCTTTCGTCGGCCTTGAAGCGATGCAGGGAGTATTTGTCCTCCTCTGCCCAGATCGCCACGGTTTTGAGGCCGAGCTCGTTTGCCGCGCGGAAGACGCGGATGGCTATTTCGGAGCGGTTGGCGACAAGGATCTTCGAGATTGCCAAGGACAGGGCTCCGGACGCGGGGAAGGGAACTGCCGGACATGATTAGCGCGAAAATGCTGCAGTGCAAACAAAATCGAAAAGAGGATTAAACCGATTTAATTTGATCTATCGCGCTGACACATTGCGTGTCGATCCGAAGAACGCCTGGGCAGTTCCGATCCAGGCTTTCGGGAACTCTCATAAAAAATGCCCGGCGCGAGGCGCCGGGCATTCTCATGTAGCAACGTCCGGTTATTTGCCGGGTGCGTTCTCGACATAGGTGTACTTGCCGTCGTCACCCTTCTTCCAGGTGTACATGACGTAGTCAGGACGGGTGATATCGCCCTTCGTGTCGTAGCCGATCTCGCCGATCGCGGTCTTCCAGGGGCCGGCCGACTTGATGGTCTCGGCTACCTTCTGAGCGTCATCGGCTGAACCGGTCTTGGTGATGGCGGCCGCGATGATTTCCATCGCCGCGTAGGAGTAAAGGGTATAGGCCTCAGGCTCGAAGCCGGCCGCACGGAACTTCTCGACGAGTTCCTTGGCGTTCGGATTCTTGCGCGGATCCGGAGCGAACGTCATCAGCGTGCCCTCGACGGCGTCGCCGGCGATGGAGGCCAATTCGTTCGACACAATGCCGTCGCCGGACATGAAGGTTGCCTTGAGGCCCTGGTCAGCGAGCTGGCGTATGATCAGGCCGGCTTCGGTGTGCAGGCCGCCATAGTAGACGACCGAGACGCCCGCGTCCTTCATCTTGGCGATGAGGGCCGAGAAATCCTTGTCGCCGACATTGATGCCTTCATACATGGCCTCAGTCACGCCGTTGGCTGCGAGCGCCTTCTTGGTTTCGTCGGCGAGGCCCTGGCCATAAGGCGTCTTGTCATGGATGACAGCGATCTTGGCATCCTTGAAGTTCGCGGCGAGATAGTCGCCAGCGACCTTGCCCTGCTGATCGTCGCGTCCGCAGGTGCGGAAGGTGTTCCACATGCCACGTTCCGTCAACTTCGGATTGGTCGCGGCCGGCGTGATCTCAAGGATGCCGTTCTCGGCGTAGACTTCCGACGCCGGGATCGAGACGCCGGAGTTGAAGTGGCCATCGACATACTTGACGCCGTCGGCGACGAACTTGTTGGCGACCGAGATGCCTTGCTTGGGATCGGAGACGTCGTCGCCGACTTCAAGCTTGAGCTGCTGGCCAAGAACGCCGCCGGCCGCATTGATATCGGCGACTGCCTGTTCGGCACCCTTCTGAAGCTGGGCGCCGAACGCTGCGTTCGGACCGGTGATCGGACCGGCAACGCCGATCAGGATGTCAGCCCACGCGTTGCCGCTGAACGCGACAAGCGCGGTCAGGGCGACGGCGGACAAAAGTGACTTTTTCATTGAAACGCTCCCATTTACCGAGTGGGCGTGGATGTTGCTTTCATGCGATGCCCACTCTTGCTCGCAGAAAGAGTACTTTGCCGATTTTCAGGCACTTGTCACGCCGATTCATCCCTGAAACGCCGTTAATGATAAATGTCAACCTTTTGGTTTCCAGCTCAAAAGAGAGGCTCTTTCGTAAAGCCAATTATACTGCGTTACCATCTGGTTGGTGCGCGTGTATTGGTAGCCGATGAAGCCCAAGATCATCAGCACAATGGTATCGACGATGTAGTAATGCAGCGAGAACATCGTTCCGCCGAACAGCGCGTGATGAATGAACCTTATGCCGATGCCGAGCCCCAGCATGAAGGCGAACAACTGGGCGAAGCTGCGCCACGTCTGCGCACACGCCTTGCCCGTCATCCACGCCGCCCAGCCGCCGAGCAGGCAGGTGACGAAGAAGAACTGCCAGATCGAGGGTTCCTCATAGAGAATGCCCTGCATGATTGATGCCTCCTGAAACTCAGTGATGGCCGCCTTCGAGATAGGCGGCGCGCACTTCCGGATTGGCGAGCAACTCCTTGCCGGTGCCGCTCATCGTCACATTGCCGTTGACCATGACATAGCCGCGCGTGGCGAGTTTCAGCGCGCCGAAGGCGTTCTGCTCGACCAGGAACACGGTCAGGCCTTGAGTCCGGTTCAACTCGCGGATTGCGTCGAATATCTGCTTGACGACCAGCGGCGCCAGGCCGAGCGACGGCTCGTCGAGCAAAAGCAGCTTCGGCCGCGCCATCAGCGCGCGCCCGATCGACAGCATCTGCTGCTCGCCGCCGGACAGCGTGCCGCCACGCTGGGCAATGCGTTCCTTCAGGCGTGGAAACAGCGTGAACACCTTCTCGACGTCCTCGTCATAATGCTCGAGGTTGTCGAGGCTGGCGCCCATTTGCAGATTTTCCATCACCGTCATGCGCGGGAAAATGCGGCGCCCTTCCGGCGACTGGGCGATGCGCATGCGCGCGATCTCGTGGGTCGGCAGTTGGGTGATGTCGGTACCGGCGAATGTGATAGTACCCGCGCGGGCGCGGGGAGCACCGAAGATGGTCATCATCAGCGTCGACTTGCCGGCGCCGTTGGCACCGATCAGCGCTACGATCTCACCTTGCCTGACGGTGACGTCGACACCGTTCAGCGCCCTGATGTTGCCGTAGTAGGTCTGAACGCCCTTGATATCGAGCAGCGTTGTGCCGGCCATCACTTGCGCCCTCCGCGCCGATTGGAGACGCGCGGCGTCTTCGGCTTCACCGGAGCCTTGGTGGCCGGCTTTGCTGCAGAGGATTTCGCGGCAGAAGATTTCGCCGTCGGTTTGGCTTTGGCCTGCGCTGCCGCCTTGCTTGCTGCGGCACTCGACCTCGCATCGAACTGCCCGGCTTTCGAGGCACCTTTCGACACGGTGACGCGCTCGCCCTCGCTATGGCCGACCGTGTCGGCCACCGGTCCGGCGAGATACGAAGCCGATGTGCCTGGGCCGTGGGCGGCATCCGGACCCGTATCCAATTGCTCGATGACGTCTTCGTCGCCGACTTCGGTGAGCACCGTCTCGACCTCCTCGTCGTCGACGCCAAGATAGGCGGCGATGACGCGCGGGTCGGTTCGCACCGATTGCGGGTTGCCGTCCGAGATTTTGCGCCCGTATTCGAGCACCACGACATGGTCTGAAATCTGCATCACCACCGCCATGTCGTGCTCGATCAAAAGGATCGACGTGCCGGTGTTGTCCTTGATGTCCATCAGCAGCGCATTGAGCCCCGCCGATTCTTTCGGATTGAGACCAGCGGCCGGCTCGTCGAGGCACAGAAGCTCAGGCCCGGTGCACATGGCGCGAGCGATTTCGAGCCGCCGCTGCGCGCCATAGGGCAGATCGCCGGCCGGATCGTCGGCGCGGTCGACAAGATCGGCCTTCTCCAGCCAGTGCTCGGCCAGTTCAACCGATTCCGCCGAGGCCTGTCTGTAGCCGCTAAAGCCGAACAGGCCGAGAATGGTGTAACCGGAGGCCTTCATCAGCTTGTTGTGCTGGGCGACGAGAAGGTTCTCCAGCAGCGTCATGCCCGAGAACAGGCGGATGTTCTGGAAGGTGCGCGCCACCTTGGCGCGCGCCGGGATCTCATGGTTGGGCAAGCGTTCGAGCAGGAACGTGGAGCCGTCGCGCCGGTTGAGCGTGATCATGCCTTCCGACGGCTTGTAGAAACCGGTGATGCAATTGAACACGGTGGTCTTGCCGGCGCCGTTGGGACCGATCAACGCGGTGATCTCGCCGCGCTTGGCCTGGAAGGAAAGGTCGCCGATGGCGACGAGACCGCCGAACTTCATCGACAAATGCTCGACCTGCAGGATGGCATTGTTCACGGAGGGGCTCGCGTTCATCAGCCGTGTCCCTCCTTGGTGAAGGACCCAGACACCGCCCTGCGCACCTTGAGGAAAGCTGTCGGCTCGCGGCTGCCGACGAAGCCGCGCGGCTTCCACAGCATGACGATGACCATCGCCATGCCGAACAGCAGCATGCGATACAGTTCCGGCGTGAAGCCGGACCCGAAACCGGGTATGACCGTAGTGTTGCCCCACCTGAGGCCGGTCTTGAGGAAATCCAGTTCGCGCAGGACTTCGGTGCCGCCGATCATCACCATGGCGGCGACGGCAATGCCGACCAGCGAGCCCATGCCGCCAAGCACGACGATGGCGAGGATGATCGCCGATTCCAGGAAGACGAAGGATTCCGGGCTGACGAAGCCTTGCCGCGCGGCAAAGAACGAGCCAGCGAAGCCGCCGAACATCGCGCCCGTGGCAAAGGCGGTGAGCTTGGTGGTGGTGGTGTTGATGCCGAGCGAACGGCAGGCGATCTCGTCCTCGCGCAGCGCTTCCCAGGCACGGCCGACCGGCATCCGCCTGAGCCTCACGGTGACGAAGGCCGTCAGCAGGCAGAGCCCGAGGATCAAATAGTAGAGGAATATCTTGTAGTAGGCACCCGATTGGGCGATGCCGAGCACCTTCGAGATGTAGTTCGGGTCGGAGACGTTGAATGACATCAGGCCGAAGAAAGACACCTTCGGGATGCCGGAAATGCCGGCCGAGCCGTTGGTCACCTCGCGCCAGTTGATGATCACCAGCCTTATGATTTCGCCGAAGGCGAGCGTCACGATCGCCAGATAGTCACCGCGCAAGCGCAGCACCGGGAAGCCTAGCATCACCCCCCAAAACGCAGCCATCAGGCCGGCGGCGGGCAGCAGGATCCAGAAGGAGAGGCCGAAATGCGTGCCGAGCAGCGCATAGGCGTAGGCACCGACGGCGTAGAAGGCGACATAGCCGAGATCGAGCAGGCCGGCCAAACCGATAACGATATTCAGCCCCCAGGCCAGCATCACGTAGATCAGGATCTGGATGCCGTAATTGTCGACATATTTCAGCGAGCCCTGGAAACCGGCGGCCATCGACCCGGCATATAGCGCTAGCACCAACACCACCACGATCGGGTAGAGCGCCAGTGCAGTTATGCCCAATGCCGAGAAATGAGCATGAATGAAGGCCCGGAAATGATAAATCAGCCAGGCCAGCGCATAGATGATTGCAAGCGCCCGCACGAACCGCACGAAATCGGAAAGTTCCGGCCCTAAGGCCTCGGTCAGAAAGCCGCTGAGCGCGAGCAGAATAACGGCGACGGCGAGCGCCACGATGAACGCGGGAAAGCGGAAGAATCGCGAAGCCAGGCTGACCGGCAGCAGGCCGGTGGCGACGTCGACGATCTTCTGGTTCGCCAGGAAGGGTTGGCCATAGGCGACGTAAAGGAAGCGTCCGGCCATGGTGGCGATCACGACGCCGGCGAGCAAGCCCCAGCGCTGCACCAGGATCAGTTCGTTGGAGATGTTCTGGTCGGTCTTCAGGCCGATGAACAGCACGAACAGGCCAAGCGAGATGGCGCCGGCATAGAGCGCTTCGCGAAAAGCGCGCTGGACCGGGGTGGCGACGACGGTGCTTTCCGGAGACACGGTAACCGCCATGATCTCAGACCTTTTCGACTTCTGGCCGGCCGAGAATGCCGGAAGGCAGGAAGATCAGCACGATCGCCAGGATGGAGAAGGCGGCGACGTCCTTGTAGTCGATCGAGAAATAAGCCGACCACATGCTTTCGATGAAGCCAATCATCAGCCCGCCGAGCACGGCGCCGGGCAGTGAGCCGATGCCGCCGAGCACCGCGGCAGTAAACGCCTTCACACCGGGCGTAAAGCCGTCGGAAAACACCACAACGCCGTAATACATCAGGAACAACGTGCCGGCGACGGCGGCAAGGGCGGCGCCCATGATGAAGGTGATCGAGATGGTGCGATCGACGTCGACGCCGAGCAGTGCGGCCATCTTGCGATCCTGCTCGCAGGCGCGCTGCGCCCGGCCGAGCGAGGTCTTGTTGACCAGGTACCAGAACAGCGCGAGCAGGACTATGGTGACCAGGACGATGATGATCTGCTTCAGCGAGACGCTGATGCCTTCGATGTTGTAGACCTTGGACACCATTGGCGGGACCGGCTTGTTGCGCGGCCCTTGCGTCACCTGGACGAAATTGGACAGCGCAATCGACATGCCAATCGCGGTGATCAGCGGCGCCAGCCGGAATGAACCGCGCAAAGGCCGGTAGGCCACCTTCTCGATCGTCCAATTATACAGGCTGGTCAGCAGCATCGCGACGATCATCATGATCAGCAGCGCAACGACGATCGGCAGCGAATAGAACAACGCACCGAGAATAAGGAAAACGATGAGCGCCGTGAAAGCGCCGATCATGAAAATGTCGCCATGGGCGAAATTGATCATGCCGATGATGCCGTAGACCATCGTATAGCCGATCGCGATCAGCCCATAGATCGATCCCAGCGTCAGCCCATTGATAAGCTGCTGGACAAAATACTGCATGCTGTCGTGGCTCCCCTGGAATGTCGCCCATGCAGACGCATTCCTTTTCGTATTTCCCCTAGTCGTAAAGTTTCGAGCCCGGATTGCAACGTGATTTTTCGATCATTATGCGTGTTTTCGCCGCACGCCGTTCGATTGCCCGTTTTGTTCCCGTCCGCCCCCTGGACCATCGCGGACCCTACCATTGGCCTAACGCAAAGTCTTTGACGATTCAATCGCAGCATGCGCTCCATTTCGAAGAAATCGCCGTCAAAATAAGTTGATGAGCGGGATCGTTGCGCCGTTGACGTCAATCCGCTTGCGCTCTCTCTCTTTCCCTTGCGTCAGTGTTTTTTCTATTTGACGACGAAGCCGTGCGCGAACGGGTCGCGGTCGTCGATGAAGATCGTGTTCAATCCGGTCATTCGTGCCCAGCCGCCGATCGACGGAATGATTGCCGGCTTGCCGGCGACGGTGACCTCTTCCTCGACCCCGCCCTTGAACAGCGAACCAATGATCGATTCGTGGACGAAGTCGTCGCCAACCCCAAGCTTGCCCTTGGCGTGAAGCTGCGCCATACGCGCCGAGGTGCCGGTGCCGCAGGGCGACCGGTCGATTGCCTTGTCGCCGTAGAAGACGGCGTTGCGGGCATCGGCTTGCGGGTTGGTCGGCGCGCCGGTCCACAATATGTGCGACAGCGTATTGATGCCGGGATTCTCTGGATGCACGAAGGTATATTTTTCGTTGAGCCGCTGCCGCACCACCGGGCTCCAGGCGATCAGTTCGCCGGCCGAATGGTCGGCCATGTCGCGATAGGTCTTTTGCGGTTCGACGATGGCGTAGAAATTGCCGCCATAGGCGACATCGACGCTGATCTCGCCGAGCCCGGGGCATTCGACGGTCAGTGCCTCGGCATAGAGGAAGGAAGGCACATTGGTGATGCGCACCTCCTCGACATAGTCGCCGACTTGGCTGTACTCCGCTACGACCACGCCCGCCGGCGTATCCAGCCTGAGCACGCCCGGTGTCTTCGGCTTGATCAGCCCATGCTCGACGGCAAAAGTTACCGTGCCGATGGTGCCGTGGCCGCACATCGGCAAGCAGCCCGAGGTTTCGATGAACAGGATGGCGATGTCGCAATCTTCACGCGTCGGCGGATAGAGGATCGAGCCGGACATCACGTCATGGCCGCGCGGCTCGAACATCAGCCCGGTGCGGATCCAGTCATATTCGGCCAGGAAATGCGCTCGCCGCTCCATCATCGTTGAGCCCTTGAGCAAAGGCCCACCGCCGGCGACCAGCCGCACCGGATTGCCGCAGGTGTGGCCGTCTATGCAGAAGAAGGAATTCTTGGCCATACCGGCTCCCAACTGAATGTCTTCGAACTCAAAACCGTTGCGGGCTGAACGGGCCGAGATCGAGCGATGGATTCTGCCCGAGAACGAGCTCGCGGATCAAGCGCCCGGTCGCCGCAGCCTGGGTCAGGCCGAGGTGACCGTGGCCGAAACCATACACCACCGACGGCGTTTGTTGCGACCGCCCGATCACCGGCAGCGAATCCGGCAGCGACGGCCGGAACCCCATCCATTCGCGTCCATTGGCCGGATCCAGTCCCGGCAGGAATTTCTGCGCCTTTTCGAGCAGCGCTTTCGAGCGCGCATAATTGGGCGGCCTCTCAAGGCCGCCGAGTTCGACCGCACCGCCGACGCGCAGGCCCGTCTCGAGCGGCGTGATGACGAAGCCATGCCCGGAGAAGATCAATTGCCGCTTTACGTCGAAGGCAGTCTTCGGCAACGTCGTGTTGTAGCCACGCTCGGTCTCCAGCGGGATTCCGTCGCCGAGATGTCTCGCCAGCAGATGCGACCAGGCCCCGGCAGCGATGACGACGTGCTTCGCCCGTCGCCGCGTGCCGTCGGCCGTGGTCAAGATCGCGCCGTCCTGTCCCGCCTTGACACGCTCGATCCGGGCCCTTTCGAACCCGGCGCCCAACCTCTCGGCATAGGCCCACAAGGCCTTTCCAAGCAGCTTGGGATCGGCAACGGTTTTCCACCCCGGCACGAACGTTCCCTTGACGAAGCGCGGCGACAGACCGGGCTGCAGGGCTGTGAGAGCGCTCCCCTCGACATGGCTGAAGCCGATGCCGAAGCGCTGCCTTGCCGCCCAGCCGGTCAGCGAGGCCTTGAACTCGGCCTCGCTGTCGTAGAGTTCGAGCGAGCCGTCCTCATGCAGCATCGGCCGTGTGCCGGAACGGTCGAGCAAGCCCATCCATTCCGCCTCGGCGAGCTTCATCATCCCGGCCTGCGCGGCAAGGCCGGCTTCGTAGCGGTCGCTTCGGCCGGCGCGCCAGAAGCGGACCAGCCAGGGCAGCAGCTTCGGCAGATACGCGGGTGGGATGCTGAGCGGGCCGAGCGGGTCGGCGAGCCATTTCGGCAACTGCTTGATCATGCCCTTGTGGGCGAGCGGCAGCACATCGGAGAAGGCAAAGGCAGCGGCATTGCCGGAGCTGGTTTCCTCACAGATCCCCGTCCGATCGAAGATCGTGACATTTTGGCCCGCCTCTGCCAGAAAGGCGGCGGCGCAGATGCCGATGATGCCGCCACCAATGATGGCGACATCGAGCGTAGCATTATCATTCATTGCCATGCGCCGCGCTGCACATCTGCAAATGCCTTCAAAGCGACTGGATCAGAATGTCGGCAGCTCTGGCCGCACCGCCAGCGCATCCCTGACGATCTTTTCGACTGCCTTGCGCTGCTCGCCCGACAATGGCTGGCGCGGCATGCGCACGCGGTCGTTGGTGTTGATCGCCAACACTTCGGCGAGCTTGATGTTCTGCACCAGATAGGTCGAGACGTCGAGGTCGAGCAGCGGCCGGAACCAGCGGTAGATCTTCAACGCCTCCTCGCGGCGGCCCTGTCTCATCAGCTGGTAGATGGCGACGGTCTCGCGCGGGAACGCGGTGACCAGGCCCGCCACCCAGCCGATGGCGCCGACCGACAGCGCCTCGAAGGCGAGATTGTCTACGCCGGTGAACAGGTCGTAGCGGTCGCCGAGGCGGTTGATGATCTCGATCGAGCGGCGGATATCGTCGGAGGACTCTTTTATGGCGACGAAGCGTTGGTCCTTCGCCAACTCCTCCATCTGGTCGACGGTGACGTCGACGCGGTAGGCAAGCCGGTTGGAGTAGATCATCACCGGCAGGTCGCCGGCCGCGGCGACGGCGCTGAGTGCCGCGACCGTCTCCTCGGCATTGGTATGGTAGATCGGGCTCGGCACCACCATCAAACCGTTGGCGCCTTCCTTGGCGGCGCGGCGCGCGATCGCCGCCGCCTCGCGTGTACCGGCCTCGTTGACCGTCAACAGCACCGGTTTCTTGCCGGCGATCTTCTGCGCGGTCTTCAGCACCGCGATCTTCTCGTCGTGCGACAGCATCGGGCCTTCGCCGAGCGACCCGCAGACGATGATGCCGTCACAGCCGGCCTCCATCTGCAGCGCAAAGCAGCGCTCCATCTCGGCATGGTCGAGGCCGTCGTCCTCGGTGAATTTGGTCGTAACGGCGGGGAAGACTCCGGCCCACATGTCGATCGCTCCATCTGATATATCAGTCGTATATTTCTTAAGAAGCCGGCTGTCAACGTTGAATCTGATATGATATATCAACAATATATCAGGAGATGTCGCATTGGTATATGACAGACCGGGCTCCGAGCCGGCGACCGCGAAGGCCTACCGCAGGCTCGAGCACATGATCGTAACTCTCGAACTGGCGCCCGCGAGCTTCATCACCGAGGGGGCGCTGATCGACAGGCTCGGCCTCGGCCGCACCCCGGTGCGCGAAGCGATCCAGCGGCTGGCCTGGGAGGGGCTGCTCGAAGTCCGGCCGCGTGCCGGCATTGCCATTGCCCCGCTTCACCCTGGCGACTGGCTGCGTGTCCTCGACGCCCGCCGTGGCATCGAGGTGGTGCTTGCCCGCTCGGCCGCCCGCTTCGTCACCCGCGAGGCCGCCGACCTGTTCCATGACGCTGCCCTTGCCATGCAAAAGGCGGTGATTTCGGAAAATGTGTTTTACTTCATCCAGGCCGACAAGGCGCTTGATGAGGCGCTGGCGCTGGCTGCCGACAACCCGTTCGCCGCGCGCCTGGCGGCGCCCTTGCAAACCCACAGCCGCCGCTTCTGGTTTCGCTACAAGGCCGATACCGGCTTGGCCGAATCAGCCGAGCACCATGTCGCGCTGATCCGCTCGATCCTCGCCGGCGACGAAGAGGCCGCGGCCAAGGACGCCAAGCGGCTGATGGCGCTTTTGCGCGGCCATGCCGAGGCGGCTGCTACGCGCTGAGCCTGCCATTTCGTCATGCGCCCTGGCCGGGCAGGGCCATCACGTTTTCCCAATTGTCGCCGGCCGCGACGATGCAGCTTCTGCCGGCGATATCGGTGACGACGATGGTCCAGGTTCCGGTCTCGGCGACAAAGACTTCCATGACCGCCTCATGACCGATCAGCCCCAAAGCAAACTGCCTTTCCTGGAACTTCTCGCTCAAATGGGCGACGATCTCGCCATGTTCAACGCAGTATTGATACTGCGCGCCTGCGGTGTTCGTACCCACCGCCAATGCGCCAGCAAGAACTAGGGTTTTCACCCATCTCAACAGCGATTTGCGTGCCATAGGGCACCTCCTTTGCCATCACGTTCCGGCAAAGGAGGGGTTTGACGGCCTCATTTTGCCGGAGCGATTCAGGCCGGTTCCGACGTCATCATCATCGCGTCGTTCCTTTCTGTGTTCCGGTCTGCCATTGGTGGGAACAATTCCAGATGTTCCCATTATGTTCTCGATATATGGTATCGGCAATGGAAAAGCGCAAGCAGGCGCCCAAGCGGGCGCCTGCAGATCCGTTTTACGGATGTCGCCGAAAGAATGGGCCACAGGCTGTGCGGCCATGCCGAGGCGCGCAGACCCGTGATAAATCGTTCAGATGCCTGGCAGCGCCGCTGTCGTCATCGCGCTTTCCCAGCCTTCGCCGACTGAAATCACGCAGCTTTGACCTTTTGTGTCGCTGGCGAGGATGGTCCATGTGCCCTTGTCGGAAACGAAGACTTCAAGCACCACATTCGGATTGACGACGCCGACTGCGCTCGGGTTTTCATGAAACTTCTCGCCGAGCGCCTTGACCATATCGGCGCGAGCCGCGCATTGCTCGGCAGCCATTGCCGGTATCGCGGAAACTGCCACTGCAGCGCAAGCTATTGTCGCCATGAGACGTGCCATCTGACACCTCCTTTGCGCCGGACGATATCCCCCGGAGCCGTCACCAGCGCCGTTGGTTGATCTGCCAGCGTCTCCTTCGCGGCAGGACTGCAACCTAAGAAGATTGCTGCCTTCTTGGTTCCATCACATTAGTGTTCATGCCAATGAAGACGGCGACAAAAAAGCCCGGACTCAGAGCCCGGGCCTTTCTCGCGGTCTGTCTTCGCGCGCCCGCAACCGGAAGCGAGGACACGCAAACGGATCGTTCGGTCAGTTCATCGTCGGGATGACGAACTCGGCACCATCCTTCACGCCGGACGGCCAGCGCGACGTTACCGTCTTGGTCTTGGTGTAGAAGCGGAACGCGTCCGGCCCGTGCTGGTTGAGGTCGCCGAAGGAGGACGCCTTCCAGCCGCCGAAGGTGTAGTAGGCGATCGGCACCGGGATCGGCACGTTGATGCCGACCATGCCGACCTGAACCCGCGAGGCGAAGTCGCGCGCCGCATCGCCGTCGCGGGTGAAGATGGCAACGCCATTGCCCATCTCGTGCTCGTTGGCGAGCTTGATGGCGTTCTCGTAGGTCGGTGCGCGCACCACCGACAGCACCGGCCCAAAGATCTCTTCCTTGTAGATGCGCATGTCGGCGGTCACATTGTCGAACAGGCAGCCGCCCATATAGTAGCCGTTCTCGTAGCCCTGCATGGAAAAGCCGCGGCCGTCGACGACCAGCTTGGCGCCTTCCTTGACGCCGGTGTCGACATAGGATTTGACCCGTTCCAACGCCTGCGCCGTCACCAGCGGGCCGAAATCGGCGGAAGAATCCGTCGACGGACCGACCTTCAGGCTCTCGACGCGCGGCACCAGTCTTTCCATCAGCCGGTTAGCGGTGTCGTTGCCGACCGGGACGGCCACCGAGATCGCCATGCAGCGCTCGCCGGCCGAGCCGTAGCCGGCGCCGATCAGCGCGTCGACGGTCTGATCCATGTCGGCATCGGGCATGATGATCATGTGGTTCTTGGCGCCGCCGAAGCACTGCACGCGCTTGCCGGCCGCGCAGCCGCGCGAATAGATGTACTGGGCGATCGGTGTCGAGCCTACGAAACCGATGGCCTTGATGTCGGGATCGTCGAGGATGGCGTCGACCACTTCCTTGTCGCCGTTGACGACATTAAGGATGCCCGCCGGCAGACCGGCCTCGATGAACAGTTCGGCAATCCGCATCGGCACGCCCGGATCGCGCTCCGACGGCTTGAGGATGTAGGCATTGCCGCAGGCGATGGCCGGCGCGATCTTCCACAACGGGATCATCGCCGGAAAATTGAACGGCGTGATGCCGGCGACGACGCCGAGCGGCTGGCGCATCGAATAGACGTCGATGCCGGGGCCGGCGCCATCGGTGAACTCGCCCTTCATCATATGCGGCGCACCGATGCAGACCTCGACCACTTCGAGGCCGCGCTGGATGTCGCCCTTGGCGTCGGCGATGGTCTTGCCGTGTTCGCGCGCCAATATCTCGGCCAGCGCGTCATACTCCTTGGCGACCAGCTCGAGGAACCGCATCAGGACGCGTACGCGTCGCTGCGGATTGGTCGCCGCCCAGCCGGGCTGTGCGGCCTTGGCGTTTTCGACCGCCGCGCGCAATTCCGCCTGCGAAGCCAGCGCCACCGTGCCGCGCACCGTGCCGTCCATCGGCTGCATGACGTCCTGCTTGCGGCCGCTGGTTCCGGCGACGCGCTTGCCGCCGATGAAATGACCGTATTCGATCATGGTCTCTCTCCCTGGTTCGTGATGAGGCATTGTCCGCCTTTGCGGGAGCGATGGCAACGCGAGCGAAAACGCAACCGTTGTGCGGAGAATAGATAGCGGTTGACGGCAGAGCATCAATTCTCGCAAATAGGAAGAATGCAGGTCCCCAGCAGCAAGGATTGAGATTGAGTTCCTTCACCGCCCCCCTCTGTCCTGCCGGACATCTCCCCCTCAAGGGGGGAGATTGGCTGTCACGCCCGCCTTCGGAAATCTTCACCGCGGCAAGAAAGACGCCTGCGGCGAAACTGCCAATCTCCCCCCTTGAGGGGGAGATGTCCGGCAGGACAGAGGGGGGCGCGAAGGAACGCGGTTTTGATCGTTATCGCCAGGACCACCCTCATGAACTGGGATGATGCCCGTATCTTCCTTGCCGTAGCGCGGGCCGGCCAGATCCTCGGCGCCGCCAGGCGGCTGGAGCTTAATCACGCGACCGTCTCGCGCCGCATTGCCGCCCTCGAGGATGCGCTCAGGACAAAACTGTTTCGCCGGCTTACCACCGGCAGCGAGCTGACGCCGGCGGGCGAGCGTTTCCTCGAGATTGCCGAACGCATGGAGGGCGACATGATCGCCGCGCGCTCGACCGTTTCAGGCGAAGGCGACGACGTCTCGGGCACCGTGCGCATCGGCGCGCCGGATGGCTTTGGCGTCGCCTTCCTGGCCAGGCGCCTCGGCGCGCTGACCGCTCTGCACCGTGAGCTCACCATCCAGCTGGTGCCGGTGCCACGCTCCTTCTCTTTGTCCCGGCGCGAGGCCGACATTGCCATCACCGTCGAACGGCCGACGGAAGGCCGCCTGGTGGCGGGAAAGCTGGTCGACTACACGCTCGGCCTGTTCGCGTCGCGGGCCTACGCCGACACCCATGGCCTGCCCGGAACCGCCGCCGAGCTAGGCCAGCATACGCTGATCGGCTACGTGCCGGACCTGATCGTCAGTCGCTCGCTCGACTACGCGGCCGAATTCAGCCCCGACTGGCGCACCAGCTTCGCTATTTCCTCCGCGCTCGGCCAGGCCGAAGCAGTGCGTTCCGGCGCCGGCATCGGCATCCTGCACACCTTCGTTGCCCGCTCGATGCCGGAGCTGGTGCCTCTCGATATCGTCGCACCCATACGCCGCGCCTACTGGCTGGTCTATCATGAATCGGTCAGGCCGCTGCGCCGCGTCCAGGTCGTCGCGAGCTTCATTACCAAGGCCGTCGAACGGGACAGGGGTTTGTTTGCGTGAGCCTGCCGGCCGCTGGCTGTCTTAGCTGGTGGGCGTCTTACTTGGCGTATCGTCCGGGCCCGAGATCGCCGACGTCGATGTCCGGCACCCGGCTGGAGATGATGTCGGCCAGAACTTTGGCCGAGCCGCAGGCCATGGTCCAGCCGAGTGTGCCATGGCCGGTGTTGAGATAGAGATTGGAGAAATCGGTGCGGCCGATCAGCGGCGGCCCGTCGGGTGTCATCGGCCGCAGCCCGCACCAGAAGGTCGCCGATCGCATGTCGCCGCTGCCCGGAAACAGGTCGCCGACCGAATGTTCGAGCGTGCGCCGCCGCGATTCGTGCAGCCGCAGGTCGAAGCCGGAAATCTCCGCCGTGCCGCCGACCCGGATACGGTCGCCGAGCCGGGTGATCGCTACTTTGTAGCTCTCGTCCATCACGGTCGAGACCGGTGCGGCGGCGGCGTCCTTGATCGGCAGGGTGATCGAATAGCCCTTGACCGGGTAGACCGGGATGGGCCGCTTCAGCATGCGCATGAACCGTGCCGAATAGCTGCCCATCGCCATCACATAGGCATCAGCGACCATCCAGCCCTTGCTGGTGCTGACGTTGGTGATGCGATCGCGCTTCTTGACGACGCGCCGTATCTCCGTGTCGTATTCGAAGGTGACGCCGCGTACCGCGCAAAGCTTGGCAAGCCTGTCGGTGAACATCTTGCAGTCGCCGGTTTCGTCGCCGGGCAACCGCAGGCCACCGACGAATTTTTCGCGCACGCCGGCCAGCCCAGGCTCGGCCGCAATGCAGCCGTCGGGGTCGAGGACCTCGTAGGGGACGCCATAGGCCTTCAGCACCTCGACATCGCCGCCGACGCCGTCGATCTGCTTTTGCGTTCGGAAGAGCTGCAGCGTGCCCTTGGCGCGCTCGTCATAGGCGATGCCGGTCGCCTCGCGCAGCGCCTTCAGCGTGTCGCGGCTGTACTCGGCCAGCGGCACCATGCGCGCCTTGTTCAGCGCGTAGCGTTCAGCCGTGCAATTGCGCAGCATCTTGACCAGCCACATCCACATATGCGGATCGAGGGCCGGTCGCACCACCAGTGGACCGTGCTTCATCAAAAGCCATTTGATGGCCTTCAGCGGAACGCCGGGCCCGGCCCAGGGCGAGGCATAGCCGGGCGAGATCTCGCCGGCATTGGCAAAGCTGGTTTCCAGCGCCGGGCCTTTCTGGCGATCGATCACCGTCACCTGATGACCGGCCTCGGCAAGAAAATAGGCGGTGGTGACCCCGATCACGCCGCCGCCCAGCACGAAGATCTTCATCGTTTGGTTCTCCGCGGCGGCATCTCGTCGGGATTCGAGACCGGGATCATCGCCGCCTCATGTCTGCCGGATTCTGTGGCGTCAGCCAAGTGCCGATGCTTAGGGAAAAGACATGCGTGAGGACAACAACCTTGCGTCCTAGCCATTCACATAGCGCCGGTGGAAACGGTGGCCGAGGCTGGTCAAGACCTCATAGCCGATGGTGCCGGCTTGGCCGGCTACCTGGTCCACCGTCTGCGACGACGGTCCAATGAGTTCGACGAGGTCGCCGGCCTTCAGCCTGCCGGGCGGCAATGCGGAAATGTCGAGGATGATCGAATCCATCGAAACCCGGCCGACGAAGGGCAGCCGCACATTTTCGAGCCAGGCGGAGGAAGCGGCGCGTCGATGCCAGCCATCGCCATAGCCGAGCGAAATCGTAGCCGCGGCAAGCGGAGCCTTGGTGTGGAAAGTGTGACCGTAGCCGACACCGGCGCCGGCCTCCAATATCCGCGTCTGGATGACCTTGGCTTGCAATCGCACCACCGGCAGCATCGGATTGTCCTTCGCCGGCGTCGGATTGACGCCATAGAGAGCGGCACCCGGACGAACGAGGTCGTAGTGATAGCGCTGCCCGAGAAAAATGCCTGATGAATTGGCAAAGGAAGCCGGCGCTTCCGGCAGCATCCGGCGCAGCCGTTCGAATTCCAGCCGCTGCCGCTCGTTGGCCGGCTGCTCGGGTTCATCGGCGCAGGCGAGATGGCTCATCACGAACGTCAATTCGACACCGTCGAAAGCCTGCGGATCCTGCGCGACTGCCTTCACCTCGGATGGCGTCATGCCGAGCCGCGACATGCCGCTGTCGACCTGGACGGCGGCTGGCAATTTGCGGCCCACCCGCCCCGCCGCTTCACGCCATGCCGAGAGCTGGCTGGCGCTGTTGAGTACGGTGCAAAGCCCTGCCGCAACCGCTTCCCTTTCCGCACCCGGCGGAATGCCGTTCAGCACATAAATGGCCGGGTCTGAGCCGAGCGCCTTGCGCAGCAAGATGCCGCCGGCCAAATGCGCAACAAAGAAAGTATTACAGCCCTCACCCATCAGCGCCGCCGCCACCGGCGCCGCGCCAATCCCATAGCCGTCGGCCTTGACCACTCCAGCACAGCCGACGCCGCCCAGCCGCGCCTTCAGCCGCCGGTAGTTCTCACGGACGGCGCCGAGATCGATGGTCAGGATCGCCCCTGCCGCGGCTTCGCTGATCGGTTCGCCCAGGGTGACGGTCGGCGGAAGAGATTTGCTGGAGATGTCGTTCATGCCGACCTGTTTTAACGGAAGGCCGGCGGCTACGCCACCAGGTGCCGGAACGCCGCCACCACGTCTTCGTAGACCTTGCGCTTGAACGGCACGATTAGGCCCGGCAATTCCAGCATCGGCCGCCACGCCCACCGGTCGAACTCGGCCTTGTGGCCACCCGGCGGCGGATTGATCGCGATCTCGGTTTCGTCGCCGTGGAAACGGAAGGCAAACCATTTCTGCGTCTGGCCGCGATATCGTCCCTTGAAGGCGACGCCGACCAGATGCGCCGGCAGGTCGTATTTGATCCAGTGCGGCGCCTCGGCCAGCAGCGACACCGAGCGCATGCCGGTCTCTTCGTAAAGTTCACGCGCCGCCGCGGGCAGCGGCTCCTCGCCATCATCGATGCCGCCCTGCGGCATCTGCCAGAGCTGCGTCGTTCCAGCGAATTCGCTGTCCGGCTCGGCAATGCGACGGCCGACCCAGACCAGGCCGGCCTCATTGAGGACCATCACCCCTACGCAGGGCCGGTAGGGCAGCGTCTCGGGGTCAACGAGCTTGTTCTTTGCCATCTCAGCCTTTTTCCGGATCTATGGCCACCGCCGAAACCGGCACGATCTCGATGCCACGCTTCTTGGCCTCGGTCACCCAGGAAGACACGGTATCCACCGTCAGGTCGAAAGCCGAGCCGATGCCGACGGCAAACCCTTTCGCCCGTGCCGTCGCTTCCAGCCCATCCAGTTTCTTCAATATGGCGCCGCGGTCCTGCACCGCATCGATCGCCGTATCGCCGCCGACGAACGGCACGCCGTCCTTCAGCGCCAGTTCGGGTGCCAGGCTGCGCGCCGACGAACCGTCGTCGACATAGGCCAGACCACGCTTGCCAAGCTCGGCCATCAACGGCCCCATCGCCGTCGCGTCGGCCGAAAAGCGGGCGCCCATATAGTTCATGACGCCGGTGTAGTTGGTCGTTCGCGACAGCGCCCAGCGTAAATTCTTCAAATTCTCGTCCGGCGTTGCAGCCACGGTCAGCGTGTTACGGCCGGGATTGACGTTCGGATAGTCGAACGGCTCAAGCGGTACCTGCATGATGACCTCATGGCCGCTCTGCCGCGCCACCTGCATCCAGCGGCCGATGCTGTTGCCTTGCGGCGCGAAGGCCAGCGTCACTTCCGCCGGCAGCTTGGCGATGGCTGCCTGCGTGCCGGTCTGCGACACGGCAAGCCCGCCGATGACGAGCGCGACGCGTGCACCGCGAGCCCCGGACCACGGCCGCGCATAGACATCGAACGGGCGCCTGCCGTCGGCGGCGCGGATCGGCAACGGACCGGTTTCGCTGGCCTCGACCAGCGCCTTGTCGGGAATGTGCGCGATCCTGAGGTTCTGGCCGATCGTCGAAGGGTCGCGGATGACTATGGCCTCGGGTGGACCGTCGCCCCCCTCGGTCTGGACATGGATGATCTGCGGACCGCCCATCTTCGGCCCGCTTACGTTGGCCCCACTTGCGTTGCTTGGCGCAGCCATTTCGGGCGTCGCCTTGGCGGGCGCGGCGGCGGTATCCGCCGCCGGCGTCTTCGGCGTCGAAACGGCTACTTCTTGCAGCTTCCGGAACGGCTTGTCTCGCAAGGCGATGGCGCTGGAGACGCCGACCACGGACAGCACGACAAGCGCGGCCGCGACCGCACCGGCGCTGATCCCGCTGCCTGAGCGCGGCAGCCGGATCGCCTGTCCGAGAGGTCGTTCTATGTCCTTGCCGATATCAGCCAAGCCCGCACCCCCCGGCGTGCATCCCCGAAGTAAACCTTCTCCGGAGGCGCAAAATCCAAAATGTCGGCGCGTCCCCTTGCTTCACTGGACGCGCAGCATGCCGGCCGCGGCCCCCGAATCAAACTGCCGGAGCCTCGCGGCCCCGGCAGCATCGCATCGCTTCGCTCAGGCAGCCAGACCTGTTTGGCCCGGCTTGCCCGCCCTTACTGGTTCAACACGGCCTTTTGCGGATTCGGCGGGAACGCCGGATCGGTCTTCTGGCCGCGCAGCAGTTGCTCGGCATAGATGAGCTGCAAATCGTCCTTGGGTTCCGGCGGCACATAGGCGGCCGAGCCCGAACCGGTCGTGCTTTCGTCGGCGCCCTTGATATGGCCCTTGAGGTCCGATTCGCCGCGCGTCAGGTCCCTGCCCTGCAGTTCCGCCGGCAGCGGCTGGTCGACCTTGATGTCGGGCGTGATGCCCTTGCCCTGGATCGACTTGCCGGACGGCGTGTAATAGAGCGCCGTCGTCAACCGCAGTGCCCCGTTCTCGCCGAGCGGAATGATGGTCTGCACCGAACCCTTGCCGAAGGACTGCGTGCCGACCACGGTGGCGCGGCGCAGATCCTGCAGCGCGCCGGCAACGATTTCCGATGCGCTGGCCGAGCCGCCATTGACGAGCACGATCAGCGGCTTGCCGCCGATGTCGTCGCCGGCCCGCGCGTCGAAGCGGGTGACGTCCTTCGGGTCGCGGCCGCGCGTCGAGACGATCTCGCCACGGTCGAGGAAGGCATCCGACACGCTCACCGCCTGGTCGAGCAAACCGCCCGGATTGAGGCGCAGGTCGAGCACGTAGCCCTTGAGCTTGTCGTTCGGCACCTGCTTCTTGATGGTGTCGATGGCATTCTCGAGGTCGTCATAGGTTTTTTCGGTAAAGGAGGTGATCTTCATGTAGCCGATGTCGTTTTCGACCCGGAACTTGACCGCCTTGACCTTGATGATATCGCGCACGACGGTCAGTTCGATCGGCTTGTCGGCGCCCTGGCGCAGGATGGTGAGCTTGATCGGCGTATTGACCAGCCCGCGCATCTTCTCGACAGCGTCGTTGAGCGTCAGGCCGCGGACCTCCTCGCCGTCGATCTTGGCGATATAGTCGCCGGCGAGCACGCCTGCCTTGGCGGCCGGCGTATCGTCGATCGGCGTGATCACCTTGACCAGGTCGTTCTCCATGGTGACCTCGATGCCGAGGCCGCCGAATTCGCCCTTGGTCTGCACGCGCATGTCCTGCGCTTCTTCGGCATTCATGTAGGAGGAGTGTGGGTCGAGCGACGACAGCATGCCGTTGATGGCATTTTCAACCAGCGACTTGTCGTCGGGCGGCGTCACATAATTCGCCCGTACCCGTTCGAAGATATCGCCGAAGATCGCCAGTTGCTTATAGGTCACGGAGCCCGCAGCCTTCGCTGTCGAGCCGGGCGCGCCATAGACCAGGCTCATCGCCGATGCACCCATCAGCGCACCGGCAAACAGAAGCGACAGTTTCCGCATCATTCACGTCCTTCCAGAAAAACGGTCCGCCCACCATGGGGCCGGATCGACGGGTTTTCCATCCTTGCGGAACTCGACATAGAGCTCCGGCGTGGCATTTCCATTCTTCGATGCCGAGGTGCTCGCCACCCGGGCCTCTCCCATCGCGCCGACCGGCTCACCTGCGAGCACCGACTGGCCAGACGCGACGCTGATTCTGCTCATCCCCGCCAGGACGACATGATAGCCGTCACCCGCATTCAGGATCAAGAGTTGACCGTAAGAGCGGAAAGGCCCCGCATAAAGCACATTTCCATCCGCCGGCGCTGTGACGATGGCTCCCGATTGTGTCGCAACCATGTCACCGAGCATCACCGCGCCGTTACCATCGTTGGCGCCGAAGCGCCGCTTGATCCTGCCGGTGACCGGCAGCGCGATCTGCCCTTGAAGCGCGGAAAACGGCGCGGCAGCGGTGAGCCTGTTGCTCTCCGGCACCGGCAGCGAGGCCAATTCCGTCGGCGCCGCAGCCGATGCCGGGCCCTTGTCGGCGTCGGCCGTCTTTTGCTCGGCTGCCTTGGCCGCATCCGCCGCCTTGCGGGCTCTGTCGGCCTCGAGCGAGGCGATCAGTTCTTTCAGGCTGCCGGCCTTGGCCGCCAGCGTCGCGGACCGCTGCTTTTCGGCGGCCAGCGCGGTTTGCGTATCGGCGGCGAGCTTCTGCTTGGCTTCGAGCAGCATGCCGAGCCGCTTTTTTTCCGCCGCCTGCTCGCCGACAGCTGCCGTCAGCCGCGCCCGTTCGGCCTCGATCGAGGCCGTCACCCGCGACTGCTCCTTGAGGTCGGCCAGCAACATGTCGGTCTGCTGGCGCAGTTCCGGCACCACGGCACCGAGCAGGATGGCGCTGCGCACCGACGACAATGCGTCCTCCGGCTTGACCAGGATCGCCGGCGGCGGATTGAGCCCCATGCGCTGCAGCGCGCCGAGCACTTCGGCCAGAACGTCGCGTCTGGCGGCCAGTGAGGCGCGGATCTTCTGCTCCTGCGCCTTCAGCCCTTCCAGCTTGCCGCCAATGTCCTCGATGTCCTGGCCGAGCTTCTGCTCGGTCATCGCCGACTGGATCAGCGCCGCGGTGATCGAGGCGTGGTCCTTCTTGACAGCCGCTATGTCGGCGGCGAGCTTGGCCAGCCGCTCGGACGACAGCGTGATCTCTTTCGATACTTTTTCGTATTCGGCGCGGCTCTGGTCCGGGTCGGGCGCCAGGTCGAGCGTGTTCTCGGCCCGCGCGACGCCGAGCGAAAGCGCGATCGTCGCCACGGCGATGCCGTAGCGCACGCGCCAGGAGCCCGTTCGTGATTTCCGGTCTTCAGACATTGAAGCCTAACTCTATGCGCGGCTTCGTTAACGAACCATCAACCATGTTCGAGCCCCGGCCGCCATCCGCAAACCCCATGAGCCCAAACTGTCGATGAGCATTGGGGCAAAAATCCGGGCGGCTGGCATCAATTCGCCGACGGAGCCGACTTCATGAACGATGGTAGGGGTGACCGGAAAGGATCGTGGCCGCCCGGTAAAGCTGCTCGCCCAGCATCACGCGGACCAGCTGATGCGGCCAGGTCAGCGCGCCGAGCGACACCGTCAGATCAGCCAGGTCGCGCAGTGACTGGTCATGGCCGTCGGCGCCGCCAATGGCGATCACCAGCGCCTTGCGCCCGCCATCGCGCAGCGAACCTATGCGGCCGGCGAAATCCTCGGAGGAAAGGTTCTTGCCGCGCTCATCCAGCAGCATCAGCGCCGTGCCCGGTTGCAAGTGCGTCTGCAGCTTCTGGCCTTCCTCGCGCCGGCGCTCATTGGCCGTCTGCGCGCGACCTTCCGCAATCTCGACGATCCCGGCGAATTCGAAGCCTACGGCAGGACCGCTCCTGGCAAAACGCTCGAAATAGCGGTCGGCCAACTGCTTCTCGGGGCCGGCTTTCATTCGGCCCACGGCATGAACCGTAATCTTCATCCCTGCCTCGAAGAGCCGCTGATGCATGTCGAACAACGACATACATCAAGACGAATACGGCTCAGTGGAGGGTCTCCTCCTCGAGATCGGGCGCCTGCCACATCTTTTCGAGATTGTAGAAGTCGCGGACCTCGGGACGGAAGACATGGACGATGATGTCGCCCGAATCGATCAGGACCCAGTCGGCGCCAGCCAGCCCCTCGACGCGCGCCGTGCCGAGCCCGGCATCCTTCAGCGCCTTGAGGAGATGATCGGCAACAGCCGAGACATGACGGTGCGATCGGCCCGATGCGACGACCATGTAGTCGCCGAGGCTCGATTTCCCCTGAATATCGATTGAGACGATGTTTTCGGCCTTGGAGTCTTCCAGACTGGCAAGGACTGTCTTGATGGCGCGGGACACGGCGTCGTTTACGCTGATCCCGGCCGGCGAAGGCACGATGTCGGCCTTCTTCCGCAGTGCTGTTCTCAGTGTATTTCCTTTCGCAGCAAGAACAACCAAATCACCTCTGAAATCAGGTGACACTGCTTAGATAGGCAGAGTTAGGTTGCAGTTTCAAGACACCGCTCGCAAGCAGGCACCCGGCAGCGGCCGAATATCCGGCTTTTCGGGCCAGAAAATCGGAACCGCCTCGCCCCGCAGCGGTTATCGGCTCATCCACGAACCGGAATCCCGACATGCCGATCGATCCCCAGAACGCCCTCCTCACCGTGCAATCCGGCCTGGCGCAACTCAGCACGCTGATCGTCTCCTACTCGCTTTCGGCGGTCGGCGCCGTCATCCTGCTGGTCATCGGCTACATCGTCGCCGGCCTCGCCGAGCGTTCGATCTATGCCGGCCTCGGCCATATCAGCGGCTTCGACGAAACGCTCCGCCATTTCTTCTCGCAGGTCGTCCGCTACGCCATCCTGGGACTGGTCGTGATCATGGTTCTCGGCCAGTTCGGCGTGCAGACGGCTTCGATCATTGCCGCTATCGGTGCCGCCGGCCTGGCCATCGGCCTGGCGCTGCAAGGCACGCTGCAGAACATTGCCGCCGGCATCATGCTCCTGGCGCTGCGGCCGTTCCGCATCGGCGAATATGTCGAAGTCGGCGCGATATCCGGCACCGTCGAGGAGATCGGGCTGTTTGCCACAACGCTGAGGACGGTCGAAGGCGTCTACGTGCTTGCACCCAACTCGACCCTGTGGAACCAGCCGGTCCGCAATTTCACCCGCAACGGTGTGCGCCGCGGCGACATCACGCTCAGCATCGGCTCCTGGAACGACATCGATTTTGCGCAGAAGACCATGCTCGGTGTCGCCGCCGCCGACCGGCGCGTCAGGCGGCAGCCGGCGCCGATCGCCTTTGTCGCGACCGTCGGCGACAGCACCGTCGCCATCACCTTGCGCTACTGGACGGCGGCTGCCGATTTCTTCGCCGCCCAGATCGACCTCACCAAGAGCGTCAAGCAAGCGTTCGATGCCGAAGGCCTTTCAATCCCGGCACCGGCGCCGCAAGTGCCGCAGCCGGAGGCCTCAGCCACGCAGCAATAGAGCATTTGAACCCGGCCGGCAGATGGCCCTCAAAGCTCTCCGCGCCCGCGCTGATCTTCGGGCGCGAAGGCGAGATCGACAGGCAACGGCGCCTGCGCCGTCATTGGCGCGAAACTGCCGGTCTCGGTGGCGGGCACCGGCCGGACCATGACGACGCGCCAGAGAACGAACAGGCAGTAGGCGGTGGCAATGACGATTGCCACATAGATGAAGGCCTGCGTGCCGTAGACGGCGGAAAGTCCGGTCACAATGCCGGGTACGACGAAGCCGGATAGCGACCAGGCAAACAAAAGCGAGCTCGACAACGCCACCATGTCGTCCTTGCCGGCGCGGTCGCCGGCATGGGCGCTGGCAAGCGAATAGATCGATTCCGAGGCGCCGTCCCAGACCACATAGATGACGAGCAGCGCCGCCAGCGCGCCGCCGTCGAAACCGAGGGCAAACAGGCCCGCCGCGGCGGCAAGCGCCGACGCCGCGATCAGCACAAAGCGCCGGTCGGTGCGGTCGGAAATCCAGCCGAGCGGAATCTGCAGGATCAGCGTGCCGACCGGCATTGCCGAAAGCAGCAAGGCGACGTCGGCCTGGCTGTAGCCCTTGGCCGTGGCATGGATCGGCGCAAAACCCGAGATCGTCATCGACAGGCCGCCGACGGCAAGCATACCGGCAACGCCGACCGGGGAGATCCGCCAGGCGCGGCCAAGCGCCACGGACGCCGCTTGCGGCGCCGGCGGCTGCGCAAGCCGCGTCAGCCCGACGGGAAGGATCGACAGCGCGGTGAAGGCAATGCCGATCAGCGGCGCGTCGGCCGCGCGGATATCGATCAACGCCAGCGTCGAGTAGCCGACGCCCAGTCCGGCGACATAGGCAACGTAGAAGATAGCCATGACCCGGCCGCGGATGGCGTTGGCGACGACATCGTTCAGCCAGCTCTGCGCGACAATGAACAGGCCGCATATGGCAAAGCCGTAGAGTGCCCGTGCAGCGATCCATGGCAATGGGTGCGGCCCGGCGCCGACCGCGGCGTTGGACAGCACGATCAGCGCCGACAGCACCATGAACACGCGGGCATGGCCGACACGCCGCACCAGCGGCCCCGTCAGGATGCAGCCGGCGAGGCCGCCAGCCGAAAGGCCGGTGACGATCAGCCCCGCCCATGTCGGATCGAAGCCCTCGGCGCCGAGCCGGACTGGGATATAGGCGAACATCAGCCCATTGCCGACGGCGATCAGCGCCATCGACAAAACGATGCTGGCAATGGCGATCGACGGCGCCGGCTGCCCTAGACCGTTCTTGTCCTGGTCGCGCTCGAGAATCGTCATGACCGAGGATCGCCCATCAAGCAGGTCAAGGCAGCGGCAAAAGCGACATCACCGGACTTACCTTCTCCCCTTGTGGGAGAAGGTGGATCGGCGCGTAGCGCCGAGACGGATGAGGGGTGCTGGAAGAAATGCAGCGTAAAAAGACCGAGGGATTTTAAGTGCTTAGTTCTTCAAGATAGCGATCATTCCAGCAACCCTCATCCGACCGAGCTTCGCTCGGCCACCTTCTCCCACAAGGGGACCCACAGGGGGAAAAGGAGACTCCTATCCCTTTGCCACCTTGCGGATCGCGCTCGACGACAGCGACGAACGCGGGCCGTGGATGAAGGTCCAGGCCGGCGCCGTCATGCGGGCGAGCCGCGGTGCGTCGCCTTCGTCGACGCGGGCATAGTCGAAGGTCTTGGCGACCACCGACGACAGGAACGACAGCGTCGCACCTGGCCGGTCGACCACCGCGATCGGAAACGTCATCACGATGCGGCGCCAGCGCTGCCAGCGGTGGAAGTCGCGAAGCGAGTCGGCGCCCATGATCCAGACAAAATCGACGCCCGGGTTACGCGCCTTGACCAGCGCCAGCGTGTCGGCGGTGAAGCGGACGCGGTGGGCCGCCTCGAATGCGGTGACCTTGATCTTCGGGTTCTTCGCGATCTTTTCGGATAGCTGCAGCCGCTCGGCCAGCGGCGCCAGGTCTCCGGCATTCTTGAGCGGATTGCCGGGCGTCACCATCCACCACAGCTGATCGAGCGCAAGGCGTCTGAGTGCGATCTCGGCGACCAGCGCATGGCCGGCATGCGGCGGGTTGAACGAACCGCCGAACAGCCCGACCGCCACGCCTTTCCCGGCATGCGGCATCTTGAGATAGCGGGAGGATATGGCATGTTCGGACAAGGCAAGCATGCGTCAAGCACCCCCCTCTGCCGCGCCGGGCGTCTCCCCCTCAAGGGGGGAGATTGTCAGCTTCATCGCAGGCGCAAATCTTGCAACGCCGCCGATTGGCGAAATCAGAAATGACAGCCAATCTCCCCCCCTGAGGGGGGTGAGGCGTGGTCCGCGTAGCGGACGGAAAGCCAATTGCTTGGCTTTCCGAACGACGAACGCCCGGAGCGACAGCGAAGGGCCGGGTCCGGCAGGACAGAGGGGGGTGGCTGGGCGCACGTCTCAGGCTCTGACTGAGAACAGTTTCAAGGCCTCACCTGTCCCGACCCGCGCACGCGATATTTGAACGAGGTCAGTTGCTCGACGCCGACCGGCCCGCGTGCATGCATCTTGCCGGTGGCGATGCCGATCTCGGCGCCCATGCCGAACTCACCGCCATCGGCAAACTGGGTCGAGGCGTTGTGCAGAAGAATCGCCGAATCGACCTCGTTGAAGAACCGGTCGACCGCTGTGGCGTCCTCGGCGATGATCGCCTCGGTGTGATGCGAGGAAAACGTCTCGATATGCTCGATGGCGCCGCCAATGCCGTCGACCAGCTTCACCGCAATGATGGCATCGAGATACTCGGTCACCCAGTCTGCATCGGTCGCGGGCTGGGCATCGGCATAAAGCCTCAGCGCCTCGGCATCGGCATGGATCTCGCAGCCTGCCGCCCGCAAGGCCTCGAGGATCGGCACCAGGTGCGTGCCGGCGGCGGCACGGTCGACCAGCAGCGTCTCGGCAGCACCGCACACCCCGGTGCGCCGCATCTTGGCATTGACCGCGATCTTGACCGCCATGTCGAGATCGGCCGATCGGTCGATATAGAGATGGCAGATGCCCTCGAGATGCGCGAAGACCGGCACCCGTGCCTCGTTCTGCACACGCTCGACCAGGCTGCGGCCGCCGCGCGGAATGATGACCTCGAGATTGCCGGAAAGTCCTTTCAGCATTTCGCCGACGGCGGCGCGATCGGTGGTCGGCACCAATTGTATGGCATCCTCCGGCAGCCCGGCTGCCTTCAGCCCCTCGACCAGGCAGGCATGGATAGCGGCGGAAGAATTCGCCGAATCCGAGCCGCCGCGCAGGATCACCGGATTGCCCGCCTTGAGGCAGAGCGCGCCGGCATCGGCGGTCACGTTAGGCCGGCTCTCATAGATGACGCCGACGACGCCGAGCGGCGTGCGCACCCGTTCGATATGCAACCCGTTCGGCCGGTCCCATGCGGCAATGACATCGCCGACCGGATCGCGTAACCCGGCGATCTCGCTGATACCGTCTGCCATGGCGCGGATGCGGGCGGGATCGAGCTTCAGCCGATCCATCGACGCTGCCGATAGGCCAGCCTCCCTGCCATTTCTGATGTCGATGGCATTGGCGTCGAGGATGTCCTGCTCATGCCGAAGGATCGCCTGAGCCATGCCGATCAGCGCCGCGTGCTTGCGCTCGGCCGCAGCTATGGCCAGCGGGCGGGCCGCGGCACGCGCGCGGCGGCCGATATCGGCCATCAGCGCCACGGTATCATCCCGGGATTTTTCATGCAGCGTCAGCATGGCTCATCCTCCGCTATGTAACCTGGTCACCGACTACTTGCTCGCCACCGGCATGGCTCACCACAAGATCGTCGCGGTGGATCATCGCCGAACGCGCCTCGCAGCCGAGCACGGTTTCGATCTCGGCCGTCTTCAGGCCAGCGATCCTTACGGCATCAGCGGCATCATAGGCAACCAGCCCGCGCGCGATCTCGCGGCCCTCGGGCGACAGGATCGCCACCGTGTCGCCACGCGCAAAATTGCCGCTGACCAGTTTGACCCCGGCCGGCAGCAGCGACTTGCCGGAGAGCAGCGCGCCGATGGCGCCGGCATCGACGGTCAGCCGGCCGGCCGGTTCGAGCTGCCCGGCGATCCAGGTCTTGTAGCCCTTGACCGGATTGGCGCTCGGCCGGAAGAAGGTGGCACGCTCGCCGCGCTCGATTGCCAGCAGCGGCGACAGCCGCGTGCCCGATGTGATGATCATGGCGGTGCCGGCGGCGGTCGCGATCTTGCCGGCGTCGAGCTTGGTGCGCATGCCGCCGCGCGACAATTCCGAAGCAGGGGCACCCGCCATCGCTTCGATGTCGGGGGTGATGCGGTCGACGACCTGAATGAATCGAGCTTGCGGGTCACGCGCCGGCGGTGCCGTGTAGAGCCCGTCAACGTCGGAGAGCAGCACCAAAAGGTCGGCGCCCATCATGGTGGCGACGCGCGCCGCCAGCCGGTCGTTGTCGCCATAGCGGATTTCGGAGGTGGCCACCGTATCGTTCTCGTTGATGACCGGCACCGCCTTCATCTTGAGCAGTGTCGAAATCGTCGCCCGCGCGTTGAGATAGCGGCGGCGCTCTTCGGTGTCGCCGAGCGTCAGCAGGATCTGGCCCGATTTCAAGCCATTCTTGCCGAGCGCATCCGACCAGGCGCCGGCCAGCGCGATTTGCCCGACGGCGGCCGCCGCCTGACTCTCCTCGAGCTTCAGCGCCCGCTTGCCGAGGCCGAGAATGGTGCGGCCAAGTGCAATCGCGCCCGAAGACACGACGAGAATTTCGGCGCCGCCATTGGCCAGCACGGCGATGTCGTCCGCAAGCGAGGCCAGCCAGTCGCGCTTCAGGCCCGTCGTGCGGTCGACAAGCAGCGCCGAGCCGATCTTGACGGCAATGCGCCGATAATTTTTCAGCGATTGCGCGGCCATGGCTATGTGTTCCAGCGCGTCTCGACCGGCGCAGCGACAGCCTCGCGTGCATCGGCCACCACAGCGATCAGCGCGCGCAACACCGCCTCGACGCCTTCGCCGGTGACCGCCGAAAGCAGCATCGGCGCGCGGCCGGCGGCACGTTTCAGCGAGGCGGTCTTTTTCTTGCGTGCGTCGGCATCGAGTATGTCGACCTGGGAAAGCGCGACGATTTCGACCTTGTCGGTCAGCCCATTGCCGTAGGCTTCGAGCTCGGCACGCACGGTCTTGTAGGCATTGGCCGGATTTTCTTCCTGCGCCGAGACAAGATGCAGAAGGACACGCGTGCGCTCGACATGGCCAAGGAAGCGGTCGCCGATGCCGACACCTTCATGCGCGCCTTCGATCAGGCCCGGAATATCGGCAATGACGAATTCGCGACCGTCGATGCGGGCCACGCCAAGGCCCGGATGCAGCGTGGTGAAGGGATAGTCGGCGATCTTCGGCTTGGCCGCGGTGACCGCCGCCAGGAAGGTCGACTTGCCGGCGTTGGGCAGCCCGACAAGGCCGGCATCGGCGATCAGCTTCAGCCTGAGCCAGATGTTGAGCTCTTCGCCCGGCAGTCCGGGATTGGCGCGGCGCGGCGCCTGGTTGGTCGAGGTCTTGAAGTGCTGGTTGCCGAAACCGCCATTGCCGCCCTTGGCCAACAGAAAGCGCTGGCCGACGACCGTCAGATCGCAGATAAGCGTCTCATTGTCCTCGGCAAAGACCTGTGTTCCGGCCGGCACTTTCAGCGTTACGTCGGCACCCTTGGCGCCGGTCATGTTGCGGCCCATGCCGTGCGTCCCGGTCTTGGCCTTGAAATGCTGCTGGTAACGATAGTCGATCAGCGTGTTCAGCCCATCGACCGCCTCGACCCATACATCGCCGCCGCGACCGCCGTCGCCGCCGTCCGGGCCGCCGAACTCGATGAACTTTTCGCGCCGGAACGACACCGAACCGGCGCCGCCGTCGCCGGAGCGGATGTAGACCTTGGCTTGATCGAGAAATTTCATCGGATTGTATGGTTTCTGCTATTGGCTTTGCGGGATTGCTCTAAACCAAGGCGGGTCGAAGGGCGAGGGCCGTTTTTGCTACTGTAACGTCGCGCGTAGCTCTGGACGCGTACCATTTGGTTGACCCTTGCCGAAAATCGATCCTCGGCTTCCAAGCGCGAGATGTCGGAATGAAGCTGGTAACTTACAATATCCACTACGGCGTCGGCCTCGACGCCCGCTATGATGTCGGCCGTATCGCCGATGCCGTGCGCGGCGCCGACGTGATCGCGCTGCAGGAGGTCACCCGCGCCAACCCGAAGAATGGCGGCCGCGACATGGTGGCCGAGCTCGGCGAGGCGCTGCCCGACTATTTCGTCGTCTACGGCAGCAATTTCGAGGCCGACGCCGGCTCGCGCCTGGAGAACGGCCGTGCCATCACGACCACCTTCCAGCTCGGCAACATGGTGCTGTCGAGGACGCCGATCCATCTGTCGCGCAATCTCCTTTTGCCGCGCAGCCGCAGTGTCGAGGCGATGAACTTCCAGCGCGGCGCGCTGGAGGCGCTGATCGAAACGCCGCTTGGTCCGATCCGCTTCTATTCCACCCATCTCGACCACCGCAGCCCGGTTGAACGGCTGAGCCAGATCCGCTTTCTGCGCCAGCGCCTGTTGAAATACCCGCTCGAGGGCGGCGGGCTCTCCGGCGTCGCCGAGATCGGCTTGCCGGACCTGCCTTGTCCCGAAGCCTTCGTCGTCATGGGCGACTTCAACATGCTGGCCGGATCGCCGGAACATGTCGAACTCGCCGGCCAGGCTGACCATGAATTCGGCATGCCGGTGACCGCTGACCTCGCCGTCGATGCCGCCACGCGCCTCGGCGCCGCCGGCGCCGATCTCGTCACCTGGGTCGACCCCAAGCGGCCGGGCGATACCAGCCGCTACAAGCGCATCGACTACGTCTTCACCAGCGCCTCGCTTGCCAAATCGCTGAGGCGCCTGTGGGTCGACCGGCAAGCGGCCGGTTCGGACCACTTGCCGGTCTGGCTCGAGATGACGTGAGCCGCATCCATCAAAAATGCACCCAGTTCCGCAGGCTGGTCCAGGTCTTGCGATCGAGGCGGTAGCGCTCGACCGGCACCTGACCGGCAACGATCGAGTTCAGCATGCCCTGGCCGGCATACTGGAAGCCGCATTTGTGGATGACCCGGCGCGAGGCCGGATTGATAACCCGGGTCGAGGCGTGCAGCACCTGGATCGTGGTTCTCTGGAAGGCAAGATCGACCAGTGCGTGCGCTGCTTCCGTCGCGTAGCCGCGTTTCCAGTACGGCTCGCCGATCCAGTAGCCGAGCTCCAGCCCACGATCCGTAGTGTTGAGCCCGGCACAGCCGACGAAGGTCTCGGTGCCGGCCAGCGTCAACGCATAGGCGATTCCGGCCCGGCGCGATGCCGTCATGGCCAGGAAAGCGCGTGCCTCCGCCTCGCCATAGGGATGCGGCATGCGAGCCAGCATTTCCGCGACATGGCGGTTGTCGGCGAGCGCCACCAATTGCTCGATGTCGCTTTCACGCGGGGCACGCATGACCAGCCGCTCGGTCGCGAGCACCGGGCAATCTATCGTGTAACTTTCGTCGTCTGTCGCTTCCGCTTCGGCAACCATGTCAGTCCTCCAGGCAAGAAAAAAGGGAGATGGAAACCCATCTCCCCTGATCCATTTCCTGGCTTGGCCAGACACCGGTCCCGAGATGGGTGCCGGTGTTCTCGTGCGGAACCGGCTACTCCGCTGCCTTCGTCATCGGGTTCACCGATACGTAGGTTCGGCCATTGGCTTTTTTGTTGAAGGTGACTGCGCCAGCTTCGAGCGCAAACAGCGTGTGGTCCGTGCCAATGCCGACATTGGTGCCGGGATGCCACGTCGTGCCACGCTGACGAATGATGATGTTGCCCGGAATCACGGCTTCGCCACCGAACTTCTTCACGCCGAGCCGCTTGGAATGGGAGTCGCGACCATTGCGCGACGATCCGCCAGCTTTCTTGTGTGCCATCTAACTACTCCGATGCGCCGCGAGGCGCCTAAACGATCTTATGAACGCGTTCGCGTTCCGTTTCAAGTCCGATCCGGCGCCGATTGCGCCGGTTCGTTCTACTTCTTCGCCAATTCCTTGGCCTGCTCGCGCCAGTCCTTGATCTGGTCGGCGCTGAACGGCATGTGCTCGTCGATCTTGGCGACGTCCTTGTCGGACAGCTTGGCGATCTGGGCAAAGGTGGTGATGCCCTGTTCGTTGAGCTGGCCGGCGGCGACCGGGCCGATGCCCTTGATCACGGTCAGGTCGTCCGGCTCGCCCTTCGGCGCCTTGAACAACGGCGCGGCGGCTTCGGCAGCCTTGTCCTCGGTCGTCTCGGCTTTGGCTTCCTTCTTCGGCGCAGCCTCTGCCTTCGCTGCTGCCTTCGGCGCGGCTTCAGCCTTCGCCTCGGTCTTGGCTGCAACTTCGGCCTTCGCTTCGGTCTTGGCGGCGGCCTTCTTCGCCGGCTTGGCGCCACCCAGCAGGATTTCGGCAATCCTGACGGTGGTCAAAAGCTGGCGATGGCCGATCTTGCGGCGCGAATTCTGCCGGCGGCGCTTCTTGAAGGCGATGACGGTGCGGTTCTTGCCTTGCTCGACGACTTCGGCGGTGACCATCGCACCATCCACGAACGGCGCGCCGAACGTGACGTTTTCGCCTTCGCCATGCGCGAGCACATTACCGATCTCGACGATGTCGCCGACATTGGCTTCGAGTTTTTCGATCTTCAGGAGATCGTTGGCGGCAACGCGATACTGCTTGCCGCCCGTTTTGATGACTGCGAACATTTTTTGCCTTTCGCTGTTCGGTCGGCCTTGATGAACCGCCACAGGCGGTTCGGCCGTCTTTTTGTCAGTCTGCGGGTTCAAAAAACAAGCGGCGCGGAAGATCCCTCCACGCCGATTGCGCGCTGTCCCTAACCGAAGGTTCGGCTTGAGTCAAGGCAAGCGCCGCGGGCAAGCTGCGAACGGGTTGAGCCCAGTCCTTGCAAATATCGAGCAACGGCCACCGGAGCCTCAAGGAAGCACGGACAGAAGCTGCGGTGCCGGGGCAGATTGGCCCTTGTAACCTGCCTGTCCAGTCGTTATCTAGTGCGCCGCGCCGGCAACGGCGGACCATGACCGCGGAGAGGTGGCAGAGTGGTCGAATGCACCGCACTCGAAATGCGGCATGGGTGCAAGCCCATCGGGGGTTCGAATCCCTCCCTCTCCGCCACTTCGGAATGTGTCCATTCCGGACCCATAGGTAACAGCATCTCTCATCGCGCCGGCAATGGCTTAAGATCGCGGGCCTATGCAGCCTTCCGCCGCAATTGGCTCACGCTCAGCCACACCGCCGAAACCAGGAAGTAGAGGGCGCCTACTGCGGCATAGCCGGCCACGTTGGTGATGGATGGCGGCATCGGCATCCGCGCCTGCGCGATGAAAAACGTGCCTGCCAGTGCTGATTGCCCTCCGCTCAGGACCATCGCCCACTGCGCACCAGAGCTCTTCCAACGGCGGACAGCGGTGCCGAGTTGAAGCAGGCCGGACAGGATCGCCCATAGGCCGAACACCCCGAGCACCCAATTCATGCTCATCTTCAGCGCAAAAACGACCGCGAGCGTTGTCGCCACACTGACCACGACGTTGATGGTCTGGGTGCGATTCTGTCCCAATCCTCCGCTGCGCGATGCGTCGACAAAATTGGCCAGGGCATCCCATGCAGGATAAGCCACGAGCAAAACCGCCGCGACCACCCCGGAATGCTGTCCCACCGTAAAGGCAGCCGCCACCCAGACAGCCGAGAACGCCGTCCGAGCGAAGAAATAAAGCTTGAGCCATTGTTCCTGGCTGGCGCGGGAAAGATCGCCACTGTGAACCGTCATTGGATTGTCCTTTCGACTAGTAGGTAGGGACTCTCGACGAACGTCGCAGAGTGATTGCTATTATGGTTAGTTGAGATCTAGGCCCGCATCCGGGGGGAAGCGCGGAGCCGCTCCAGGAGCGGGCCCGTCACGACGGCGAATGCCTTCGGATCGCCATAGGCCCGTGCTGAAAGCATCGCGCCGTGAACGGTCGCCATGAACGCTTCAGCCTCGGCACGAGGGGTACTCATCAGTCGAAATTGGCCGTGCCGCGCACCGCGCTCCATCACGGACGTCAGCCAAGCCGACAGCGAGCGGAAATGCGCCCGGACCTCAAGGCCAACTTCCTCGGGCAGCACGGGGAGCTCGCTTGCCAACAGCGCGCAGATACAAAACGGGGCGCTGGCGTTCGCGATGCAAGCTTCCCAATACCCGGCATAGATCCGCAACTGTTCGAGCGGATCGGATTCGTGAAGTTCGACATTTGTCATCCCCGCTTCAGTTTCTTCGCGATACCGCGCAACCAGCGTCCGAACCAGATCGACCTTGCTTGGGAAATGGTGATGGATGCTCGCCTTACGGATCCCGACCACTTCAGCAATGTCGGCATAACTGAAACCGTTATAGCCGCCAGCGACGATCAGTGAACGTGCACAAGCCAGGATGGCATCAGAGGTGGTAGACAAGTTGCTCATGCTTTTACCTACCTTCTGGTAGGATGGCAGTCAAGCCTCCTTGCACCGCGAGTAGCGTGAAATTGCGTGGCTATGGCGTAGACGTCATTCGATCTTCATTGTTTTCGGCCCGCCATCCATTCAGAAAGCTCCGGGTGTTTGTCGATCGAGGTAGCCATCCCACTTCGAGGACGAGGCAACACCCTCCGGCCGACCGGACCACCGCTAATCGCCGTGCGGCACTAGGCGTTTGCACCGACTGCGCTATCTCCCCATCGTTAGCTTGTTCTATCGCTGGTTGAAGACTGGGAGGTTTCCATGGATCGGCGGCTATTTTTGACAGGAATGTTTGGCATTGCCGGGGCCGCGGCCCTTGCAAGCACAGTTCGGCCAATCAACGCAGTGGCCGGCGTTCCAACTGCCAGAAGCGGCATTCTCGATGAACTCGAGGCGCCGGATGTCGAGACCTTCGACGACGACGAAACTCAAGCAGAGTTGCAACCAGTCTATCATCGCCGGTGGCACCGGCCGCGCCGGCGCCGCCGGCGCGCTTGGAGAAGGGTCTGTCGCGTTTACTGGCGAAATGGCTATCGGCGCAGGCGGTGCTTCCGCAGGCGCGTTTGGGTCTGGTTTCGATTCTAGCAACTGGCCGGCTTGAACCCTGGCCATCGCGGCCGGGGTTTTCGCCCCAGGCGGCCGTTAGCGCCCTTAGGGAGCTTTCCTAAGGGCGCGGAGGAGGCTGACGGTGTTTGCAGGTTTCAGAGCCACCAGCCTACGACTGGACGATACGACGATTTTCGCAAGGGTCGGAGGCACCGGTCCGCCGCTGCTGCTTCTTCACGGTTTTCCAGAAACGCATCTGATGTGGAGGGATATCGCCGCAGCCTTGGCGCTCCGCTTCACGGTGGTCGCCGCCGACCTTCGAGGCTATGGGCAAAGCGGATGTCCGATTTCCTCTGCCGATCATAGCCCATACGCCAAACGCGCCATGGCCGGCGACATGGTTCAGGCCATGAAGCAAGTGGGTTTTGAGCGGTTCATGGTTGCCGGGCATGATCGTGGCGGGCGGGTTGCCTATCGCCTGGCGCTGGACCATCCCGACAAAGTGCTCAAAATCGCCGTCCTCGACATCATCCCCACCGCCGCAACATGGGATCGGGCGGATGCCAGACTGGCGCTTGGCTTCTGGCCCTGGAACCTTCTTGCCCAGCCGGAGCCCCTACCGGAGCGTCTGATCGGCGCGGCTCCCGATGCTGTCGTCGACGATGCAATAACGCAGTGGGGATCGTCAGCGAAAATGGTCTCCAAAGAGGTCAGGAACGCCTATGTTGATGCGCTTCGCGATCCCGCGCATATTCATGCCATCTGCGAAGAGTATCGCGCCGCTGCGACGATCGATCGTGAACATGACGCGTTGGACCACGCAAACGGTCGTCGCATCGACTGTCCGCTACTGGCGCTATGGAGTGGCGAAGGCGCCCTGGAGAACTGGTATGCGCAAGAAGGCGGGCCGCTGGCCATCTGGAGGAAATGGGCCGACAGAGTGGCAGGACGCGCTGTCCAAGGCGGGCACTTTTTCCCGGAAGAGCACCCCGACAAGACGGCAGCGGCTCTCTCGGAATTCTTTGAAGACAAACAGGTCGGTCAGCACAGAGTATTGTAGAGGTCACATGCTTCAGTTACGCGGAACCTCGCGAGCGCTTCGCGGCCCTAAATCGAGAACCCTCCGAAAATCCGCCCGTCCGGCATCAACGTGCTTGATAAGGGAATGAAGGCGATCTCCACGGCCACGCCTCTGATATGCAGCCTCATGTTTGTCGGAAGTTGCGCATCGCCTTTGCCGGCATCCTTTGATGCTGCGAAATACGACAAGATGAGTTGCGTCGAGCTCAACGTGGCGATAGGCGCGGTCGCCGACGAAATGTCGGCGACAGCCATCGCTCGTGGCAAAGTCGTCCACACCAACATTCCGGGCTGGCTGTTGGGAGGGCAGCGTGTCGCCTCGACCGTGGCTGCTCGCCAGAGTGCGAAGATCGAGCGCTTGCGGCAGCAGGAGGCTGCGATTGCCGCGGCGAGACGAAGCCGGTGCTAATCGTCTCTTAGCCGTTCGATAAAACGCCTCTTATGGATATGCCGATCGCGGATCGCCTGCAGCCTGCGAGCAAAATCGTGGGTCGTGCCACATTCCTCGGCGATTGCCTTGAGGTCGAGCAGAAGGCTGGCGGCCTCATCGTAGCCGGGAGGGTTGCGGCGTTCGATCTCGCTCTCCACCTCACGCCAGACGCTTTCGCCGCGCCGCGAGAGCGCATCGAGCCGAATACGGCGGGCGCGCGCCTCTTCCGCCGCCTGCCGTTTTCTTTCAGCCTCTCGTTGCTCCTCCTGCGCGCGCTCGCGGGCCTGACGGATCGCCTCGGCACGGGCTCGCAGTTCGCCGGCCGAGCGGGGAACAGTGGCCATGGGGCTTCCAACAGAGACTTTCAACATCGAGCGATTCCGGACGAACGCCCGAAGCTCGTTTTCAACATGCCGATCGCCGTCGACGAGACGAACGAGCAGCGTCGTCTTTTCATGATCGGACAAGGCGCCGACTGAACGCCGGACCATATCCGGCGACAATTCCATTGTCGTGCCGGCGGGACGCTCGGCCGCCGCAGCGACGAGGTCGGCGTCGAGCTGAAAGAAGCGCGCGAAAGCGTCGAGCGCGGGCGTCATCGGGCCGATCCCCGGCAAAGGCTCCGCCTCGTCCGGCTTGACGGAACCGATCTCGGCCGCCTTCAGCCACAGCAGGTAGAAAAGCCTCAGATCGCCGCCGAGCACGTCGGCGCGCAGCGGCGCCAGTGCTTCGAGCCAGTGCGAGTCGTCGTCCCAATTATCCCAATCGTCCGCAGGTTCCAGTTCTTCGCACAGGATATCGACGATCAGGTTCTCGCCGGACGTGCTGATCTCGAGGCAATCGACCGCATGCAGGAATCCCTCGAGACGCTGCCGGTCGATTAATCGCGCTGGAAACCGGATCATCAGCCGGTGGGTGCCCCAATTCGCCAAATAGAGATGAAGATCGAACCAACGCCGCATCAACGCGACCGGATCGCCTTTGAAGTCGCCCCACTCGTAGAAATTCGTGAAGCTCGTGGCCGTAATCCGCGCCCGCGTCGACACATCGCGCAAGTCCCGGCGATCCGCTTCGCTGAGTGGGCGGTCGACCGCCCGAAACTCGTAGTATTGATATTCGCTCATGCTTGCTTGGCTGCTGGCCGATCCTCGTCCCACAGGTCAGTTCAGGATAGAGCTGTGTCGAGATCGAACTCGCCCCGTCTGGCACTTTCTGCACAGGAATTTGCCGTTTGTGCGGATGAACTGTTGAAAGGCAGCCGGCCTGTCGTAGATTTGGCAAGCGCGAACGGCAGCGAGGATGCCATGAAGAAGGAAGAACTGGACTCCGTCCTTGGCCGGGGCAAGCCCGGCTTCGATCTCGGTCCGATAGAAGATCAACTACATGCCGTGGCAAACGAGCAGCAATTGCCGGATGTCGCAATCATTCACTGCATAGCGAGGATTGAAGAATCGGCTCCCGCGCTGCGTGCCGTCGTCACAAGAGCGGCCGAAGGAGAGGCTCTGTCGCGGGATGATCAGATGCTGCTCTTGCGAGGCATCTACATTCTGGGCGGCGCTCGCGACACTAGAACGTTCGGGCCCTTGTTGCGCCTGCTGCGCCGGCCGGGACGCGACCTCGATGACCTGCTCGGCGACGTGGTGACCGAGAGCATGGCGCGTATCGTCGCCGGCGTATTTGATGGCGACGCCGACGCTTTGTTCAGCTTGATCAGCGACCGCTCCGTCGATGAATTCGTCCGCGATGCAGTTTTGGGCGCAGCGACCTTCCTGACCTGGGAAGGCCGCATCGAGCGTGACCGAATGCGAGATTTTCTCGAGCGGTTCCACACCGAGAGGCTGGCCGATGACGACGATTTCGCCTGGATCGCCTGGCTGGGGGCGATCGCCCTGCTTGGCTTGCGCGATCTGGCGTCACTTGTTCACAGCGCATGGAACGACGGCCGCATCCCCGAAGGGGTAATCGACCGCCGCGATTTCGAAGACGATCTCCTGGCCGCCGAGCAAAGCCCAAACGACATCGATCGATTCGAGCGCGCCGCTTTCGGCTATATCGACGACGTGCTTGAAGCGTTGGAATGGACCAGCCACCTTGAGTATTTTGGCGAGGAAGATTGGCAATCGCCCTTGCCGGAACAAACTTGGCTCGACGAGTTATCGAGATTGACAGCGCCGGTCACAAATCCTTGGCGCCATGTCGGACGCAATGATCCGTGTCCCTGTGGAAGCGGCAAGAAAGCAAAGAAATGCTGCCTGGCAAACTAACCTGTTACAGTGTCGCGCAATTGCGAGTTTGATTTTTGGCTACCCTCACGCCGACACACCGGATTGATGCGCAGCGATCGCGCCGAGGAATATCTCGCCGAAATCCTTGAGCTTGGCGGCGCCGACGCCGTTGACCGCGGCGAAGGCGTCCAGATCACGCGGGCAGCGTTCGGCCATATCGATCAGTGTACGATCCGAAAAGATCACGAAGGCCGGCACCTGGCGTTCCCGGGCAAGACGCAGCCGTACAGCCTTGAGCGCGGCCAGCAGCACCGAATCCAGACCTTCCGTGCCTGCTGCGGTATCCTGTATGTTGCGTATCTTGCCTCGCGATGACTGGCGCGCGTCCACGCGATACCGGAATGAGGCCTCGCCCCGAGCCAGCGCACGGCCCTTCTCGGCAATGGCGAGGCCGCCATGGCCGGCTGAGTCCAATGTCAGGAACCCTCCCGCGACGAGTTGGCGGAGCAGCGACAGCAAGAAACTCCTTTTATGCGCGACACCGGTGCCGAAGCTGGCAAGCCTGTGGTGGTTCCTGTCCAGGACCTTCTCGGTCTCATGGCCGAGCAGGACATCGACGACATGGGCGACGCCGAAGCGCTCGCCGGTCTGTGCGATCGCCGCCAGGATGATCCGCGCCTCCGCCTCGCCATCCGCATGCGGCGCCTGATCAAGGCAGTTGTCGCAATTGCCGCAAGGCGAGGCGTTTTCGCCGAAATAGCCAAGCAGGATCTGACGCCGGCACTGCGTCGTCTCGCAATAACCGATCAGCGTTTCGAGCCGGCCATGCGCGCGCCTTTTGTGCTCAGCCGGCGCATCCTCGTCTTCGATGAAAAGCCGGCGCATGCGTATATCGCCGAGACCGAACAGCATATGTGCCTCGGCCGCCCGCCCGTCGCGGCCCGCCCGCCCGATTTCCTGATAATAGGCCTCCAAGCTGCCCGGCAGGTCGGTGTGGAAGACATAGGCGACGTCCGGCTTGTCGATCCCCATGCCGAAGGCGATGGTCGCCACCATCACCACGCCGGACAAGGTCATGAAAGCGTTTTGATTCGCTTCACGCGCGTCCTTGCTCATGCCGGCATGATAGGCCAGCGCGCGTACGCCGTTCCGCTCGAGGAACGCCGCCATCTCTTCGGTCTTTTTGCGTGACAGGCAATAGACGATCCCGCTGCGGCCCGCATGGCGCTGCACGAAGCCGAGCAGTTGGCGCTTGCTGTCCTGCTTGGGCTCGATGCCTAGTTTGATGTTCGGCCGGTCGAAGCCGAGCACCACGGTATCGACGCGCCCGTCGAACAGTTGCGCGGCAATGTCGGTGCGCGTCGTCTCGTCCGCCGTCGCCGTCAACGCAATGATCGGCACTTTCGGGAAGATATCACGTAGTCTCGACAATTCTTCGTATTCGCGCCGGAACGCCGGTCCCCATTGGGAGATGCAATGTGCCTCGTCGATGGCGATCAGCCGGACATCGAGCTTGGTCAACGCCTCGAGCATTCGCACCGTCATTAGCCGCTCCGGTGCAAGATAGAGCAGGCGCGTCTGGCCTGCCGCGACACGGCGCCATGCAGCGACATTGGCATCGCGGTCGAGCGACGAATTGATCGTATCGGCCGCCACGCCGGCAAGGCGCAATGCGGCGACCTGATCCTGCATCAGGGCCACCAGCGGCGAAACGACAATGGTGAGCCCGCCCAGCACCAGCGCCGGGACCTGGTAGCAGAGCGATTTGCCGGCGCCGGTCGGCATGACGGCCAGCACATGATGCCCGGCCAGCAGCGCCTCCATCACGGCCGCCTGGCCGAGACGAAAATCATCGAAGCCGAATACATCCCTGAGGACGCGCCGTTTGGAATCCTCTGCAGGGATGCTCGCTGCTACCTGCATTACAGAACTTTCGGGGATACGACCTGCCGAAATGCCGCGGCGAATCGCCAGGTGATTGCCTGGACAGCAGATTCGAACATTTATCGACCCCTCTGGTCCTGTCCGCGGCACCGCCTGAGGCGAACTTCTCTCTCATTGGCCGATATGAGGCCGTCGTTCCAGCCCCTATTCGCCTTGGCTGTGAATATCGCACCGCTTCGGAGCGGTTAATCCTATCTTCACCATCATTTGGCAGGTTCAGGTTCTGCGGTGATGTTTTGAGTACCGCGGCGCCACAAGCGCCCAGGCAACACGCCCGCGTCTCTCCGGAGGCGCGGGTTTTTTGTTCCGAGAACCGGCTACCTGATCTTCAGGCCCGCAGCTCAGTCGAGGAAATCGGCGCGGTGCGGCGTAAAGCTGTCGACCAGCCGTCCCGCCTCCAGCGCCTTGACGCCATGGACAAGGTTGGACGGGACGATGAAGCTGCTTCCGGCTTCCAGGATTTCGGTCCTGCCGTCGATGGTGACTTCGAAGCGGCCTTCGGCGACATAGCTCGCCTGGACGTGCGGGTGCGAGTGCAGCGCGCCGACGCCACCCTTGTCGAAACCGAATTCGACCATCATCAGCTCATCCGTGTGCAGGAGCACGCGCCTGCGGTTGCCATCCGGCGTCGGCGTCCACGCAGCCTCGCCGGCATGCGAGAAGATTTTGGTTCCGGTCATCGCCAAACTCTCACCTTTTGTTGTTCATCGTGCCAGCCAGCCGCCGTCCACCGGCACCACCGCGCCGTGCATGTAGTTGGACGCTGGCGCCAGCAGGAAGACGGCTGCGTCGCCGATGTCTTCCGGCGCGCCCCAGCGGCCGGCCGGAATGCGCGCCAGGATCGAAGCGCTGCGGTCGGGATCGGTGCGCAGCGCCTCGGTGTTGTTGGTCTCGATATAGCCCGGCGCAATGCCGTTGACATTGATGCCCTTTGCCGCCCATTCACATGCCAGCAGGCGGGTGATGCCGAGCACGCCGTGTTTGGAGGCGGTGTAGGAGGCGACGCGAATGCCGCCCTGAAAGCTCAGCACCGAAGCGATGTTGACGATCTTGCCACGCCGTCCAGATTCGGCAAGCACGCGCCTGGCAAAACTCTGGCTGAGGAAGAACACCGTCTTCAGATTGACGCCCAAGACGTCATCCCAGTCGGCTTCGGTCAGGTCGACCGCATCGGCACGCCGGATGATGCCCGCATTGTTGACCAGGCCATCGAGCGGTCCGGTGCCGTCCCAGACGCGGTCAAGCATCGCCTGGGCAGCTGCATCATCACCAAGGTCGCAGCGGACCGCCTCGAAGCGGCCGCCGACAGCCGCAATCTTCTCCGCCGTCTCGTCCATCGCCGACCGGCCGACGCCGACGACCGCGCCGCCTGCGCGGGCGATCGACACGGCGATGCCCTGGCCGATGCCGGTATTGGCGCCGGTGACGAGGATGCGCTTGCCGGCAAGGCTGAAGGCCGAGAGATCGCTCACTTGAGCTCCTCCATCGCCACCAGGTCGACATCGGTATAGTCGACATTATCGCCGGCCATCGCCCAGATGAAGGCGTAGTTGGAGGTGCCGGCGCCCGAATGGATCGACCATCCCGGCGACAGCACCGCCTCCTCGTTGCGCATGACGAGATGGCGCGTTTCGTCCGGCTCGCCCATGAGGTGAACCACCCGCGCCGCCTCCGGCAGGTCGAAATAGAGATAGGCCTCCATGCGCCGGTCATGCACATGGCATGGCATGGTGTTCCAGACGGAACCGGGGGCAAGCTGCGTCATGCCGACGACAAGCTGACAGGTCTTTACCCCATCGGCATGAATGAACTGGAAGATCGAGCGCTCGTTGGAGGTTGCCTGGCTACCGAGATCGAGCCGCTTGGCATCGCCGATGCGGATCAGCCGGTTGGGGTGGCCCTGATGCGCCGGCGCGCTGAGCAGGTAGAACTTAGCCGGCGCTGCCGGATTGGTCGCAGCGAACGATACCTCATCCGTGCCCATGCCGAGATAGAGCATGTCGCGCGCCTGCAGCTCGTAGGATTGGCCGCCAGTTTTGACGACGCCTGCACCGGCGATGTTGACGATGATCATCTCACGGCGGTCGAGAAAATTCTTGGTCCCGGTCGGCTTGATCGCCTGCAGCGGCAGCGGTGCGCCGGCGGGCACGGCGCCGCCGACGATCATGCGGTCGTAATGGGTGTAGGTCAGGCCGATGCGGCCGGGCTGGAACAAGTCCTCGATCAGGAAATTGTGTCGCAGCTCGTCCGTTCCCATGGCTGCGGCAGAAACAGGATCGATGGCGAAGCGGGAGGTGAAATCCGTATGATTGTCGGTGTGATTCATTGCTGTCCCATGGGGCTGCCTCAATTGCTTATTCAGTTGCCGCGGCCTTGACCGAGTCGGCATAAAAAATCTGGCGCGCGTGCAGGCGCTCGCGATAGCGCTGCTGGCTGGCACCGAGATGCGCGCGCATCGCCTCCCGCGCCGCTTCGGCATCGCCTGCCGAGATGGCGTTGAGGATCATCAGGTGTTCGCGCTGCAGGCCGCGCTGGTAGGCGTCGGACTGTGCGAACTCGGTCGACCAGGGCGAGGTCACATCGCAAGGAATGGCGCGCCGGCCGAGCACGTCGAGCATCTCGACATAGAACGGATTGTTGGTGGCGCTGGCGATTGCGCGGTGGAAGGCAAGGTCGGCCGGTCCAGTCGGCTCGCTGTTGAGGAGCAGCCGTTCGAACTCGAAGAAGGCTTCCTGGATTGCCGCTTCCTGCGCGGCGTTGCGCCGGATGGCGGCGAGCCCGGCGGATTCGATCTCGATCGCCAACCTGACTTCGAGCACGTTGAGGGCAATCGAATCCTTGCTGCCCATCTCCGCTGTCAGAGCACCGAACGCTGTCGAGATATGCTCGGTGACGAAAACGCCGGCGCCTTGGCGCGGCTCGACCAGGCCGTCCGCGGCAAGCTTGGCCAGCGCCTCGCGTATTACGGTGCGGCTGACCCCGAAGGTTTCAGTCAGCTGGCCCTCGGTCGGCAGCTTTTGCCCAGGCTGGATCTCGCCCGCCTGCAGCTGCTTGCGGATCGCCGCGACGACGGTTTCCGAAAGCTTCGGTCTTCGTTCGACGCGGAGCCCGACGGCAGTGTCCGATGCCATGTCGCATCCCCTATTTGAAGACGCTCGGCAGCCATAGCGAAATGGCCGGAATGTAAGTGACGAGCGCCAGCACCACGAGGCCTGCGCCATAGAATGGCCAGATCGAGCGCATCGATTCCCAGACGGATATCTTGCCCACGGCACACGCCACGAACTGCACTGCGCCCACCGGCGGCGTGTTCAGCCCGATGCCGAAATTGAGGATCATGATGACGCCGAAATGCACCGGATCGACGCCGTAGGCCTGCGCCACGGGCAGGAAGATCGGCGTGCAAATGATGATCGTCGGCCCCATGTCCATGAACGTGCCGAGGAACAGCATCAAGAGGTTGAGCAGCAGAAGCACGACCAGCGGATCGTCCGAGATCGCATTCATGGAGGCGATGAGCGCTGCCGGCACTTTCAGGAAGGCCATCAGCCACGAGAACGCCGCCGCCATGCCGATGATAAGCAGCACCATGGCAGTGGTGCGCACGGCGCCATGGGTGGCATGAACGAACCCTTCCCAGGTCATCTGCCGGTAAACGAAGACGGTCACGAGCAGCGCATAGATGACGGCGATACAGGAACTCTCGGTGGCGGTGAAGACGCCCGATCGCACGCCGCCGAAGATGATCGCGATCAGCAGCAGGCCGGGCACCGCGACGGCGAAAAGATGCGCGACCGCGGTGAAGCCCGGAAACGCCTCGGTCGGATAGCCGCGGGAGCGCGCCACGATATAGGCGGTGACCATCAGCGACAGGGCCAGCAGCAGGCCCGGGATGATACCGGCCGTGAACAGATCGGCGATCGAGATCTTTCCGCCTGCCGAGATCGAGTAGATGATCATGTTGTGCGACGGCGGCAGCAGCAGCGCGATCAGTGCCGCCATCGACGTGACGTTGACGGCGTAGTCCGCTCCATATCCACGCGCCTTCATCTGCGGGATCATCAGGCCGCCTACCGCCGCTGCCTCCGCCACCGCTGAGCCGGAAATGCCGCCGAACAGTGTAGCGGTTGCAATGTTGACCTGCCCGAGGCCGCCACGCAAATGGCCGACGAGCGAGCCGGCGAAGGCAACGATCTTGCTGGCGATGCCGCCGCGCACCATCAAGTCGCCGGCGTAGATGAAAAACGGAATGGCCAGCAGCGAAAAGACGCTCATGCCGGAATTCAGGCGCTGGAACACGATGAGCGGCGGCAGGCCCATATAGAGGACGGTGGCGAGGCTTGCGACGCCGAGGCAGAAAGCGATCGGCGTGCCGATAAGCATCAGCAGGGTGAAGACGCCGAAGAGAATCCACAGTTCCATGGCGTCAGACCTTCACGTTGGCGGTGTCGAGTTCGGCCGCGACTTCGGCCGGCGGCAGTTCATCGAGGGCATCGTCGATCGGCGCGCCGGAGAGGCGAAGCACGATGCGCTCCAGCGTGAAGAGCACGATGAGCGCGCCTCCCGCGACAAGCGGGACATAGTCCCAGCCCCCCGATATGCCGAGTGACGGCAAGACGGAGCCCCAGGTCAATGCGACCAGCTGGCTGCCATACCAGATCATGCCGATGCCGAAGGCGAGCGCGACAAGATCCGAAATCATCCGCAGCCAGCGCTTGCCGCCTTTCGGCAGCACGTAGAGCAGTACGTCGAAGCCAAGATGGTAGTTCTCGCGCACACCGACGGCAGCGCCGAGGAAAATGAACCAGCTCATCAGCATCACCGAGCCGGGCTCGGTCCAGCTCGGCGAGCGGTTCAGAACATAGCGGCCGAACACCTGCCAGGCGACGAAGGCGGTCATCAGCACCAGCCCGATGCCGGCGATCGACAGCGCCGCCGTGCTGACGCGCGACATCACTTGCGCGACGCCGGACAGGAGCGGTGTTGGTTTTGGGCTGGAAGTCACCGGTTGTCTCCCCAGGAGGATGGCGGCACGGAATGTCCGCGCCGCCGGTTGATCACTGCACGGCCTTGATGGCTTCGACCATGGCCTTCAGCTTGTCGTCCTTGACGTGCTTCTCGTAGACCGGCCCCATCGCGTCGATGAAGGGCTGCTTGTCCGGCGTCGTGATCTGCGAACCGGCCGCCTCGACCTTGGCGCGCGATTCCTTGACCTTGGCGGTCCACAGCTCGCGCTGCTTGGCGACGCTTTCCTTGGCGGCCGCCTTGAAGATCGCCTGGTCTTCCGGCGTCAGCTTGTCCCAGCTCGACTTCGCCATGACGAAGGCTTCCGGCACCATCGTGTGCTCGTCGAGCGAATAGTACTTGGCGACTTCCGCATGCTTGGCGGTGTCGTAGCTCGGAAAATTGTTCTCCGCGCCGTCGATCACTCCGGTCTCAATCGCCGAATACACCTCGCCATACGGCATCGGCGTCGCGTTGGCGCCGAGTGCCGCCACCATGTCGACGAAAATGTCGGACTGGATGACGCGGAACTTCATCCCGGCCATGTCGGCTACAGTGTTGATCGGCTTCTTCGAATTGTAGAAGGAGCGCGAGCCGCCGTCGTAAAAGGCGAGCAGCACCAGCCCGACCTGGTCGAACGCCGCCGCGATCTGGTCGCCGATCGCCCCGTCCATGACCTTGTGCATATGCTCTTCCGAACGGAAGATGTAGGGCAGCGAGGGCACGGTGGTCTCCGGGATGAGCCCGTTGAACGGCGCCATCGAGACGCGGTTGAGATCGATCACGCCGGTACGCACCTGCTCGATCGTGTCCTTTTCCTCGCCGAGTTGCGCGGAAGGATAGATCTCGACCACATAGCGGCCGGCCGTGCGCTCCTTCACCAGCTCGCCGAAATATTTGACCGCCTCGACCGTCGGATAGCCGTCCGGGTGGGTGTCGGACGAGCGCAGGACCGTCTGGGCGCTTGCCGATCCGGCCAGCAGTGCGGCGGCAAGTAGCGTAGCTCCCGCCAGTCTTGAAAAATGCAGCATTGGTTTCCTCCCGTTTGAACGATGGCGGCAAGCGCCGTTAGAGCCGGTACGCCTTTTTCGCGAGCGTATAGGCAAGTTCCTGCGCCAGCTCGTGCGCCTCGTCCTCGCCGAGCCGATGCTCGGCGACGAGACGCGCCAGATATGCGCAATCGACCCGGCGCGCCACATCATGGCGGGCCGGTATGGATGGAAAGGCGCGGGTGTCGTCGTTGAAACCGACGGTGTTGTAGAAACCGGCCGTTTCGGTGGTCATCTCACGGAACCGGCGCATGCCTTCGGGGCTGTCGTGGAACCACCAGGCCGGGCCGAGCTTCAATGCCGGGTAGACGCCGGCGAGCGGCGCCAGCTCGCGCGCATAGCTGGTCTCGTCAAGGGTGAAGAGGATGATGGTGAGGTCGCGCGCCAGCCCGACGCAGTCGAGCAGCGGCTTCAGCGCCGTCACATAATCGGTTCGGATCGGAATGTCGAAGCCTTTGTCCCTGCCGAACCTGTGAAAGATAGAAGGCGAATGATTGCGCCAGGAGCCGGGATGGATCTGCAGGACCAGCCCGTCGTCGCGGCTCATCTTGGCCATCTCGGTCAGCATCTGGGCGCGAAACAGTTTTCGCTCGCGCTCGTCGTCCGAGCCCCGGCGGATGCGGTTGAACAGCTCCTGCGCGGCGGCATCCGAGAGATTGGCGGTTTCGGCCGTAGGATGGCCGTGATCGGAGGAAGTCGCGCCGAAACTCTTGAAGAAGGCGCGCCGCTGGCGGTGCGCCTCGAGATAGCCGGTCCAATTGCCGGTATCGCACCCGGTGATCTCGCCAAGCCGGTCGAGATTGGCCGAGAACCCTTCGAAGTCGGGATCGACGATCGCATCCGGCCGATAGGCGGTGATGACGCGGCCCTCCCAGCCGCTGTCGCGGATCATCTGGTGCCATCTGAGATCGTCGAGCGCGCCTTCGGTCGTCGCGATGACTTCAATGTTGAAGCGCTCGAACAGCGCTCGCGGGCGAAAATTCTCCCACTGCAGCAAGGTCGAGATCATATCGTAATGGCGGTCGGCGGTTGCGGCCGTCAGCGGCTCGTCGATGCCGAACAGATGGGCAAGCACATGGTCGAACCACAGCCGGGTCGGCGTGCCGCGGAACAGGTAATAATGCTCGGCGAAGCACCGCCAGATCGTTCTGCCGTCGGTTTCCACCGGCGAGCCGTCAAGCGTCGGCACACCAAGCTCCTCAAGCCGAACGCCCTGGCTGAACAGCATGCGGAAAATGTAGTGGTCCGGCACGATCAGCAACTGCGCCGGATCGGGAAACGCCTCGTTGAGCGCATACCAGCGCGGATCGGTGTGGCCGTGCGGGCTGACGATCGGCAGGTCCTTGACCGCGGCGTAGAGATCACGGGCCAGCGAACGCGGGCGCGCCTCGGCGGCAAACAGCAAATCCGGATCCGTCAATGCGGCCACGCAAATCCTCCCAATCCGGACATCGGTAGGGTTGGAAAGAAATAATGTCAACATACAAAAACTGGGTTGTTGTATGATGACTTTTCGTCGGCCATTGCCCATTGTGCGTGACGGCATCGGGTGTTACGCCGCCTGACAGCAGTGACCCAACAATCTCGATCAGACACGTGGCGCAATGACCAATAGACGCCTTTCCAACAGCACGCTGAAGGCACTGCCGGCTTCGGTCGCGATTCCGCGCTACGACCGCGGCGGCGTCGCACCTGGCATCGTCCATCTCGGCGTCGGTGCCTTCCATCGCGCCCACCAGGCGGCCTATGTCGACGACTGCCTGGCGGCGGGCGAGGCGGACTGGGGCATTGTCGGCGTGTCCTTGCGCAGTCCTGACACGCGCGACGCACTGGCGCCGCAGGATGGCCTCTACACGCTGGCGATCAGGAGCAGCATCGGCGAAGAGCTGCGCGTCGTCGGCTCGATCCTGTCGCTGCTGGTGGCGCCGGAAGATCCGGCTGCGGTGCTCGCCGCCCTGACCGATCAGCGCACCCGCATCGTCACGCTCACGATCACCGAAAAGGCTTATCTGAGAGCAGCCGGCGGCGGTTTGGACAGCACCCATCCGGACATCGTCCATGATTTGGCTAGCCCGCAAATGCCACGGACGGCGCATGGTTTTCTCACCGAAGCGCTGTCGCGCCGCCGTGCCGCCGGCATCCAGCCTTTCACCGTGCTCTGCTGCGACAACCTTCCGGCCAATGGCGCCACGCTGCACCGCCTGCTGGTCGAATTCGCCGCGCTGCGCGATTCCAGGCTCGCCACTTCAGGCGATGCCAGGCTCGCCGCTTCAGGCGATGCCAGGCTCGCCGCACACATTGCCGACGGCGTCGCGTTTCCGTCGAGCATGGTCGACCGTATCGTGCCGGCGACCACCGACGCCGACCGAGCGCGTATCGCCGTCGAGCTCGGCGTCGAGGATGCCTGGCCGGTGATGACCGAGCCGTTCTGCCAATGGGTGGTCGAAGACGATTTCCCGGCTGGCAGGCCGGCCTGGGAAAAGTTCGGCGTCACCATGGTCGGCGACGTCGGGCCCTTCGAGGACATGAAGCTGCGGCTGCTCAACGGCTCGCATTCGGCAATCGCCTATCTCGGCCTGCTCAGCGGCGACGACACGGTCGACCGCGCCTTTGCCGATCCGGCGATCCGGCAATTCGTCGACGGACTATGGGCCGAGGCGATCCCGACGCTGCCGCAGGACGCCGGGCTCGATACGGCCGGCTACACGGCCCAGCTCGCCGAACGCTATTCGAACACGGCGCTCGCCCATCGCACGGCGCAGATCGCCAATGACGGCAGCCAGAAGCTGCCGCAGCGCATCGTCGCCTCGGCCCTCGATCGACTGGGCGCCGGTGACCCGCCCGCGCATCTCATGCTGGTGGTGGCGGCCTGGATCGCCGCTTGCGAGGCGCGCGGCAAAACCTTGCCGGAAGCCCATTTTACCGACCCGATCGACGCTCGGCTTACGGCGCTCGGCAGCCGGCCGGCTGATGAGACGGTGACAGCGATATTCGATCTCGCCGGCTTCGCCAAGGACCATTCCCACCGCATGACACTGATCGATCTGACGGCAGCCCATCTCGAGCGCCTGCGGCGGGGCGGCACTGCCGCAGCTTTGGCGGCGCTTGGCATAGGGAGTGAGAAGCCATGAGACAGACCTGGCGCTGGTTCGGGCCGGACGATCCGGTGACGCTTGCCCATGTCCGTCAGGCCGGCGCCGTCGGCATCGTCAGCGCGCTGCACCACCTCAACGACGGCCGCGCCTGGCCGGCAGACGAGATCGCCAGGCGCAAGGCCGAGATCGAGGCAGCAGGGCTGACCTGGGACGTGGTCGAGAGCATCGTCGTGCATGAGGACATCAAGACCCGCAGCGGCGACTGGCGCAGCCTGATCGACAATTACAAGGCCTCGATCCGCGCCGTCGCCGCCGCCGGTATCAACACCGTCTGCTATAATTTCATGGCGATCACCGACTGGACGCGGACGGACCTCGATTACCCGATGCCGCATGGCGGCACGGCGCTGCGCTTCGATGTCGTCGAGCTCTGCGCCTATGACGTCTTCATCCTTGAGCGAGAAGGGGCGGAGGCCGATCACCCACCGGCCCGCGTCGAGGCCGCGCGTGTGCGACTGCAAGGGATGAGCGACAGCGACAAGGCAAGGCTGGAGCGCAACCTGATCGGCTGGGTCCCGGCGCGCGAATTCATCTTCGATCGGGCAAGCTTCCGCCGCGCCCTCGACCTCTACAAGGACGTCTCCACCGAAGGCCTGCGCGAAAACCTGTTTGCCTTCCTGCGCGAGATCGTGCCGGTGGCCGAAGAGGCCGGCCTCAGGATGGCGATCCACCCCGACGATCCGCCTTTTTCGCTGTTCGGCCTGCCGCGAATCGTTTCCAAGGCAGCCGATGCCCGCGCGCTGCTCGACGCCGTCGCTTCGCCGGCAAACGGGCTGACACTGTGCACCGGCTCCTATGGCGCGGGCGCGCAGAACGATCTGCCGGCAATGGCAAAGGCCTTCGCCGAAAACATCCATTTCGCCCATCTGCGCGACGTCACCAAGGAGCCAGACGGCTCTTTCCACGAAGCCGAGCACCTCGACGGCGACACCGACATGGTGGCGGTCGTGTCGGCGCTGATTGGCGAAGAGCGGCGGCGCAAGGCAGCCGGCAGGGCGGACTGGCAGGTGCCGATGCGTCCCGACCATGGCCACGCCATCATCGACGACATCGGCAAGAAGGTGAACCCCGGCTATTCCTGCATCGGCCGCCTGAAGGGCCTCGCCGAACTGCGCGGCGTCATGCGCGCAGTAGAGGCACTGATAGTTTGAGCTACTTGCTCGCCTGGCCGTTCAGCGTCTGTCGAGACGAATAATCGGTACCTTTGGAATTCCAGAACAGCCGCAGGGCCTTGCCGACCAGATTTTCATAGGGAACAAACGCGACACTGAACCGGCTGTCGGAGGCATTGTCGCGGTTGTCGCCAAGCACGAAGTAGTGGCCTGCGGGCACCTCAAACACGCGCGTATTGTCGCCGATCGAGTTGTCGGTGAGGTTGAGAACGGAATGGGTGACACCCCCCGGCAAGGTTTCGCTTTGGAGCTTGGCTCTCGAGAACTCGTCGGACGAAAAAGTACCAATATCGTCGAGTCCCACCGCGACATCGTTGATGTGAAGCACCCCGTCGATGATCTGGATCTTCTCGCCGGGAAGGCCGACAATCCGCTGGATGTAGTCCACGCTCGGATCGGGCGGGAACTTGAAGACAACCACATCTCCCCTTTTGGGTTCCGCGCCGAATATACGTCCATCAACGGGAAGCAAGTTGAACGGCACGCTGTAGCGGCTGTAGCCGTATGCCATTTTGGAGACGAAGAGATAGTCGCCTTCCTGCAACGTCGGCACCATGCTGCTGGAGGGAATCGAAAAAGGCTGGAGCAGGAACGCGCGTATTGCGAATGCAGCCGGATACGAGGTCAGAAAGACGAGCACCAGCACCGAAAGCCCACGCGCGTACCATCTGTCCGGCTTGAACCGGTGCGCGAAGGGAACAACGATCGCTGCCCACAGGGCCATCAAACCGATCCCTGAAAAATTGGCCCACCAAGCAAGATCGACGCCAGGCAATACCGGAAAGCCAATGTAAATAAGCGCGAAAACGACGACGCTGATCACCACCAGGCTGGCGACCGCCAGTTTGCCGCTGCCGATCCAGAGGAACCCGCCAAACGGGCCGCCAAGGCCGAAACCAGGGCCGTCGACCATCTGGATCGCGAGATAGTTTCTTGTTGCACTGCTTGTTCTGTCATCGGCCACCCCCCACGCCAAGGCAGCCAGACTGTCCACCAAACAAAAAAGCGGGGCAAGCCCGCTTTTTCAGTTAGTCATTTGACCGGAACTCACGCCGGCAACAGCGCACCTTCAAGCGTCGTAAGCTGGTTGAGGAACTGCTCGGCCTTGCTGCGGGTCTGGTCGTCCTTGGCGTCGGCGGCGTCTTCCCTGGCCTCCTGGATGCGGCGGGCAAGGTCGGCGCGGTCGATGTCGCCGACGGCTACCGCCGATTCCGCCAGAAGCGTGCAGCCGGCCGGAACGATGTCGGCAAAGCCGCCGAACACCACATAGCGCTCTTCCTTGCCTTGCGCGGTCTTCAGCGTAACGACGCCCGGCTTGATTGTGGTCATGACCGGCGCGTGATGCGCCATGACAGTCATCTCGCCTTCGGCGCCCGGAATGACGACGGATTCGACCTGCTCGGAAACCAAGAGGCGCTCCGGCGAGACCAGTTCGAATTTGAAAGCTTCAGGCATGATCAGTTTAGCGACTGGTGAATGGTGAATGGTGAACGGTCAGAAAGAATGACCTTCACTCAGCCCCGATTTCCTATCCGCTACTCCCCATTCACAATTCACTATTGACCATTCACCATCAGGCCGCTTCGGCGGCCAGGCGCTGTGCCTTCTCGACCGCTTCCTCGATGCCGCCGACCATGTAGAAGGCGGCCTCCGGCAGATGGTCGTAATCGCCGTTGCAAAGGCCCTTGAAGCCCTTGATGGTGTCGGCGAGGTCGACCAGCTTGCCCGGTGCGCCGGTGAACACTTCGGCGACGAAGAAGGGTTGCGACAGGAAGCGCTCGATCTTGCGGGCGCGGGCCACGGTCTGCTTATCCTCTTCCGACAGCTCGTCCATGCCCAGGATGGCGATGATGTCCTGCAGCGACTTGTAACGCTGAAGGATCGACTGCACCTGGCGGGCGACCTGGTAATGCTCTTCGCCGACAACCATCGGGTCGAGCATGCGCGAGGTCGAATCGAGCGGATCGACGGCCGGATAGATGCCCTTTTCCGAAATCGCGCGGTTGAGCACGGTCGTCGCGTCGAGGTGGGCGAACGAGGTCGCCGGTGCCGGGTCGGTCAGGTCGTCGGCCGGCACATAGATCGCCTGCACCGAGGTGATCGAACCCTTGGTCGTCGTGGTGATACGCTCCTGCAGCGCGCCCATGTCGGTAGCCAGCGTCGGCTGGTAGCCCACGGCCGAAGGAATGCGGCCGAGCAGCGCCGACACTTCCGAGCCCGCCTGCGTGAAGCGGAAGATGTTGTCTACGAAGAACAGCACGTCCTGGCCCTGGTCGCGGAAATATTCGGCAACCGTCAAGCCGGTCAGGCCGACGCGGGCGCGGGCGCCCGGCGGCTCGTTCATCTGGCCATAGACGAGCGCGGCCTTGGAGCCTTCGCCGCCGCCCTTCTTGTTGACGCCGGACTCGATGAACTCGTGATAGAGGTCGTTGCCTTCGCGGGTGCGCTCGCCGACGCCGGCGAACACCGAGAAGCCGCCATGCGCCTTGGCGACGTTGTTGATCAGTTCCTGGATCAGCACCGTTTTGCCGACGCCGGCGCCGCCGAACAGGCCGATCTTGCCGCCGCGGGCATAGGGGGCCAGCAGGTCGAGCACCTTGATGCCGGTGACCAGGATCTGCGCTTCCGTCGACTGCTCGACATAGGTCGGCGCCGGCTGGTGGATCGAGCGCATCTCGATGCCGTCGACCGGGCCTGCCTCGTCGACCGGCTCGCCGATGACGTTGATGATGCGGCCGAGCATGCCCGGGCCGACCGGCACGGTAATCGGTGCACCGGTGTCATAGACGTCCTGGCCGCGGACCAGACCTTCGGTCGAGTCCATGGCGATGCAGCGCACGGTGTTTTCGCCGAGATGCTGGGCCACCTCTAGCACCAGGCGATTGCCGACGTTGATCGTCTCAAGCGCGTTCAGGATCGCCGGCAGATGTTCGCCAAACTGGACGTCGACAACGGCGCCGATGACCTGGCGAACCTTGCCTGCCAGGCCGGTTTTCTTGATGGTGGCGGCCGGCGTATTCACAGCGGCGGCCTTGGTTGCTGCCGCCTTCTTGGCCGGAGCGGCCTTTGCTGCTGCCGGAGCCTTCGCTGGTGCCGCGGCCTTAGGGGCTGCCGTCTTCGGGGTCGCTGCTTTCGCCATCGTCTTTACCCTTTTCGTCTCTTTGTTTCTCACACGCTTGAGGTCGATGACCTCCTTGTGGGCGTGCCTAGAGCGCCTCGGCGCCCGAAATGATTTCGATCAATTCCTTGGTGATCTGCGCCTGCCGCTGGCGGTTGTAGGTGATCGACAATTTGTTGATCATGTCGCCGGCGTTGCGCGTCGCATTGTCCATGGCGCTCATCTTGGCGCCCATCTCGCCGGCAGCATTCTCGAGCAGCGCGCGAAAAACCTGCACGGAAATGTTGCGTGGGATGAGATCGGAGAGGATCTCGCCCGGCTCCGGCTCGTATTCGTAGACGGCGCTGCCGCCGTCCTTCACTTCCGCGCCAGCCGCAGGCGCGCCCGCCGGGACAATTTGCTGCGCCGTCGGGATCTGGCTGATCACCGACTTGAACTGCGAATAGAACAGCGTGCAGATGTCGAAGCCGCCTTCGTTGAACAGGTGGATCACCTTCTTGGCGATGGCATCGGCATTGACGAAGCCCAGCGTCTTGACCTCGCGCAGGTCGACACGCTCGATGATCAGCGCCCCGTAGTCGCGGCGCAATATGTCGAACCCCTTCTTGCCGACGCAGATGATCTTGACCTGCTTGCCGTCGGCCAGAAGCTTGCGGATGTGGTCGCGGGCAAAGCGGGCGATCTGCGAATTGAAACCGCCGCACAGACCGCGTTCGGCCGTGCAGACGACAAGCAGATGCACGTCGTCCTTGCCGGTGCCGGTCATCAGCGCCGGGGCATCGCCGCCGCCGCCGATCGCCTGGGTGATATTGGCCAGCACCGCGCCCATGCGCTCCGAATAGGGACGCGCCGCTTCCGCCGCTTCCTGCGCGCGACGCAGCTTCGCCGCGGCGACCATCTGCATCGCCTTGGTGATCTTCTGCGTCGCCTTGACCGAGGCGATACGGTTACGAAGGTCTTTTAACGAAGGCATGCTTCAAACCTGATCCCGTCCGTCCTGCTCAAGCAAAGGTCTTGGCGAAGGCGTCGATTTCTGCCTTCAGCCTGGCGCGCAGATCGTCGGACAGCGCCTTCTCCTTGCGGATGCCGTCGAGCACGTCCTTGCCGGCCGAGCGCATATGCGACAGCAGACCATGCTCGAACTTGCCGACCTGGTTGACCGCCAGCTTGTCGAGATAGCCGTTGACGCCGGCGAAGATCACCGCGACCTGCTCCTCGACTTTGAGCGGCGAGAATTGCGGCTGCTTCAACAGCTCGGTCAGACGCGAGCCGCGGTTTAGCAGGCGTTGCGTGGCGGCGTCGAGATCGGAGCCGAACTGCGCGAAAGCAGCCATTTCGCGGTACTGCGCGAGCTCGCCCTTGATCGACCCGGCAACCTGCTTCATCGCCTTGATCTGCGCCGAGGAGCCGACGCGCGACACCGAAAGGCCGACATTGACCGCCGGGCGCACGCCCTGGAAGAACAGATTGGTTTCCAGGAAGATCTGGCCGTCGGTGATCGAGATGACGTTGGTCGGGATATAGGCCGACACGTCGTTGGCCTGCGTTTCGATGATCGGCAGCGCCGTCAGCGACCCACCGCCGTTTTCGTCATTGAGCTTGGCGGCGCGCTCGAGCAGGCGCGAGTGCAGGTAGAAAACGTCGCCGGGATAGGCTTCGCGGCCCGGCGGACGGCGCAGCAGCAGCGACATCTGGCGATAGGCGACGGCCTGCTTCGACAGGTCGTCGTAGCTGATCAGCGCGTGCATGCCGTTGTCACGGAAATATTCGCCCATGGTGCAGGCGGTGAACGGCGCCAGGAACTGCATTGGCGCCGGATCGGAGGCGGTCGCGGCGACGATGATCGAATAGTCGAGCGCGCCGCGCTCTTCCAGGACCTTGACGAACTGCGCCACCGTCGAGCGCTTCTGGCCGACGGCGACATAGACGCAGTACAGCTTTTCCTTCTCAGGGCCGTTGTCGTGCACCGATTTCTGGTTGAGCATGGTGTCGAGGATGATCGCGGTCTTGCCGGTCTGGCGGTCGCCGATGACCAGTTCGCGCTGGCCGCGGCCGACCGGGATCAGCGCGTCGATGGCCTTGAGGCCGGTCGACATCGGCTCGTTCACCGATTTGCGCGGGATGATGCCGGGCGCTTTGACGTCGACGCGCTTGCGTTCGGTGGCCTGGATCGGGCCTTTGCCATCAATCGGGTTGCCGAGCGCGTCGACGACGCGGCCGAGCAGGCCCATGCCGACGGGCGCATCGACGATGGCGCCGGTGCGCTTGACGGTGTCGCCTTCCTTGATGTCGCGGTCGGCGCCGAAGATGACAACGCCGACATTGTCGGCTTCGAGGTTGAGCGCCATGCCGCGGATGCCGCCGGGGAACTCGACCATCTCGCCGGCCTGGACATTGTCGAGGCCGTAGACGCGGGCGATACCGTCACCGACGGACAGCACCTGGCCGACTTCGGAGACCTCGGCCTCCTTGCCGAAATTCTTGATCTGGTCTTTCAGAATTGCGGAAATTTCCGCGGCGCGGATGTCCATCAGCCGACCTCTTTCAGTGCAAGCTTGAGCGAATTGAGTTTGGTTTTGAGCGACGTATCGATCTGGCGCGAGCCGATCTTGACCACCAGTCCGCCGAGCAGCGACGGATCGACGGTGACCGTGATCGCCACATCCTTGCCGGCGACACTTTTCAGCGCTGCCTTCAGCTCGGTTTCCTGGGCAGGCGTCAGCGCATGCGCCGAGGTAACCTCGGCGGCGGTCTCGCCGCGGTGTTCGGCGGCGATCTGGCGGAACGCCTTGATCATGCCGGGCACGGCAAATAGCCGGCGATTCTGGGCAACGACGCGCAGGAAATTGCCGGTGAGGCCGGTGATCCCCGCTTTGTCGGCGATCGCGGCGATCGCCTTGGCCTGGTCCTCGCTGGAGAAGACAGGGCTCCTGATCAGCCGCGAAAGGTCAGCGCTGCCTTCGAGCATCGTTTCGAACCTATTGAGGTCGGCCTCGACGCTGGCGACCGAATTGGCCTGCAGCGCGAGTTCGAACAGCGAACCCGCATAGCGTTCTGCGACACCTGAGATTGGCGATGACGATTGGGCCACGGACCGTCTTTTCTCTTGTCTGACAGGCCGCAGATTGTTGGCGCGAGCAAAAACTCTGGCTAAATCTTTGACCTTACTGCATTTTTCCAAGCACGGAGGCGCGGCTTCCGCTATCCCCGGTCGAAAGTCGATTGCCGTCTAGCACAGGCATTTTCAGACCGCAATGCGTCGTCCGGCATGGTTTTCAGGCACTATTGTCGCATCCGCCGGCCGAGTTCAGCAACCAACCCCGGATTGATCCCTGATTCAGGGCAAAAAGCCGAAGGCGAAGGCCAGAGGCAGCGCCGCCAGCACCAGCTCGACGACGATGGATGCCCAGTTGAACGGCGTGTTGGCGCCGTCCGACATCATCGACAGCAGCCGGCCGAAGGCGGTGAACAGCCAGGAGAAGCCGAGCGCCATATAGAGCAGCGGCTGCGCCAGGAGGATGCAGCACAGGCTGAGGCCGAGATAGAAGCCCGACATCCGGCCGCGCCCCTCGGCGATCGCCGCTGCCTTCTCCGGTCTGACCTGCAGCCGCAGGATCCGGAAGGCCAATCCTGGCGCCAGGAACAGCAGCAGGCCGAACAGCAAGGTCACCACGGCGCTCGACCATGCCAGCCACTCGCCCTGGCTCATCGGCCACGGAAACGCAAATTCCATGTTGTCCCCTCGTAAATGGATATTCAAAATTTCGGGCATTCTAACGAAGCAAGAGACATACGCCAGATGGGCATCGGCAATTTACGGAAGCCTGTCCTCTGAGCCCCTTCACAAAAAGCTCTGCGGGTCGATGTCGACCTGGACTCGCACCGAGCCCCTTATCTTCGGTCCCTCGGCCAGCATGGTGCGAATGAACCCTTGCATGTCGGCGCGCCGTTCGCCCTGGATCAGCAGGCGAAAGCGATGGCGGCCGCCGATCAACGACAGCGGCGCCTCGGCCGGGCCGAGCACGAACAGGTCGCTGGCCTGCGGCGCGGCGCGACGCAGGCCACGGGCGTGCCCTTCGGCTTCGGCCCGTGTCGCCGCGCTGACGATGACGCCGGCGAGCCTGCCGAAGGGCGGCAGCCCCGCCCGCTCACGCTCGGCGATCTCGCGCTCGTAGAAGGCCTCGGCATCGCCTGAGACGATCGCGCGCATCACCGGGTGGTCGGGTTGGAAGGTCTGCAGCAGGCCGAGGCTTTTCTTGCCGGTGCGGCCGGCGCGGCCGGTCACCTGGCTGAGCAGTTGGAAGGTGCGCTCGGCGGCGCGCGGGTCGCCATTGGCAAGGCCGAGATCGGCATCGACCACACCGACCAGCGTCATGTTGGGGAAATTATGGCCCTTGGCGACGAGTTGTGTGCCGATGACGATGTCGGCCTCGCCATTGGCGATGGCTTCAAGCTCGAGCCGCAGCCGCCGCACGCCGCCCATCAGGTCGGACGACAAGACGATGGTGCGGGCATCGGGGAAATGCGCGACGACCTCCTCGGCGATGCGCTCGACGCCTGGCCCGCAGGCGACCAGATGATCGAGCGTGCCGCATTCCGGACAGGCTTCGGGCCGGCGTTCATTGTGCCCGCAGTGGTGGCAGACGAGCTGGCCGCGAAAGCGGTGCTCGACCAGCCAGGCCGAGCAGACCGGACAGCCGAAGCGGTGGCCGCAGACCCGGCAGAGCGTCAGCGGCGCATAGCCGCGCCGGTTGAGGAACAGCAGCGACTGTTCCTTTCTTTCCAGCGTCTGCCGTATATGGCCGAGCAGTACAGGCGACAGGAAGCCGCCGCGTGCCGGCGGCGCGCGGCGCATGTCGATCGTCTTGAGATCGGGAAGTGCCGCCTCGGCAAAGCGCGCCGAAAGCACCGCCCTGCTGTAGCGGCCCTGGCTGGCATTGACCCGGCTTTCGACCGACGGTGTCGCCGAGGCGAGCACGACCGGAAAGCCGCCGATATGGCTGCGCACCACGGCCATGTCGCGCGCGTTGTAAAAGACGCGATCCTCCTGCTTGTAGGCGGGATCGTGCTCTTCGTCGACGACGATCAGTCCAAGCTCCCTGAATGGCAGGAACAGCGCCGAGCGCGCGCCTGCGACGACCCGCACGCCGCCTTCCGCTACCTGCCGCCAGACCTTTTCGCGCATCCTTGGCGGCAGGTCCGAGTGCCACTCCGCCGGCTTGGCGCCGAACCGCTCCTGGAAGCGTTCGAGGAAGGCGTGGGTCAGCGCGATTTCCGGCAGCAGGATCAGCACCTGCTTGCCGCGATCGAGCGCGGCCGCGACCGCCTCGAAATAGACCTCCGTCTTGCCGGATCCGGTTACACCGTCGAGCAGGGTGACGCCGAATGTACCGGTCGCGACATTGGCGCGCAGCGTCTCGGCGGCATCGCTCTGGTCGGGCATCAGTGAAGGCACGGCGTAGCCGGGATCGGGTGCTGCGACCACCGGCCGCGGCGGGATCATCACCGTCTGGAATACGCCCTGCACCCGCAGCCCGTCCACCACCGTCGACGACACGCCTGCCGCATGCGCCAGGCCGGATCGCGTCCAGGCAAGTCCGCCTTCGGCCGTCTCCAGCACGCGCGTCCTCGCCTCCGTCATCCGGTCGGGCTTGGCGAACGTGCGCTGCAGCCCTTCGATCCACGGCTCCGGGTCGAACGCCTCCGGCGCCCTGAGCAGCATGCGCGCCACCATGCCGGGCGGCGACAGCGTGTACTGCGCCACCCAATCGACAAAACGCCGCATCGCGCGGTCGATCGGCGGGCAGTCGAAAACCTGCTCGATCGGCCGCAATTTCTTCGCGTCGACCTTTTCGACGGCGCCGTCCCAGACGATGCCGGCGACCTGGCGGGGCCCAAGCGGAACGCGCACGATCGAGCCCGGCACCACGCGCATGCCAGCCGGCACGGCATAGGTGTAGGGGCGCTCGGCGGGCATCGGCACCAGCACCGGTGCGGCCGCGACAAAGGGCGAATCTTCGATCATGAGGCGTGACCTTGCCCCGACTTTGGTCTAGATCAAAGTCCGACCCCAAATGTGCATGACGTGCACATGAAAAATCTTCAGGAGACCGCCATGAAATTTTTTGTCGACACCGCCGATGTCAAGGAAATCCGCGAGCTGAACGATTTGGGGCTGCTCGACGGCGTAACCACCAATCCGTCGCTGATCCTGAAATCCGGCGGCAAGATCGCCGACGTCACAAGAGAGATCTGCGAGATCGTCAAGGGCCCAGTCTCGGCCGAAGTCGTCGCCACCGAATACAAGGACATGATGGCGGAGGCCAAGATCCTGGCCAGGATCGCCGACAATGTCTGCATCAAGGTGCCGCTGACGCTCGACGGCCTGAGAGCCTGCAAGGACATCCGGTCGGACGGCCGCATGGTCAACGTCACGCTGTGCTTCTCGGCCACCCAGGCGCTGCTCGCCGCCAAGGCCGGCGCCTCCTTCATCTCGCCCTTCGTCGGCCGCATCGACGATAGCGGCTGGGACGGCATGGAGCTGATTGCCGATATCCGCACCATCTACGACAATTATGACTTCCAGACTGAAATCCTGACCGCTTCGGTGCGTACCGTGAACCATGTCAAGCAGGCGGCGCTGATCGGTGCCGATGTCATCACCGCGCCGCCGGCGACGCTCAAGGCGCTGGTCAAGCACCCGCTGACCGACAAGGGCCTGGAACTGTTCCTCGCCGACTGGGCAAAGACCGGGCAGAAGATCGGCTGAAGCGACTATCCTACGAACAAAAAAAGCCGAGCAATCGGCCTTTTTTGCAGATTGCGCACTCTGGAAAGACCTAGCTTGCCGCCGGCTTGCCGTGCTTGATCAGATCCTGGGCAATCGACAGCCGCAGCACATCTGCCAGCTCGCGCGCCGCACGGTTCTCGGCGTCGATCTGGGCCCGGTATGACGCGAATTCCTGGCGCGGCCTGTCGTATGACGACGGAATCGAGCGCTTGCCCCTCGCTATGACCGTGCCCGTCTTGGCATCGCTGAGCACATAGTTGGCAGTCAGCGTCACAGTGCCGGCGGTCGGCTCGTCTTCGTCGGTCGTGACCTGCTCGATTGCCGCCGATTCGACGAGTTCGGAGACGCCGAGATCAAGCGAATAGACCGGCGAAGCCGGCTCGCCGGCGCCCTGGCCGAGCGCGAAGATCAAATTGTTGCGGACCTGCTGGGCGTAGCGGGTCTTGACCGGCTTGACCGAGATCGATGCCAGTTCGGCAGCAGCGCCGACCTGCGAGCCGGCGATCAGCGGCGCGCTCGAATAGAGCGGCCGCACCGTGCAGGCGGAAACCAGCGCCACCGAGGCGAGCAGCCCGCAAAGCACAACGCGGCGCAGCGTCAACTCTGTCTTTCGCGGATCAGGCAACGACATTGACGATCCTCTGCGGCACTATGATCACCTTGCGCGGCGCCTTACCTTCGAGCGCTTTCTGCACGAAGTCGAGAGCCAGAACCGCCTTTTCGACCGCACCTTGATCCGCGTCACGGGCAATTGTCAAATCGCCGCGTTTCTTGCCGTTGACCTGGACCGGCAGCACGATCTCGGCGTCGACGACAAGCGAGCGATCGTAATCCGGCCAGGGCCGTTCGGCGACAAGGTCGGTGCCGCCGAGCGTCTGCCAGCACTCCTCGGCCAGATGCGGCATGACCGGCGCGATCAGGTGCACCAGGATCTCGACGGCCTCACGGCAGGCCGCTTGCAGCGCCGGACCGGCCCTGCCCTCTGCCGCCTCGTTGAGCGGTACGGTCAAGGCATTGGCGAGCTCGTAGATGCGGGCGATGGCGCGGTTGAAGGCGAGCTTTTCGATATCCTCGCCGACCGACTTCAAGATCTTGTGCGCGGCCTTAGACACTGTCCCGGCCTCGCCGTCCTTCGCCGCCTCTGGCCGGACTCCGGCGAGCGATTCGGCAGCCGTCGACACCAGGCGCCAGATGCGCTGGATGAAGCGATGCGCGCCGGCCGCACCCTCGTCGGTCCATTCGACATCGCGCTCGGGCGGCGAGTCCGACAGCATGAACCAGCGCGCCGTATCGGCGCCGTAGCCGTCGGTGATCTCTTCCGGACTCACCGTATTCTTCTTCGACTTCGACATTTTTTCGAGCGGACCGATCACCGCCTCTTCGCCGGTGGCGATTTCGAAGGCGCGGCGCTTGCCGTCGGCGTCTTCCAGCCTGACCTCGCTAGGCGCAAGCCAGCGGCCGTTCGAGGCGCCGCCAACCCGATAGGTCTCGTGCACCACCATGCCTTGCGTGAACAGGCCCCTGAACGGCTCGGCGAGATCGACATGGCCGGTCTCGCGCATGGCGCGGGTGAAAAAGCGCGAATAGAGCAAATGCAGGATCGCATGCTCAATGCCGCCAATATACTGGTCGACCGGCAGCCATTCAGTCGCGGCCTTGGGATCGGTCGGATCGTTTGCCCACGGCGCGGTGAAGCGAGCGAAATACCAAGAAGAATCGACAAATGTGTCCATCGTGTCGGTTTCGCGCCGCGCATCCTTGCCGCAACGCGGGCATTTGACGTGCCGCCATGTCGGATGGCGATCGAGCGGATTGCCCGGCCGGTCGAACTCGATGTCGTCCGGCAGCTTGACCGGCAGGTCGGCCTTCGGCACCGGCACCACGCCGCAATCCTCGCAATGGATCATCGGGATCGGGCAGCCCCAATAGCGCTGGCGCGAAATGCCCCAGTCGCGCAGGCGGAAATTCACCTTGCGCTCGGCCATCGGCCGGTTGCCGATGGTCCTTTGTTCCAGCAGCTTCGCCACCTCGTCGAATGCCTGATCCGGCTTCATGCCGTCGAGGAAGCGCGAATTGATCATCGCGCCATCATCGACATAAGCCTCGTCGATGACCTGGAAGCTTCCTTGATTCTCGCCTTCCGGCATCACCACCGGAATGACCGGAAGGCCGTATCTGTTGGCGAAGTCGAGGTCGCGCTGGTCATGTGCCGGGCAGCCGAAGATGGCGCCGGTGCCATAGTCCATCAGCACGAAATTGGCGACGTAGACGGGCAGCGTCCACCTCTCGTCGAACGGATGGACAACGCGAATGCCGGTATCGAAACCCTTCTTCTCGGCCGTCTCCAATGCCGCCGCCGAAGTGCCCATATGGCGGACTTCGTCGATGAACTTTGCCAGCGCCGGATTGTCCTCGGCGGCCTTTTTGGCCAGCGGATGGTCGGCCGCAATCGCCATGAAGGACGCGCCGAAGATGGTGTCGGGCCTGGTCGTATAGACTTCGAGCTCATGCTCGCCGGCGACTGGCTTGGCCAGCGGCCAGCGGATCAGCAGCCCTTCCGAACGGCCGATCCAGTTCGCCTGCATCAGCTTCACTTTTTCCGGCCAGTCGTCGAGTTGGTCGAGCGAATCCAGCAGATCCTGCGCGTAATCGGTGATCTTGAAGAACCACTGCGTCAGCTCGCGCTGTTCCACCAGCGCGCCTGAGCGCCAGCCGCGTCCGTCGATGACCTGCTCGTTGGCAAGCACCGTCATGTCCTCCGGATCCCAGTTGACCTTGGAGGATTTGCGCGTCACCAGCCCCTTCTCGACGAAATCGAGGAACAGCATCTGCTGGCGGTGATAGTAGTCGACGTCGCAGGTGGCGAACTCGCGGGCCCAATCGAGCGAAAGGCCCATGACCTTGAGCTGCTCGCGCATGGCGGCGATGTTCTGATAGGTCCAGTCCTTGGGATGGACCTTGTTCTGCATCGCCGCGTTTTCGGCTGGCATGCCAAAGGCGTCCCAGCCCATCGGGTGCAGCACGTTGAAACCCTTGGCCCGCTTGTAGCGCGCCACCACGTCGCCCATCGTATAGTTGCGGGTATGGCCGATATGGATGCGCCCCGACGGATACGGGAACATCTCCAGCACGTAGTATTTCGGGCGCGGGTCGTCATTGTCGGCTTCGAACAGCTTCTTGGCGTCCCAGGCGTTCTGCCATTTGGGCTCTGACGCGCGCGGATTGTATCGTTCGGTTGCCATCGGGTGTTTTTCACTTAAAAGCATGCGCGAGCCGCCGGACAATGCCCGGGCGGCTCAGGAAATGTCGTCGCGGTGTTCACCATGGATTGCCGGACCCGTCAACTGCGGCGATCCGGCGAAAAGCCAAACACAGGCAGGATATAGGCATGGCGAGCGCCGTCGAACAGCTTTTCACGGTCAAGGCAAGGATCGCTGCCGCCGAGCGCGAGGCAGGCCGTGAGGCCGGAGCGGTGACGCTGGTCGCAGTCTCGAAAACCTTCGACGCCGCCGATATCCGCCCGATTATCGAGGCCGGCCAGCGCGTCTTCGGCGAAAACCGCGTCCAGGAAGCACAAGCGAAATGGCCGGTGCTGAAGGAGGCATTTTCCGACATCGAGCTGCATCTGATCGGTCCGCTGCAATCGAACAAGGCCAAGGAAGCGGTGGCATTGTTCGATGTCATCGAAACCGTCGACCGTGAAAAGATCGCCGCAGAGCTGGCCAAGGAGATCGCCAGGCAAGGCCGGTCACCAAGGCTCTATGTCCAGGTCAACACCGGCTCCGAGCCGCAAAAGGCCGGCATCGAGCCGCGCGAGGCTGTCGCCTTCGTGGCCCGCTGCCGCTCGGTTCACGCCCTCGCCATCGAAGGGCTGATGTGCATTCCGCCGGCCGACGAGAACCCCGGTCCGCATTTCGCGCTGCTGGAAAAGCTTGGGCTTGAGGCCGGCGTCGACAAGCTCTCCATGGGCATGTCCGGCGACTACGAAACCGCGATCGCCTTCGGCGCGACCAGTGTCAGGGTTGGATCGGCAATTTTCGGCGCCAGATGAGGCGCAGCCGACCTTAGGCCACAGGCTGACATTGACTGCGCCAGCGTATAGAAACGGAACGTTTCGTTCCTATATGGGTCGAGTTATTCTCAACCCGTCTGGAGCCACCCATGCGTTACAATCAACTTGGAAATACGGGGATGTTCGTCTCCGAACTTTGCCTCGGCACGATGACGTTCGGCGCGGCCGGCGAGAATGCCCAATGGGGCCTGATCGCCAGCCTCGACCAGAAGGGCGTCGACGAGATCGTTGCCCGCTCGCTCGCCGCCGGCGTCAATTTCTTCGACACGGCGGATGTCTATTCCTTCGGCGCCTCGGAACGGCTTCTCGGCCAGTCGCTCAGGAATCTTGGCGTCAACCGACAGGACGTGATCATCGCCACCAAGGTCCATGGCGCCATGGGCGGGGGCCCGAACCAGCGTGGTTCCTCGCGCGGCCACATCATGGATTCGGTCGAAGGCAGCCTCGAGCGGCTGCAGCTCGATCACATCGATCTCTACCAGCTGCACGGCACCGACACGGTGACGCCGATCGACGAGACACTGCGGGCGCTCGACAACCTCGTTGCCGCCGGCACGGTCCGCTATGTCGGCGTCTCGAACTGGCAGGCCTGGCGCGTTGCCAAGGCGCTGGGTATTGCCGAGCGCAAGGGATTTGCCCGCTTCGAGACCGTGCAGTCGTACTACTCGATCGCCGGCCGCGATCTCGAGCGCGAAATCGTGCCGCTGCTCAACGAGGAGAAGCTCGGGCTGATGGTCTGGTCGCCGATGGCTGGCGGCCTGCTCTCCGGCAAATACGGACCGGGCGCCCCCGGCAATGGCGAGGGCCGCCGCGCCAGCTTCAATTTCCCGCCGGTCAATGAGGACCGTGCCTGGGCAGCAGTCGCCGTCATGCGCGAGATCGCCGTCAAGCACGGCGTCAGCGTCGCCACGGTGGCGCTCGGCTATGTCCTGGCCAAGCCATTCGTGATGAGCGTCATCATCGGCGCCAGCCGCATGGAGCAGCTGGAACAGAACCTTGCAGCCACCGAGTTGAAGCTCGATGCCGATGATCTCGTTCGCCTCGACGAAGTCAGTGCCCTGCCCGCCGAATACCCCGGCTGGATGCTGGAACGTCAGGCTGCCGGCCGGCGTCCGGCGCCCGTTGTGCCGAAAACGTAACTCAATCTCACCTTCGATTCGATGCTTCGGGAGCCGGCAGGCTCCCGATCTTTTTTGGGCTCAGGTCAGCCGGACCGTCTCGACCAAAAAGTCCAAAAACGCCCGCACCCGCGCCGGCAGATGCTTGCCTTGGCCGACATAGACGGCGTGGGTGAGTTCCTCGTCGCCGGGGTTGAACTCTTCCAGCAGCGGCAGAAGCCGGCCGGCGGCAATGTCGGCCTCCACATGCCAGCGTGCCAGCCGGGCGAGGCCCGCCCCCGAGAGCGCCATCAGCCGCATCGCCTCGCCGTCGCTGACCAGCGTATTTCCGATGATCGACAGGGTGATCGGCTTGCCGGCCGCGTCGATAAAAGGCCAGCCCTCGAGGTGACGTACGAAACGGAAGCCCATCCGGTTGTGACGATCGAGATCGGCGGGCGTCTTGGGCGTGCCACGCGCTTCGAGATACGATGGCGCCGCAACGACGACCACCCGGCTCTGCCCGAGCTTGCGCGCCACCAGCCGTGATTCGCCGAGCGGTCCGGCGCGGATGGCGACGTCAGCGCGCTCCTCCATCAGGTCGATGACATCGTCGGTCAACACCAGATCGACCGAGATTTCGGGGTAGCGTTCTAGGAAACGCGGCAAAAGCGGGATCAGCCGATGCTGCCCGAAAGGCACGTAGCTGTTGATCCGCAGCCGGCCACGCGGCGCGGCACCCGCCGCTGCCTCGCGCTCGGCCGCCGCCATGTCGGCCAGGACGCGCACGCCGCTGTCGAAGAACGCCGCCCCCTCCGGCGTCAGTTGCAGCTTGCGCGTCGAACGGCTGACCAGCCGCGCACCAAGCCGCGCCTCCAGCCGCGCGATCAGCTTGCTCACCGCCGACGGCGTCATCCGCAACGCGCGGGCAGCGGCTGAAAAGCTGCCCGCCTCGACGACGCGGACGAACACTTCGATCTCGCCGGAGCGATTGATGTCGGGCCTGGCCATTGGTGAATCTATTTCACAGACGATGTGCCCGATGCAAGGCTGGTTCACAGCACATCGCGGCACGATCTTCCGGATCGGGGCGTGGGAGGACACGGCGCCCGTCGTCAAAACTGGTCGTCATCGAAGTGGGAACCGCCATGCCCCTTGCTCTTTACGCTCTTGCCGCCGGTGCGTTCGGCATCGGCGTCACCGAATTCGTCATCATGGGCCTGCTGCTCGACGTCAGCACCGATCTCGACGTCTCGATCTCGGCTGCCGGCCAGCTGATTTCCGGCTATGCGCTGGGCGTTGTCATCGGCGCGCCGCTGCTGACGATCGCAACCGGCCGTTGGCCGCGCAAAACCGTGCTTCTGGCGCTGATGGCGATCTTCACGCTGGGCAACCTCGCTTGTGCGCTTGCCCCAGACTACTGGACGCTGATGGGTGCGCGCGTACTGACCGCCTTCGCCCACGGCACCTTCTTCGGCGTCGGCTCGGTCGTGGCGACCGGACTGGTGGCGCCCAACAAGAAAGCCTCGGCGATCGCCCTGATGTTCACCGGCCTGACCATCGCCAACATCCTCGGCGTGCCCTTCGGCACATGGCTCGGCCAAGCCTTCGGCTGGCGCGCGACCTTCTGGGCGGTGACCCTGGTCGGCATCGCCGCCTTTACCATCATTCTGCTGCTGGTGCCGGGCAGCCGAACAGAGCCTGAGAAGAGCAATTTGCGCGCCGATCTCGCCGTGCTCGGCCGCACGCCGGTCCTGCTTGGCTTTGCTACCACCGTGCTTGGCTATGCCGGCGTCTTCGCCGTCTTCACCTACATCGCCCCGTTGCTGACCGAGATCACCGGTTTTGATGAAGCAGCGGTGTCGCCGATCCTGCTGGTCTTCGGCGGCGGCCTCATTGCCGGCAACCTCGCCGGCGGCAAGTTCGCCGACCGCTGGTTGGTACCGTCCGTTCTCGGCAGTCTCGTCGTCCTGGCGATGGTGCTCGGCACCATGACCTTCGCCCTGCACAGCCAGGTCATGGCCGTTATCTATGTCGGCCTGCTCGGCGCCGCCGCCTTCGCCACCGTCGCGCCGCTACAGTTATGGGTGTTGCAGAAGGCACAAGGCGCCGGCCAGAGCCTCGCCTCATCCTTCAACATCGCCGCCTTCAACCTCGGCAATGCTGCCGGCGCCTGGCTCGGCGGCGTGGTCATCGCCCATGGTCCCGGCCTCGATGCCGTCACCTGGGTCGCGGCCCTGTTGCCGCTTTCAGCGCTTGCCGTGGCGGCGTTTGCGCTGCGCCTCGACCGAGATCCTGTCCTCGCCACACCGGAAATCGCGCGGTCATAGAACGGCAAACCTCAACCAATCTTTGAAACAGCCATCCTTCCACAAGGAGCAAACCCATGGATTATCGAAATCTTGGCGCATCAGGCCTGAAGGTCCCGGCGCTCTCGTTCGGCGCTGGAACCTTCGGCGGTTCAGGCCCGCTGTTCGGCGCCTGGGGCAACAGCGATGCGACGGAAGCACGGCGGCTGGTCGACATCTGCCTTGAGGCCGGCGTCAACCTGTTCGACACCGCCGACGTCTATTCGAATGGCGCTTCCGAACAAGTGCTCGGCGCTGCCATCAAGGGCCGCCGCGACGCCGTGCTGATCTCGACCAAGACCTCGCTGCCGATGGGCGACGGTCCCAACGATGCCGGATCGTCCCGTTCACGCCTGATCAAGGCCGTCGAAGACGCGCTGGGGCGCCTTGGCACCGACTACATCGACCTGCTGCAACTGCACGCCTTCGACGCAGCAACACCGATCGAGGAGGTGCTGTCGACACTGGACAGTCTCGTGCGCGCCGGCAAACTGCGTTATGTCGGCGTCTCCAATTTTTCCGGCTGGCAAGTGATGAAATCGCTCGGCCTGGCGGGCAGATACGGCTATCCCCGATACGTCGCCCATCAGGTCTATTACTCGCTGGTCGGACGCGACTATGAATGGGAGTTGATGCCGCTCGGCCTCGACCAGGGTGTCGGTGCGCTGGTGTGGAGCCCGCTCGGCTGGGGCCGCCTGACCGGCAAGATCCGCCGTGGCCAGAAGCTGCCTGAGAAAAGCCGGCTGCACGACACGGCAAGCTTCGGACCGCCCGTCGAGGATGAGCATCTCTATCGGGTCGTCGACGCGCTTGATGTTGTCGCCGAGGAAACCGGCAAGACCATACCGCAGATCGCCATCAATTGGCTGCTGCAGCGGCCGACCGTCGCCTCCGTCATCGTCGGCGCGCGCAACGAGGAGCAGTTGCGCCAGAATCTCGGCGCCGTCGGCTGGTCGTTGACAGCCGAGCAGATGAAGAAGCTCGACACGGCAAGTGAGGTCACCGCACCCTATCCGTATTTTCCCTATCGCCGGCAGGAGGGTTTTGCCCGGCTGAACCCGCCCGCAGTCTGACGCTCCAAAAGCTGGGCGGCGGCTCCCAGGCTGCCGCCCGCCCGGCTAATGCAGAACGAACTCGCCGTCGACCTTGCGCCATTCGTTCGGCGCGATCAGCTTCTGGTGCGTGTAGCTGACCGAATGCAGCGGGCCTTCGAGCTTGGCCTTCCAGAACTCGATGAAACGGATCAGCACGGGAAATTTCGGGGCGATGTCGTAATCCTGCCAGATGAAGCTCTGCAGCAGATGCGGATGATCTGGAAAGTGATAAAGAATCTTGGCCGTGGTCAAGCCATAGCCCTTGAGCATCAGGTCCATTTCGGAATGGTCGCGCATTGCGGTCCCCTGGTTGATTCTCCTTCCTCCCAGGCTGAAATTGTGCACCCCATTTGCTTAATCGTCTATTGATATTTCTATGATCGAACCAGATTACTTCCGCAAAAACATGCGCTTAGCAGCCGACTCACGAGAGTGCTGACACCGCCTGGTAAGGCGCCTGCGGCATCCCGCCGCGCGAATCCAACGTCTAATGTTGCCGTCGCGGCCGAACTGTTAATAATGCGCGCGAATTCGCGGCCGCATCGCTGCGATCCTGCCGGCGGTCAAGCCGGCGGTTTGGTTTTGGGGAGGAAGGCGAAGAAATGTCCGATGTTCATGTCCATCGCGTCCAGCCGGCGTGGAAGAAGAACGCGCTGATTGACAATGACACCTACCTGAAATGGTACGCCGACAGCGTCAAGAACCCGGACAAGTTCTGGGGCAAGCACGGCAAGCGCATCGACTGGTTCAAGCCGTACAGCAAGGTCAAGAACACGTCCTTCGACGGCCAGGTCTCAATCAAATGGTTCGAGGATGGCCAGACCAACGTTTCCTGGAACTGCATCGACCGGCATCTGAAGAAGCGCGGCGAACAGACCGCCATCATCTGGGAAGGCGACAATCCCTACGACGACAGGAAGATCACCTATAACGAGCTTTACGCGCATGTCTGCCGCCTCGCCAATGTGATGAAAAAGCACGGCGTCAAGAAGGGCGACCGCGTAACCATCTACATGCCGATGATCCCGGAGGCCGCTTATGCGATGCTCGCCTGCACGCGCATCGGCGCCATTCATTCGGTCGTCTTCGGCGGCTTTTCGCCGGATGCGCTGGCCGGACGCATCGATGACTGCAAGTCGACCTTCGTCATCACCGCCGACGAAGGCCTGCGCGGCGGCAAGCCGATCCCGCTAAAGGAGAACACGGACAAGGCGATCGAGATCGCCGCCAAGGCCGGAACGAAAGTCGAAAAGGTCTTGGTAGTGCGCCGCACTGGCGGCAAGACCGGCTGGGCCGCCGGGCGCGACGTCTGGTACCATGACGAGGTCGCGACGGTTAAGGCCGAATGCAAGCCCGAGAAGATGAACGCCGAGGACCCGTTGTTCATCCTCTACACATCCGGCTCGACCGGCAAGCCGAAAGGTGTGCTGCACACCACCGCCGGCTATCTCGTCTATGTCTCGATGACCCACCAATATGTCTTCGACTATCATGACGGCGATATCTACTGGTGCACCGCCGATGTCGGCTGGGTCACCGGCCACAGCTACATCGTCTACGGGCCGCTCGCCAACGGCGCCACCACGCTGATGTTCGAAGGCGTGCCGAACTACCCGTCGCAGTCGCGTTTCTGGGACGTGATCGACAAGCACAAGGTCAACATCTTCTACACGGCGCCGACGGCGTTGCGCGCGCTGATGGGCGCCGGCGATGCCCATGTCACCAAAACGTCGCGCAAGTCGCTGCGCGTGCTCGGCACCGTCGGTGAGCCGATCAATCCGGAAGCCTGGGAGTGGTATTTCAACGTCGTAGGCAACGGCAAGGTGCCGATCGTCGATACCTGGTGGCAGACCGAGACCGGCGGCATCATGATCACGCCGGTTCCGGGCGCCACCCACCTCAAGGCGGGTTCAGCGACGCGGCCCTTCTTTGGCGTCAAGCCGCAGCTGGTCGATACCGACGGCAAGGTGCTCGAAGGCGAAGCCAGCGGCAATCTTTGTATTGCCGACTCATGGCCGGGCCAGACGCGCACCGTCTATGGCGATCACGACCGCTTCGTGCAGACCTATTTCTCGACCTACAAGGGCAGATACTTCACCGGCGACGGCTGCCGCCGCGATGCTGACGGCTACTACTGGATCACCGGCCGCGTCGACGACGTCATCAACGTCTCCGGCCACCGCATGGGCACCGCCGAGGTCGAATCGGCGCTGGTTTCGCATGAGAAGGTCTCGGAGGCCGCCGTCGTCGGCTACCCGCACGATATCAAGGGCCAGGGCATCTACTGCTATGTCACGCTGATGGCCGGCGAAACGCCAAGCGAGGAATTGCGCCAGGAACTCGTCGCCCATGTCCGCAAGGAGATCGGCGCCATCGCTTCGCCCGACAAGATCCAGTTCGCGCCCGGCCTGCCGAAGACCCGTTCCGGCAAGATCATGCGACGCATCCTGCGCAAGATCGCCGAGGATGATTTTGCCGCGCTCGGCGATACCTCGACGCTGGCCGATCCGGCGGTCGTCGACGACCTTATCGCCAACCGGCAAAACAAGAAGGGCTGATGCAACCCGCATTGGGCGCCGTCACCGAGCTTTGGCGCTATCCCGCGAGCTCGCTCGCCGGCGAGTTTCAGCAGGCGATCTCCGTCGACCGGCATACCGTCGAAGGCGACCGCCTGTTTGGTCTTGTCGATACCTCGACCGATGAAATCGCACGGCCCGACCGCGAAGCGAAATGGCACAAGGTGCCCCGCATCCGCACCCGGCTGTCGCAGGCCGGCAGGCTGGAGGTCGCCATCCCCGACGGACGCTGGCTTTCGGCACCTGGCGCGCAAAGTGATCGCGCCATTTGCGCCTATCTCGGCTTTGCGGCTTCCATCCGGCCGTTCCGTCGGGAAAATGCGGCTCCGGATTACGCCGGCCCTCTGCTGACGGAACGCTACGTCAAAGCCCCTATTCATCTGCTGACCACCGCCTCACTGGCGCGTTTGAAAGTGCTGCATCCAAAGGGCACCGCCGACGCGCGCCGCTTCCGCCCCAACATCGTCGTCGATGTGCCGGAGGTCGAGGGGTCGTTCCCCGAGACGGAATGGATCGGGCGCAAGCTGGCGATCGGCGACCTGCTCCTGACCATCTCCGAGCCGTGCCGCCGCTGCGGCTTCACCATCATTGGCCAGGACGGGTTCGACCACGACCCGGCAATCCTGCGCAGCCTGGTCCGCCACAACGCCCATAACCTCGGCGTCTACTGCACCGTCGATCGACCGGCCCGCGTCGAGATCGGCGCCACGATGCGCCTCCTGTAGCTATCGGTACAAATCCGCCCGCGTCGGCGGCAGGCCGCTCGGCCCACGCGCGCGCCTTGTGGCGACGGTCTGGAAAACCTGCGCCGAGGCGCGTTCGAAGGTAATCGAGCAGCCGGTGAGATAAAGCAGCCAGAGCCGCGCCTTGGCTTCGCCGACCTCGGCGATAGCTTCGTCGAAGCGTGCGTGGAGGCGCTCGGCCCATAGCCTGCAGGTGCGCGCATAGTGCTCGCGCAAATTTTCGACGTCGTAGACGAGGAAGCCGTGGGCCTCGAGATTGCCGAGCGTCATGCCGATCGTGTCGAGTTCGCCGCCCGGAAAAATGTATTTGATCAGCGCCTTGAATTCCGGCCCCTTGCGCAGCGTCTTCTTCAAGCTGCCCTTGTCGCGCCGGGTGATGGCGTGGTGCAGATAGATGCCGCCCGGCTTGAGCAGGCGATGGATCCTCGAGAAATAGGCCGCATGGTTGGCAAGCCCCAGATGCTCGAACATGCCGATCGACGAGATCTTGTCGAAGGAGCCGGACAGCTCGGCATAGGACTTTATCTCGATGGTGATGCGGTCCTCCAGCCCCTCGGCGCGGATGCGTTCACGGGCGAGCTCGGTCTGTGCTTCCGATAGCGAAACGCCGTGGCCGACGACGCCATAATTCTTCACCGCATGGATGAGCATCGCTCCCCAGCCGCAGCCGATGTCGAGCAATCTATCGCCGGGCTTCAGCCGAAGCTTGCGGCAGATATGGTCGAGCTTGTCTCTCTGGGCCTGATCGATATCGTTGGCGAAATCCTTGAAGTAGCCGCAGCTATAGACCATGCGCTCGTCGAGGAAGAGCCGGTAGAATGCGTTGGAAATGTCGTAATGATGCTCGATCGCCTCCTTGCTCGAACCGCTGACGAAAGGATTGCGGCCGGAAAGATCGGTTCGCGTCGTCATCTGTTTTCGCGAAAACAGCACCGCCGGCAGGTCGCGCAGGATCGCCAGCTTCGGCAATGTCTTGAGCTTCGTCCTGAGCTTGCCGTGCGTGGGCAAGGCGTAGAAATCGAACAGCGATCCGTCTTCGACGTCGACCGCCTTGGCAATCCACATCTCGATCAGCGTCGATAAAGAGGGCCGACGTACGATCTGCCAGACGATGTCCTGGTCGTTGATGGTGAGCACCGGGCCGGCAGCCGGGCCGATCCGCTCGCCTGTCCACAGCCTCACCGCAAAACCCGGCTTCAGCGTCTCGATGACCGTCCGAACAATCCGGGCCGCTCTCTCGGCTGCCTCCATCCCGTCCTCCCTTACCCGGCAAAATAGTGGCCCGGAACAATAGCGGCTCGATCTTGCCTGCCCGATCGGCCGGCCGCAAGCCGCCCGAGTGCACAAGCAGGCTTGTTCAGGATTTTCGGGTGCCGCGCCTTGCCATTTGCCGGATGACACCCCATCATGAGGGAGTGTTCAACAAATCGAAAGGAGGTGATCCGATGTCGAGTGATTTCGTTTTCCAGAACGTGGCCTCAGCGGATCGCACTTTCGGGAAGCAGTCTTCCCGCTAAGGCGCGAGATGCGCGGCTGGCGACCAGGGTCGCCGCCAGGAGCCGCGCCATGGACGGAAACACGGAAGGCCGCCGGCTTCGCGAGAAGCGGCGGCCTTTCCTTTTTGGGCTGTTGTCCCCTATTTGGTTACGGTTAACATCTCGACGTTGCGCGCTATATCCTGGAAAGCCTGGTTGAGTTCCGTTCCATTGGCCGCCTGATAAAAGTGCTTGATCTTGGCGGTGTCCGGGCTCGCGCAATCCTGGAGCGTCGCCTTGGCATTCGTTTCGTTTAGGTCAAACCCAATGGTGAAGACCTCGATGCCCTTGTCGCGCATGGCAGCGCAAAGTTTCTTGGCGGCCGTGCGGGTCGGCTCCTTGCCGGCGTCATTGTAGACGTCGCTGACCGTGCTCGCATCGAAGTAGGACAGGTTGAATTCGCCATCGGTCATCAGGATCGCGATCTTGGCAACCTTCTTTGGATCCATCTTGGCCGGCCGTTCCGAGGCTTTCATCACACTGCCCCAGTTTTCCGAAAGCATGTACCAGGTCCACTGCACGCCGATATGGCCGGCGGTGCCGGCGGAGGCGACGAAATTCTTGATGACCGTCTTGAGCGCCGTCGCATCCGCTGTCAGCGGCATCAGCGCGGCGATCGGGCAGGCGGCGGTGCCGGTCTGCCAGGCGAAGGATGACAGCAGGTAGTCGCGATTGACCATGCTGACGTCGGGGCCCGCATCCGAATACTGATAGGTCCCCTTGCGCTCGGTGGCGCAATTATCGGGACGGATAAAGCCCGAGACATACTGCACGGCGTCATTGGCCGGCGCCTGTTTGCGTTGACTGGCGGTGGTTTCCACATAGACGCTGCTGGCGGCAAGTGTACCGGCATTCACCGAATTGGCATAAGGCACGATGGCAACCCGCACACGTGGCTTGGAGGGGTCCTGGCCGCCCAGGAAGCTGTCGACAGCATTCGCCGCGGCCGCCCGCAGATCGATGATTTTCTGGCCGGCCATCGACCCGGTCACGTCCAGCATCATCGCGACTTCGATCTGCTTGTCCGAATAGAGCGCCGTCGTCGATGCGGGGACGCGTTGCATGCCACCCGTGCTGAAAAGCGGGAAATAGTAGTTGACGTTGACATGGACGTCCGCCTGGACAGTCTTGGCTGTCCTGTCGACAACCAGATTGTCGAGGACGATCTGGTTGTCCTGGAGGATACCCGCCGTGCTGTTGGCATCGAGAAGGCCTGCACCGATTTGCTGGCGTCGGCCTCGCTGATGACGCCGGTTGTCAGGTCGCGGGCCGTCGAGGTGACCGCTGCATCGACCACGCCTTGCAGGCTCGATTTTACATTGTAGAGTTGGGACACGTTGACCGCAAAGCCGACACTCAGTGCCAGCACTGAGCCGATTATCCCAAACAGGACCGCGAAATTTCCGCTGCGATCCCCGGCAAAGCCGCCGATCGTCTGAACAAGACCCCCGAAACGCCGCATTCCTTCCGCCTCCATTCGCTACAGCCTGCAGCTGTCCGAACGCGCATTGCAGGAATCCGGCCGGATCGCGCCGCCAGGCCCGGGAAAGCGACCGGCCCGCGATCAGGTCATTGTTTCCAAACGGTTTCGAGCGGCGGCAGGGTAAACAGAGGGTAAACGAAAGCTGCGCCGGCACGGCTTTGTCGACAAAGCGCTTACCACGAACAGGCTCGCAATTCAGGACGACTGGACTGCGTCCCAATCCGGTACAGACGAGATGTATCGAACCGGTTCAGCACGATCGCGGTGGCGGGAAATGGAAACACGGACTGTGAATGTGTCCCGAAAGACTAGGCCAGCATCCGTGCGCTGACCGTCTTGTCGACGCCACGACAAGGCGGCTTGAACAGATTACCTTCCTGCTCGTGCGTCCAGACCTTGAACAGGGTGAGCCGATGCGGGCCAAAACTGTGCAGCAGCGGCACGTCGGTGGCGTCGCGGCCGCGGGCGATGACGACGCGGCCGATCCTCGGCACATTGTGGCGAGGATCGAAAGTGTACCACCTGCCGTCGAGGAACACTTCCACCCACGCCGAGAAATCCATCGGCGCCGGATCGGCGGGCACGCCGATATCGCCGAGATAGCCGTTCACGTAGCGGGCCGGGATGTTCATGCAGCGGCAGAGCGTGATCGCCAGATGGGCAAAGTCGCGGCAGACGCCGACGCGTTCCTCATGCGCCTGCGCCGCCGTGCGGGTCGAGCGCGCATAGCCGTAGCCGAAGGACAGGCGGTTGTGGACATAGTCGACGATGGCCTGCACCCGCGCCCAGCCCGGTGGAAGCTGGCCGAAAAGTTGCCAGGCCAGGTCGCCGAGATGGTCGGTCTCGCAGTAACGGCTGCCGAGCAGATAGCCGAGCACCTCGTCCGGCAATTCGGCAACCGGGACTTCTCTCGCCAGCGTGTTGACTTCGTCCGTCTCGCCGCTGTCCTCGACCACCGCGTCATAAAGGATGCGAAAGCTTCCGGCCGGCGCCGTGAAGCGGCGGCAGCTATTGCCGAAAAGGTCGTGGTAGACCCTGGTCGGGACCGACGGCGAGGTCAGCACGCGCGTCTGCCGCTTGATGTCGGCCTGGCGATCCCCGTGGATATCGAGCAATGAAACGACCGGCGTTGCTGCAACGCATTCAATGGCAATTTCATAGCCGAGCCGAATCAGCATCGCCCTCCCCTGCGATCGTCATGGAAGATAGTGCCGATCAACGCGGGACAGTGCGTGGCGGTTCCTTGTGGTCGTCAAAAACGACGCCTCGCGGCTTCCCATACGGACGCGGCAACGTTACGGTCGATTGACACGCGTCTTTCGAAATAATCCCTCCAAGATGACCCCGGGAAACCGATGTTTGCAGGCAGAAAATTCGCGGCCTTCCTGTTCGATATGGACGGCACGATTCTCAATTCGATCGCCGCAGCGGAAAGGGTCTGGGCAGCGTGGGCGCATCGGCAAGGTCTTGACGTCGCCGCATTCCTGCCGACCATCCACGGCGTGCGGGCGATCGAGACCATCGGCCGGCTGGCGCTCCCAGGCGTCGATCCTGCCCGCGAAGCCGATTCGCTTTTGCAGGCCGAGGCGGCCGATGTCGAGGGCATTCGCCCGATTGCCGGCGCCGCGGCCTTCCTGGCGTCGCTGCCGCCTGGAAGCTGGGCGATCGCCACTTCGGCACCGCGCGAGCTCGCCCTGCTGCGCCTGCAGGCCGCGGGTATTCCGGCTCCCGCCGTGATTGTTGCGGCGGAGGATGTATCGCGCGGCAAGCCGGCGCCCGACTGCTTCCGGCTGGCGGCCGAACGGCTCGGCGTCGATGTGGGCGACTGCCTCGTCTTCGAGGACGCGCCGGCCGGCATAGCGGCGGCCGAAGCCGCGGGCGCTGCGGTCGTGGTGATCAGCGCCACGCACCGGCATCCGTTGGAGACGCCGCATGCCACCATCGCCGGCTATGACGCGATCGGCATCGCCGTCGATTCCAGCGGCTGGATTGCCATCGGAGTGGAGCGGGCCGCGCTGCCTGTTTGACTAGCACCCTGCCTGGGCTAAAAGTCGCTGGTCAGGCCCTTGACCTCCCAGTCGCCATAGCGGCCAGGCTCCTTGCCGCCGCGCCCGCCCATCTCCCTCGGCAGCGTGGCTTCCTGCTCGCGATATTTCTCCCGCCGGGCCTCGGCCTCGACCAAGGCGCGCCTGGCTGCCGGGGTCAGCGGCTTTTGCGGCGAGCCGTTAGCATGCGTTTGGCTGGTTTTGTCGATCATGCGATCTTCCGCTAGATTGAAACAGGCCCCGATTGAAACGGGAACCGCTGTTTCCCATCATATAGCGATGGGCCCACAAGGATCGACCCCTTTGTTGGGCCAGAACGGAGCAGACGATGAACACCCTTCGCACCGCCATGCTTTTGGCCGCAATGACGGCCCTGTTCATGGGTGTCGGCTATCTCATCGGCGGATCCGGCGGCATGATGATCGCGTTGCTGATCGCCGCCGGCACCAATTTGTTCAGCTATTGGAACGCCGACAAGATGGTGCTGTCGATGCACCGTGCGATCGAAGTCGACGAACGCAACGCGCCTGAATATTACGCCATCGTGAAGGGTCTCGCGCAACGTGCCGGCCTGCCGATGCCGAGAACCTATCTCATCGACAATCCGCAGCCCAATGCCTTCGCCACCGGCCGCAATCCGCAAAATGCCGCTGTCGCCGCCAGCACCGGCCTGCTCGAGCGGCTATCGCATGAAGAAGTCGCGGCGGTGATGGCACACGAGCTCGCCCATGTGCAGCACCGCGATACGCTGACCATGACGATCGTCGCCACCTTTGCCGGCGCAATTTCGATGCTCGGCAATTTCGCCTTCTTTTTCGGCGGCAACCGCGACAATAACAATTCCTTTGGCATCGTCGGCGTGCTGGTGGCGATGATAGTCGCGCCCCTGGCCGCCATGATCGTGCAGATGGCGGTGAGCCGCACCCGCGAATATGAGGCCGACCGGCGCGGTGCCGAAATCTGTGGACACCCGCTGTGGCTCGCCTCGGCACTTGACAAGATCGCGCGGGGCGCCGAACGCATCCGCAACCCGGATGCCGAGCGCAATCCGGCAACCGCCCATCTCTTCATCATCAATCCTCTTTCCGGCGAGCGCATGGACAGTTTGTTTTCCACTCACCCGAGCACAGAAAACCGCATCGCCGCGTTGCAGAGGATGGCGAGCGAAATGGCCGGCGCACCCGAAGCGGCCGCGACGCCAAGGCCGGCGCCGGAAGGGACCGGGCAGCAGCCGTCTGGTCCGTGGGACAGGGCCGCGCGGCCCGAGAGGCCGGCTGAGCCGGCCAAGCCGAGACCCAATCCCTGGGGACGCAATCCGACCGGCCCCAAAGGTCCGTGGTCGTGAGTTCAGCGAAGCGCCGGCACGGAATTTCAGGCGATCGTGAACACAATTCGAGCGGCGAGGCCGTAGCCGGCCTCGCCGCGCGCAAGGCAGCCGCGCGCCTGCTTGCCGCGGTTATAGACGCGAGGACGCCGCTCGACGGGCTGACCGACCAAGAGAACGGCCATCCGCAGTACAAGGCGCTCGACCTGCGCGACCGCGCCTTGGTGCGCGCCATTCTGGTCACCGCCCTGCGCTACCGCATGACCATATCAGGCCTTTTGGCCCGTCGCCTGGAAAAGCCGCTGCCGCCCAACGCCACGGCGCTTTCGCACATTTTGCATGTGGCGGCAGCGCAGATCCTGTTCCTCGATGTTCCCGACAGCGCCGCCGTCGACCTCGCCGTGACACACGCCAAGTCCGATCCGCGCACGGCGCGCTTTTCCGGCCTCGTCAACGGCGTGCTGCGCACGCTGGCGCGGGCCAAGCAGGACGAGCTCGCCGCAGCACGTGCCGCTACCGACGAGGCGCCAAAATGGTTTTCCGACCGTTTGAAAACGGTCTACGGCCTCGACAAGGCCAGGCAGATACTGCTCGCCCATCGCCATGAGGCACCGGTCGATTTCTCGGTCAAGTCGGACCCGGCGCTGTGGGCCGAACGGCTCGGCGGCTTTGTCTTGCCGACCGGCACGGTGCGGGTGGAAAAGCTCAGCGCTTCCGTGACCGAACTGCCCGGCTTTGGGGAAGGCGCCTGGTGGGTTCAGGATGCAGCGGCCAGCCTGCCGGCCCGGCTGTTCGGCGACATCAATGGTTTGCGAATCGCCGACCTCTGTGCCGCGCCGGGCGGCAAGACCGCCCAGCTGATCCTCGCCGGCGCCCACGTCACCGCGCTCGACATGTCCAAAACGCGGCTGGCACGGCTGACGCAGAACCTCGAACGGCTCGGTCTGGCCGCCGAGATCGTCCAGGCCGATCTGCTCAAATACGAGCCGAAGGACCTCTTCGACGCCGTCCTCCTCGACCCACCATGCTCTTCGACCGGGACGGTGCGGCGGCATCCCGACGTTCCCTGGACGAAGACGGCGGCCGACGTCGAAAAACTGGCCGACCTGCAACGCCGGCTGCTTGCCCGCGCCGTCACCCTGGTCAAGCCTGGTGGACGCATCGTCTTTTCCAACTGTTCGCTCGATCCGCTGGAAGGCGAAGAGCTCTATCGCGACTTTCTCGCCGGCAATGCGGAGATTGTCGACGACCCGCTTCGGCCGGGTGAGATCGCCGGCATCGACCCGTTTCTGACGCCGCAAGGCACGTTGCGCACCACGCCTGCCGATCTGGAGCTAGGCTCGCCGGGCCGCTCCGGGCTGGACGGCTTCTTCGCCGCCCGCATGCGCAGAGCCGGCTAAGGGACGATCTTGAAGTGCCGTCCGGCTTCATGGGGCGAGGAGGCATGGAAAACAGGCTGAACGGCCCCACCGCCGCGGAATTCGCCTTCGCACAAGTTCTTGAATCATATAAACTTGTGCTTGGGTGAGGACGATCAGGAGGGGTTTTGGCAATCGCTGCCGGTAACACGACGCGTCTGTGGACGCTTGTCGCGAGGGAGTTCTGGCGCAAGACGCGCCGGCGCTTGCGCGCCGGGCCACTCTATCGCTGGCGCTACTCAGGCCGCACGCCGGAGCGCGTCCTGATCGCCCCACCGGACCTGCGGCTCGCCGATCCTCAGATCGCGCTCGAGATCTATTACGGCCGCTATCCGCTTTCGGGGCATCTGGTCGAGACCGGCGGCAAATCGCCCTTCCAGATCGACGTGCCCAATCCCGGCTGGCAAAAAACGCTGCATGGCTTTCGCTGGCTGCGCCATATGCGTGCCGCCGGTACCGAGCTCGCCGCCGCCAACGCGCGGGCGTTGGTTTCCGACTGGATTGCAATCCATGGCAGCCATATTTCCGGCGTCGCCTGGGAGCCCGGCACGACGGCCAAGCGTGTCATTGCCTGGCTGCAGCATTCCTCGATCGTGTTGCAGGGCGCCGAATTTCCGTTCTACCGCGCGTTCTTGAAATCGCTCGCCGTCCAGATCCGCTATCTGCGCGCCATGGTGCGCGAGATGCCGGACGGCAAGGACAGGCTGCGCGCCCGCATTGCGCTGGCCTTTGCCGCTTTGTCGCTGCCGGCGCCGGCCTCGGCGCTACGCGGTGCTACCCGCAATCTCGCCGAGGAGCTCGACCGCCAGATCCTGCCTGACGGCGGCCATATCTCGCGTAATCCGATGACCGTGCTTGAAATCCTCGCCGACCTTCTGCCGTTGCGCCAGACATACGCCAATCAGGCCGAGACGCCGCCGGCCGCCCTGATCGGCGCCATCGACCGGATGCTGCCGGCACTGCGCTTCTTTCGCCATCAGGACGGCAGCCTTGCCCGCTTCAACGGCATGGGCGCCACCATTCACGACCGTATCGCCAGCATCCTGCATCACGACGACACCGCCGGCGCACCGTTGCTGCACGCGCCGCATTCGGGTTATGAGCGCCTGTCGATGGGCGGTGTCACTGTGATCGCCGATACCGGCCCGCCGCCCCTCGTCGACGTATCCAATGCCGCTCACGCCGGATGCCTCGCCTTCGAATTGTCGTCGGGCCGCCAGCACTATATCGTCAACGCCGGAATAGACACTTATGGCGCCGCCGAGTTCCGGCCGCTTGCCCGCGCCACCGCCGCCCACTCGACCGCCACCATCAACGACACGTCGTCGGCGCGCTTCAATCACTCCTTGCGCGTCAACGACCTGCTCGGCACGCCTTTGATCGGCGGGCCGCAGCATGTGCCTTGCAAGCGCACCGACCAGAAGGGCAGCCAGGGCTTCATCGCCCGCCATGACGGCTATGTGGCGCGCTTCGGCTTCCTGCATGAGCGCGAGCTGAAATTATCGACCGACGGCAATGTGCTTGCCGGCAGGGACCGTTTCCTGCGCCCGGGCGGCGCTTCTATCCGCAACAATGGCCGTGACTTCGTCACGGTGCGTTTCCATGTCCATCCCGATATAAGCCTGCTCCAGGATGAGCATGACCGTCTGGTGCTGGCCGCCGACCATGCCGACACCTGGGTGTTTACCTCTACCGAAGTGGTGCCCGAGGTCGAGGAATCGATCTATTTCGCAGGGCTTGGCGGCCCGCGCCGCAGCCGCCAGATCGTGCTTGCGTTCAAGGCCTCGGAAATTTCCGAGGTCCACTGGCAATTGACGCGCACCATCATCGCCGGCCGTCCGGAAAAAGCTGAAGCCGGTGGCAACGGCAGACACTGATCAAGTCTTGCGGCTTGATTTCCGGGCCTCATATGCTACGGCCCGCGGACGCTCCCAACCAGAACTGGAAAGGCCGCCAGCCCATGGCCGTCGCCGCCAAGAACATTCCCGCGCCCGACCTTGTACCCATCCGTCGCGCGCTCCTTTCCGTCTTTGATAAGACCGGCCTGATCGATTTCGCCAGGGCGCTGGCTTCGGCCGGCGTCGAGCTAGTCTCGACCGGCGGCACCGCAAGGGCCCTTGCCGAGGCGGGCATGGCGGTGCGCGACGTGTCCGAGCTCACCGGCTTTCCCGAGATCATGGACGGCCGCGTCAAGACGCTGCACCCGTCGGTGCATGGCGCACTGCTTGGCGTGCGCGACGATCCCCAGCACGCCGCAGCGATGCGCGACCACGGCATCGAGCCGATCGATCTCGTCATCTCCAATCTCTATCCGTTCGAAGAGGTGCGTCGCTCCGGCGCCGACTACGCGGCGATCGTCGAGAACATCGACATCGGCGGCCCGGCGATGATCCGTGCCTCGGCCAAGAACCACGCCTATGTCGGCATCGTCACCGATCCCGATGACTATGCCTCGGTGCTCAACGCGCTGGAGATGAATTTCGGGTCGTTGTCGCTGGATTTCCGCAAGAAGCTGGCAGCCAAGGCCTTTGCCCGCACCGCCACCTACGATGCGGCAATCTCGCGATGGTTCGCCGAGGCGCTTGAGATCGAGCATCCGACATGGCGCGCCTTCGGCGGCAAGCTGCAGTCGGTGATGCGCTATGGCGAAAACCCGCATCAGGGCGCCGGCTTCTATGTCAACGGCGACAGGCGGCCGGGCGTCGCCACGGCGCGCCAGCTTCAGGGCAAGCAGCTTTCCTACAACAACATCAACGACACCGACGCTGCCTTCGAGCTGGTCGGCGAGTTCGACCCGTCGCGCTCCGCAGCAATTGCCATCATCAAGCACGCCAACCCGTGCGGCGTCGCTGAGGACGCTTCGCTGCAGGCGGCCTATGCCAAGGCGCTGGCCTGCGACCCGGTCTCGGCCTTCGGCGGCATCGTCGCCATGAACCGCATCCTCGATGCCGGAACCGCCGAAGAGATCGTCAAGACCTTTACCGAAGTGATCATCGCACCGGAGGCGTCCGAAGAAGCAGTCCGCATCATTGCCGCCAAGAAGAACCTACGCCTGCTGGTCACCGGCGGCCTGCCCGACCCGCGCGCGGCGGGCCTTGGCTTGAAATCGGTTGCTGGCGGTTTGCTGGTCCAGGGCCGCGACAACGCGGTGGTGGATGACCTCGAGCTGAAAGTGGTGACCAGGCGCGCTCCGACGCCGGCCGAATTGGCCGATCTGAAATTCGCTTTTCGCGTGGCAAAGCACGTCAAGTCGAACGCCATCGTCTATGCCAGGGATGGCGCTACAGTCGGCATCGGCGCCGGCCAGATGAGCCGGGTCGATTCCTCGCGCATCGCGGCGCGCAAGGCGCTCGACGCGGCCGAGGCTGCCGGCCTGACGGAGCCTTTGACCAGGGGCTCGGTCGTCGCCTCGGATGCCTTTTTCCCGTTCGCGGATGGGCTTTTGTCGGCAATCGAAGCCGGCGCCACCGCCGTCATCCAGCCCGGCGGCTCGATGCGCGACGACGATGTCATCGCCGCCGCCGACGCTCACGGCATTGCCATGGTCTTCACCGGAGTGAGGCATTTCCGGCATTGAACGCGTTACCCTCCCGCTGTGGGAGAAGGCAAGAGCAGCTCACTCCGCCGGCCGATCTGCCGGATAGGGCGTGCCGATCAGGATCGCCATGCCGGCGCCAAGGAACAGCACGATCGCCGCCATGCCGAGCCGCGCCGAGCCGCTGGCCAGGGTGATCGTGGCCACCATGAAGGGCGCGGCAAAACTGGTTGCCCGGCCGGCCAGCGCATAGATGCCGAAATAGCGGCCCGATTCGGCTGCGGTGACGCTGCGCGCCATGTAGGAGCGCGACGATGCCTGCACCGGCCCGAAGGCAAGCCCGATCAGCAGGCCGTAGAAAATGTAGGCTTTTTCCGCCGCCGTGCCGAACAATCCGCCACCATCCAGTCCGGGCATCACCCAGGCGCCGAACAGCGTATAGCCCGGTCCGGTCGAAACGATGCCGATCGTGGCAATGCTCAGCATGACCAGCGAAATCATCACTATGGTCTTGGAACCCAGCGCTGTGTCGAGGCGTGCGGCAACCAGGCAGCCGACGATGGCAACGACGTTGAGGATGATGCCGAACAGGCCGATCTCGGTAATCGACCAATGGAACATTGCCGCCGCAAACGTTCCGCCCAGCGCCAGCAGTGCGTTGACGCCGTCCTGATAGATCATGCGGGCGACGAGAAAGCGAAAAATGCCGCTGCGCTTGCGCACTTCGGCCAGCGTCGACTTCAGTTCCGATAGTCCCTCGCGCACCGCCGGCCCGATTGGAATGCCTTTGATCGCATCAGGCGTGAAGAAGAACATCGGCAGGATGAACAGGAAATACCAGGCCGCCGACAACGGCCCGGTAGCGCGCGCGTCCTCGCCGAGCCTGGGGTCGAGGCCGAAGATCGGGTCGAGCCCAACGACGGTCTTGCCGGTTTCAGGCGAGCCGGCCATGACGGTAACGACGAAGATCAGTGCGATCATGCCGCCGAGATAGCCGAGTCCCCAGGCCATGTTCGAGATCCTGCCGATGTCGCTCTTCGGCACCAGGCGGGGCATCATCGAATCATTGAACACGGTCGAGAATTCCGCCGCGACCGACGCCAGCGAGAACAACGCCACGACCAGAAAAAGATCAGAGCCGGGCGCGGCGAACCACAGCAGGGTGAGGCAGGTGATTTTAACCGCGGCGAAGAAGGCGATCCAAGGTTTGCGTGGTCCGGTCTGATCGGCGATCGAGCCGAGGACCGGCGACAAAACGGCAATGACGAGGCCGGCGGCGGCAATGCCGTAGCCCCAGGCCGCTTGCCCGGTCTCCGGATTGCTGGCCATGCGCGAGACGAAATAAGGACCGAAGATGAAGGTGGTAACGACCGTGAAAAACGGCTGTGCCGCCCAGTCGAACAGCATCCATCCCCAGATGCCGCGTCCCGATGCCCGCTGCACTGCCATCTCAGCCATGTCCCCTCCGCTGGAGCTTGCTCCATGCCGATCGAATCGGAATGACGCTCCGTCTTCTGTTGAGCACGATCTTGTCCAAAAGCCGATCGTCACTTTTTGGGATCATGCTCCGGCCCCCCAAAGCAGGGCGCCGTTCGCTCTATAGCGCAGTTCTTCCCGGCAATCCCGCGCGATATGGAAGACGTCTCACAGCTGCGTCAGATCACTCATCAGGCCGGATGCCACCGACAGCCGCGACACGGTGATGTCGCCGCCCTCGGTCAGCGCCTGCAACCGCTCGCGGATGCGTCCGACCCGTTCGCCGCCGGCCTCCAACCATGCCGACACCGGATCCGCCGCCTCGGCATGGCCGGTCAGCGCCGCCACCGCGATGCCGCGCCTGGCCGCGCCGATCGTGTCGGTGGCGCGGGAAAGCGCCAGTTGATCGTAATAATCCGAGGGCGTGATCGAGCGCGCAGCATCTTCGACGCGCGGGATGCGGAAGACATCGCTGACTGCAAAAAACGCCTTGGCGGCAGCGACGATGCCGGCATTTGCCGTCCGCGCCGTCAGCGCTATGTCGGGGATGAGTTCCGCCACATCGGTCAACGCCAGCTGTTCGGCAAGGCTCTCGGGCGCGCCACCCTTCGACAGGCTGTGCCGCCGCTCCTCGATCCGCTCGCGCGAGAAGGCCGGCAGCAGCGAAACGAGCTTCGGCTCCAGCGCCTTGCGCGCATCCTGCAACTCGGCAATCCGCTGCCCGAGCAGTGCAGTGTCGGCATCGTTCTTCAGGTACCAGCCGCTGGTCACATAGATCAGCCGGCTGACCGCCTGATAGAGGTCGAGCTGGATCTGCCCGTCGATCTGGTTATCGAGTGCATCGATCTGGCGATAGAGCGCCGGCAGTGCAAAGCCATCGCGCACCACGGCGAAGGTGCGCACGACATCGGCGGCACTGCGCCCTGTCGCTTCTTGCAGCCTGTTGACGAAGGACGGGCCGCCGCGATTGACCAGATCATTGGCGACGACACGGGCGATGATCTCGCGGCGCAGGCGATGGCCGTGGATTTCCGCCGCATATTTCTTTGCCATGCGGTCGGGAAAGTAACCCATCAGGTCGCGGTCGAAATGCGGATCGTCCGGCACGTTGCTGGCGACGATATCGGAAAACAGCACGATCTTGGCATAGGCAAGCAGCACGCCGAGCTCGGCCCGGGTGAGCGGCTCGCCGCGCGCATCGCCCGCGGCAAGAGCCGCCGGCGACGGCAGCGTCTCGACGGCACGGTCGAGCAGCCCGCGCGCCTCGAGCGCCTCCATGAAGCGGCTCTGATGGGCAATGTCGGCAAGGCCGCGCTTGCGAGCAAGGGACAGCGCCAGCGTCTGCTGGTAATTGTTGGACAGCACCAGGGCGCTGACCTCGTCGGTCATCTCGGCCAGCAATTTGTTGCGCGACGGCCGCGTCAGCGATCCCTTTCGCATGGCGGAAGCCAGCGCGATCTTGATGTTGACCTCGACGTCTGAGCAGTTCACGCCGCCCGAATTGTCGATCGCATCTGAGTTGCAGCGGCCGCCATTCAATCCGAATTCGATGCGCGCCCGCTGCGTGACGCCGAGATTGGCGCCTTCACCGATGACCTTGGCACGCAGGTCGAGCGCGGTGATGCGGATCGCGTCATTGGCACGGTCGCCGACGTCCTGGTTGGTCTCGCCCGATGCCCTGACATAGGTGCCGATGCCGCCGAACCACAAAAGATCTGCCGGCGCCTTGAGGATGGCACTCATGATCTCGACCGGCGTGGCCGTTGTCTTGCCGAGGCCGATAGCTGCAGCCGCGGCGGCCGGCAAGGTGATCGACTTCTGGCTGCGCGAGACGATGATGCCGCCTTCGGACAGCTTCGTCTTGTCGTAATCCTGCCAGCTTGAGCGGGCGAGAGCGAACATACGCCGGCGCTCGGCCATCGAAGCCGCCATGTCGGGATCGGGATCGATGAAGATGTCGCGATGATCGAAGGCGGCGATCAGCCGGGTCTGCTCCGACAGCAGCATGCCGTTGCCGAACACGTCGCCCGACATGTCGCCAACGCCGACGACGGTGAACGGCGCGGTTTGGATGTCGCGGTTCATCTCGCGGAAATGCCGCTTGACCGCTTCCCAGGCGCCCTTGGCGGTGATGCCCATCTTCTTGTGGTCGTAGCCGGCCGAACCGCCGCTGGCGAAAGCGTCGTCGAGCCAGAAGCCGTGCCTTTCGCTGATGGCGTTGGCGATGTCCGAGAAGGTCGCCGTGCCCTTGTCCGCGGCGACGACGAAATACGGATCATCCTGATCGCGCCGCACGACGCCGGCTGGCGGGATGACGCCGTCCAGCCCGATATTGTCGGTGATCGACAACAGGCTGGAAACGTAATTCTTGTAGGCGGCCGTGCCGGCCTCGAAAATTGCGTCGCGCCCGGCGCTCATCGGCAGCTTTTTCGGGTAGAAGCCGCCCTTGGCGCCAACCGGCACGATCACCGCATTCTTGACCTGCTGTGCCTTGACCAGGCCGAGCACCTCGGTGCGATAGTCCTGCGCACGGTCCGACCAGCGCAGGCCGCCGCGCGCGACCGGGCCGAAGCGCAGATGCACACCCTCGACCTCGGAGCCGTAGACGAAGATCTCCCGCCATGGCCGCGGCGCCGGCAGCCCGTCGACCGATTGCGAATCGAGCTTGATCGCCAGCGATTGGCCTTTCTGTTTCGTATCGGCAACGAAATGATTGGTGCGCAGCGAGGCTTCGACCAGATTCAGATAACGGCGGATGATGGTGTCGTCGTCAATGTTGGGAACGTCTTCCAGCGCATCCGTGATCTTGGCTTTCAGATGTTTGGCCTGAACGACGCCTTCCGTCTCGGCCGTCGGGCTGAGGCGGGCGACAAACAGCGCATGCAGGCCGCGGGCGATCTCGGGATAACGGTTGAGTGCGGCGGCGATGAAATCCTGGCTCTGCGGGATGCCGGCCTGCTGCAGATAGCGGCCATAGGCGCGCAGGACGGTGATCTCGCCCGACCACAGGCCGGCGGTCTGGGCAAGGCCGTTATAGCCGTCATTGTCGACATCGCCGCGCCAGACGGAAAGGAACGCATCCTCGAACAGCGCGCCGCCATTGCCGAGGTCGATCGGCCTGCCGTAGCTGTTCTCGAGTTCCATGTCGTGGATGAAGACCATGCCGGATTGAATGTCGCCGACCTCGAAAGTGCGCTCGCTGATGACGCGGAAACCGATGTTTTCCAGCACGGGCACGCGCCGCGACAGCGCCACCGGGCTGCCATGGTGATAGATCTTCAGCGCCGCCTGATGCGGCTTCTGGACGGTGTGACGGTAATAGTCGATGGCGATCGGATTTGACGCATCGAGCTTGGCGATGCGCCCGGCGTCGGCCAGCGCCACGGCCGGCGGAAAACTGTCGCGATAACTTTCCGAAAAACGCGAGGCGATGGCCGTGAGTCTCGCATCGGCGCCGGTCTCTGTCGCGGTCTCGCGCAGTGCATCGTCCCAGGTCCGTACGATGTCGCGGATCGCCGCCTCGATCGTCGCCTGCTCGACCTTCGGCGTCCTGCCGCCGGAGCGGCCGATGATGAAATGGACGCGCGCCAGCCCGCCTTCCGGGAAGGCCGGATAATAGGCCGACAGCCGGCCTTCGAAGACGGTCTTCAGATAGGTGCCGATCTTCTCGCGCACGACGCTGTCGTAGCGGTCGCGCGGCACGAAGACGAGCACGGAGACGAAGCGGTCGAACTGGTCGACACGCACCAATGCCCTGACGCGCGGTCGCTCGATCAAGCCCAGTATGGCTTCGGCATGCTTGCGCAGGATCGGCACCGAAACCTGGAACAGCTCGTCGCGCGGATAGCTCTCCAGCACGTTGATCAAAGCTTTGCCGGAATGGTCGCTTGGATTGAAGCCGGATTTGGCAATGACGGTTTCCGCCTTCGAGCGCAGGTAGGGGATTTTCATCACCGAGCGCGTATAGGCAGTCGAGGTGAACAGGCCGACGATACGGAGCTCGCCTGAAAGCACGCCTTTGCCGGTGTAGGTCTTGACGCCAATGTAGTCGAGGTAGATGCGGCGGTGCACCGATGACTTGGCGTTGGCCTTGGTGACGATCAGCGGTTCCGGCCCATGCAGGAAGGCACGGATTTCCGGGGTCGTGCTCACCGCTTCGGTGCCGCGCCTGAGCACCAGCACGTCGGGATCGGAAAGGATGCCGAGGCCGGGCTTTTCGGCGCGCTCGAGCATGCCGCTCGTCTCGCCGCCAGTGTAGTTGAATTCGCGCATGCCGAGAAAGGTGAAATTGTCGTCGCGCAGCCATTCGAGGAAGGCGATCGCCTCGGTGACATGGGCCTTGTCGAGCGGCACTGGCGAGTAGCGGAATTCCGAGATCGCCTGGTCGAGGCGGGCAAGCATCGGCTTCCAGTCGGTGACGGCGGCTCGCACCTGGCCGAGCAGCTTCGTCAGGCGTGCGGCCAGGCCTTCGGCCTGCTCGGCCGAAAGGCGGCCGATATGGACATGGATGACGCTCAGTCGGTCATGGCTGTGGTCGCCCTTGGCATAACCGCCATCGCCGAGGATTTCCTCGACGCCGTTCTTGCCGTGCCTGACGACTATGACCGGATGGGTAACCAGCAGCGGCTCGCCGGCGCTTTCTGTAATCTCGCCGAGGACGGAATCGAACAGGAACGGCATGTTGTCGTTGACGACGGTGATCACCGTCATCGGCCGGCCCTGGCGGACGACACCGGAATCAACGTCTATGGCAACGACGCAGTCGTCCTTCTTGTGCCTGGCCACTGCGCGGCCGGCGAGTTCGGCAGCGCGTTCGAGATCGATGACGTCGTAGGCGGCGACATCTTCGGCCGGAGCTCGGGCCAGCAAGTAGTCGGCAAGCCTGCCGGGCTTTTCGCCACCCGCGGCTTCACCCCTCGTCACGCCGGCCTTTTTCAACCGGCTCGCTGACTTTACGCTGGCCATGAGTCCCTCCCGTCACATGTTTTTGCGGCTATGCTAACAGATGACGGGTATTTGGCGACAAAGGTTTGACGGCTTGCGACGAAATGTCGGAATTCACCGGCAGCCTGGCGAAAACGAGGAGAAATCCGCCATGACGGAGAAAATTACCGCGCTTGACCTGGCACCGGCGGAGCTGAGCGACGCGACCAAGGCCTATTTCGCCAAGTGCCGGGAGAAGCTCGGCCTCGTTCCCAATGTGCTGCTCGCCTATGCCTTCGACGAGAAGAAGCTGCGCGCTTTCACCGACATGTACAATGATTTGATGCTGGGTGAATCCGGCCTGTCGAAACTCGAGCGCGAGATGATCGCGGTGGCCGTCTCGTCGGTCAACCATTGCTACTATTGCCTGGTCGCGCATGGCGCGGCGGTGCGCCAGCTTTCCGGCGACCCGGCCTTCGGCGAGATGATGGTGATGAATTTTCGCGCCGCCGAGCTGTCGGACAGGCAACGCGCCATGCTCGAATTCGCGGTGAAGCTGACCGAGCAGCCGGCAAAGATCGTCGAAGCGGACCGGGCGGCGCTGCGGCAAGTCGGCTTTTCCGACCGCGACATCTGGGACGTCGCCTCGACCGCGGCGTTCTTCAACATGTCGAACCGGCTGGCATCGGCAATCGACATGCGGCCGAACGATGAATACCATGCGATGGCGCGATAGGGCACCGCCGTTGCGAGCCAACCGCACATTATATTAGCTACTTCGCATTCTCGTTGCTTGTTTGCCGGTTTGGTCCGATGATCGGCATGCGGCATGACCGCATGCCGGTTCGATGCCGCCGATCAAAGGAGGAGAACATGGCGAAATTTCTCTACGTCTATCACGGCTCGGGCAAGATGCCGACCGAGGAGGCCGAACGGAAGGCAGCGATGGATGCCTGGAACGGCTGGTACGGCAAGCTTGGCTCAGCCGTGGTCGATGGTGGCAATCCAGTCGGCATGTCGAAGACCCTGCTGCCCGGCGGCAAGGTCGAGAACAATGGCGGTAGCAATCCGACCGCCGGTTACACCATCATCGAAGCGAAAGACATCGACGATGCCGTCGGCAAAGCCAAGGATTGTCCTATCCTGACGGACCCGGGTTTCAGCGTCGAGATTGCGCCGATAATCGAAATGGGTTGACGCGCCGGCTCAGGACCGCGCCGCGATAGCCGCCGCAGCGCCGGCCATGGTTCCGGCGCTGACGCGGTTGGCGATCTTCATCGCCCGCTTGCTTTTGAGCAGCTTGCGCGCCTGTGATGCGGCGAGCACCCAGGTCAAATCGATAGCGACCAGGACAACGGCCATGGTCGCGGTCAGCTCGACCCAGCCGATCATGCTGACCGAACCGAGGTCGATGATGGTCGGCAGCAGCGCCAGGTAGAACATCATGATCTTGGGATTGCCGAGCGTCACCGCCATGCCGGCAAAGAACAGTCTGACGGGCGAATCTTCGCGCGGCAGCGCGCCTTCCTTGGCCTCGACCGGTGCCGTCCACATCTTCCAGGCCAGCCAGCCGAGATAGGCGACGCCGACCCACTTCACGACGACAAAGGCAAAGTGGAACGTCTGCGCCACCACGGCGAGGCCAAACACCGCCAGGGACAGCCAGATCGCTTCGCCGATCCACATGGCAAGCAGGAACGGAAACACGTCGCGAAACCCTTTCGAGATGACCCGCGCCACAAGAGCGGCGATCGATGGGCCGGGCGAGCCGGCTGCAACAAGCAGGGCGCCGGCAAAAATCAGCAGCGACGTGAAATGCATGACGCGGTCTCGTTTGAAATGTTTGGGTCGTTCAACATAACCCAACTGTTCCGGCGACGGTAGCGTCTACCGAAAGAAGGCTTGTCGGCCAGGCACCTCACGGCTAGAGATGTCGTTCCGAAATCTTTTCCGAGCTTCACTTTGCCTACGTAACCGCCGGTCTCGTCAACTCCCCCAACACAGAGCAGGGCGTCGCAGTCGCGATGCCTGTTTTCACATCATGTGTTCCTCGGGTGGCGGTTCGAGACCGGTTTGGCACTGCTGAACCGCTGTCGCGCATAACCACCCGCGACACCTGATTTCCGACTGCCGCAGTCTCTCGCCACGCCGTGCCCGCAAGGGTTCTCGATATCGCCGATCTGACGAACTTCCCGACGGGAAGGGCTTTTCGGCATGCCTTCGATACTGCGTATCCGCTGGGCGATCACACCCAAGACCGCACCTCGACCTCACCTCAACTGCAATCGCTGCGGCAGCTTGAAAGCCTATCGCTGCAGCGGCAAATTCCGCGTCAATGCCAATGGCAAGCGCATTGACGCCTGGTTGATCTACCGCTGCATCGACTGCGACAATTCCTGGAATTTCGGCATTCTGGAGCGCTGCAGCCGCCGCGATATCGAACCGGCAATATTGCAGGCGCTCGAAAGCAACGATCCGGTCCTGGCGCGGCGCCATGCCTTCGATGTTGCCGCATTGCGAAGCAGGATCGGGCGCGTCGAGGAGTTTCCTGAAGCCATCGTTCATAAGCAGGTGCTCGGGGACAGGCCGGAAAATACCAGCGCTCTCGAACTTCAGCTCTGGCTCGAAATGCCGACAACGCTGCGGCTCGACCGGTTGCTGGCCAGCGAACTCGGTGTCCCGCGATCGCGGCTACAGGTTTGGGAAGAGAAACGATTGCTGGTCATTGGTCCGGACGGGGGCAAAGCCTTGCGCAAGCCGGCTCGAGCGGGAACGACGATCCGCGTCTATCTCGTCGGCGAGCCCGACCGGGAAGCCATCATCTCGGCTGCCGGCGGATGAAACAACGAGGGAAGGGAGCACACGAGTGCTCCCTTCCCTCGTTGTTGTAGACTACAAGAAAGAAACTTGCGCCGCGCCGACCACTTTCGCCGATTTCCCGAAACGCAATCCTAAGCTGTTTCCAAATCCTTGGCATTTTTCCTTCGGTGAAACGCGCCAAGGAATCGCAAGGGAAGAGTAAGCATCGATAGATTGGGATGTGCCTTGCGCATCATTTTCCATGCGTAACGGTCTGCCTGCCGTTCCTGATCAGGATCCTGTCCAGATTCGACATGCTGCAGCGCGTGGTGTCCTACCTCATGATAGAGCGTTTTCTCGATCATGAATCTCCGAACTACGTTCCCAATCCTGTGCTCGGATGGGCGTCGCCAGACAATCTCGATGACCGATACCGCCTGGAGGTAGGTACCGGCGAATTCGGGCTCGGGAGGTTCCGGGATTATGTAGATTCGCGAAATGCCAACCAGATCGGCTTCAGGTACATTTGCCAGCCAGCGGCCAACGTGCCGAGAGGCTTCAAAGCGACTGTCGAGCTTGCCATGCTCCAGAACAATGATGCCGCCGACCGAAGACCGCCGCCAGTCGTCCATTGCAAAGCGGACGATGCTGCGGAGCGCAGCTCGCATGAGGGGAGTTATCGGTCTTGCGAGCGAAGCCGACATATATCGTCGGGATGCGTCTTCGTTGATATCGTGCAGAGCAGTAGCGAGGCCCGCCACAAGCGTTGCGATTTCGTGATGGGAAACCTTGCCTAGATCGATCCTTGCAAGTTCGTGCTCGATCGCTGGCAATACTGCATTGCCAAATCCAACAAGATTCTTGTGAGCAACGAGCCTTCGCCGCATGTCATCTTGCATAAGGCTCCGGACGAAAGCCAGAACGGCATTTCCCACACCCGTTTCCCCGCCTTTACCCACAGCTAAACTACCGTGACAAAGAAGGAGAGAGCGAAAATATCATGGTATTGCGACGACTCCGCTGTAGCCTCTGAAGAGACACTGAGCGGCCGGCGCCACATTCCTTCTGGCGACAAGCCGTGTCCGCTCAGCGGGAAGGAACGCGTGTTTCGCCCCTCCATTCCGCCCAGAATAAAAGCTCTTACGCCGCGCCGACCACTTTCGCCGACTTCTCAAAACGCTTGCGCTCGTTCGGATCGAGATAGAGCTTGCGCAGGCGGATGGTCTTCGGCGTCACTTCGACCAGCTCGTCGTCCTGGATCCAGGCCAGCGCGCGTTCCAGCGTCATGCGGATCGGCGGTGTCAGCTTAACCGCCTCGTCCTTGCCGGCGGCGCGGATGTTGGTCAGCTTCTTGCCCTTGAGCACGTTGACTTCGAGGTCGTTGTCCCTGGAATGGATGCCGATGATCATGCCCTGATAGACCTTGACGCCGGGGTCGATGACCATCGGGCCGCGGTCTTCCAGGTTCCACATGGCGTACGCCACCGATTCACCCTGTTCGTTGGAGATCAGCACGCCGTTGGTACGGCCCGGCAGCTCACCCTTGTAAGGTTCATAGGCATGGAACAGCCGGTTCATCACAGCGGTGCCGCGCGTGTCGGTCAACAGTTCCGACTGGTAGCCGATCAATCCGCGCGTCGGTGCGTGAAAGACGATGCGCTGGCGATTGCCGCCCGAAGGGCGAAGCTCGACCATCTCGGCCTTGCGCTCCGACATCTTCTGCACGACGACGCCGGCATGCTCCTCGTCGACGTCGATGACGACTTCCTCGACCGGCTCCAGTAATTCGCCGCTGTCGCCCTTCTGCATGACAACGCGCGGCCGCGACACGGCGATCTCAAAACCTTCGCGGCGCATCGTCTCGATCAGCACGGCCAGCTGCAATTCGCCGCGGCCGGAGACGAAGAACGAATCCTTATCCGGCGATTCCTCGATCTTCAGCGCGACATTGCCTTCGGCCTCGCGCAGCAGGCGGTCGCGGATGACGCGGCTGGTCACCTTGTCGCCTTCGGTGCCGGCCAGCGGCGAATCATTGACCAGGAACGACATCGTCACGGTCGGCGGATCGATCGGCTGCGCATGCAGCGGTTCCGTCACCGACGGGTCGCAGAAGGTGTCGGCGACGGTGCCCTTCGACAGGCCGGCAATAGCGACGATGTCGCCCGCCTGCGCCTCGTCGATGGGCTGGCGCTCGAGCCCGCGGAAAGCGAGGATCTTCGAAATGCGGCCGGTTTCGACCTGGGTGCCGTCATGGTGCAGCACCTTGACAGCCTGGTTGGATTTCAGCGTGCCGGATTCGATACGGCCGGTGATGATGCGGCCGAGGAACGGATTGGCTTCCAGGATGGTGCCGATCATGCGGAACGGGCCGGGATGAACGGTCGGCGCCGGCACGTGCTTGATGACGAGGTCGAACAGCGGCGCCAGAGCCTGGTCCTTCGGACCTTCGGGGTTTTCCGAGACCCAGCCGTCGCGGCCTGAACCATAAAGGATAGGGAAGTCGAGCTGCTCGTCGGTGGCGTCAAGTGCTGCAAAAAGATCGAACACCTCGTTGACCACTTCGACGTGACGGGCATCGGGCCGGTCGATCTTGTTGATGACGACGATCGGCTTCAGTCCAACCTTGAGCGCCTTGCCGACGACGAATTTGGTCTGCGGCATCGGCCCCTCGGCGGCGTCGACCAGCACGATGGCCGAATCCACCATCGACAGAATGCGCTCGACCTCGCCGCCGAAGTCGGCGTGGCCGGGCGTGTCGACGATGTTGATGCGGGTGTCCTTCCAGTCGACCGAGGTCGCCTTGGCCAGGATGGTGATGCCGCGTTCCTTTTCGAGGTCGTTCGAATCCATGGCGCGCTCGGCGACGCGCTGGTTGTCGCGGAACGAGCCGGACTGTTTCAGAAGCTGGTCGACAAGGGTGGTTTTTCCATGGTCGACGTGCGCGATGATCGCGATATTGCGGATTTTCATGTTTCGGTCTCGGGAGCGTTGCAGGCAGCAGGCCAAAAGGCGCTGCCTCTTTCGGTTGGGCGGCTCATACAGGGTTTTTCGCAATTGCGAAAGAGGAGGCGAGCCACCAAATAAAGTCACCAAATCTTAAATGTCTTGGTGTGAAGTGGAATTATTAACCAAGGCGGAACCTTTCATGGTCCGGACAGTTCGAATTTCATGATCGAGATAGGCATCAAACTCCGGCCGATTTTGGCATGTACCGCGCTCGCCGTCCTCCTCGCGGCCGGCGCGGCGCAGTCGGCGGCGTCGTTCAAGGAGACGCGGTCTGCTTTGCCGTCCGACAAGCCGTCGGCGGAGCAGCTTTTTGCCGATGCTCCCGATGGCGTCGATCCGGTGGTGACCGGGCCGGTCAGCGCCGCCTTCAAGCAGCGGCAGCAAAATGCCGGATGCGACAGCGCCGTCTGGCCCAACATTCCCGTCGTCTGCTATCCCGATTGATATACGCCCTACCCTCGGGCTGGCCCGAGGGTAGTGGCGCCGTCGCTCACGCCGACCGCACCGGATCGAGCGTGACCTTGTAGAGTTCGCTGTCGTCGCGATCCATCAGCCGCACCGTCAACTGCTCGGTGGCGCCATCGATTTCGACGAGCCCGAAGAACTGCAGGCCGGCCGAAGGCGCCAGGTTTTGACCCTGTTCGGCAGTTGGTGCCTTTATGAACTTCAGCTCCGGGCCGAATGTCATATCGAAACCATTAGGCCCGAACGTGCCGGAATGGATCGGACCCGAAACGAATTCCCAAAACGGATTGAAGTCCTGGAACTGCGCCTTGTCCGGATTGTAGTAATGCGCGGCTGTGTAATGCACGTCTGCGGTGAGCCAGACAGTGTTGCTGATACCCGCATTCTTTATATAGCGAAGAAGGTCGGCAATTTCCAGCTCACGCCCTTTGGCCGGGCCATTGTCGCCATTGCTGACCGCCTCGGCCCCTACCTTCTTGGTGCCGTCGTTCCAGACGACGAGGCCGAGCGGCATGTCGGCGGCGATGATTTTCCAGGTTGCGTTGGAATTCGCCAGTTCACGCTTCAGCCATTTGATCTGCTGTTCACCGAGGATGCGCGATTGCGGCGTCATCGTCTCCTGCATATCCGGACCGTTGGGGCCGCGGTAGGAACGCATGTCGAGGAAGAACACGTCGAGCAGCGGACCATAGGCGATCTTGCGGTAGACGCGGCCGGGCTCCGACGGCTCGTAACGGATCGTCGTCATTTCGTGGAAGGCGCGCGCCGCACGTGCCGTCAGCACATGGATGGATTTTTCAGTGTAGCGATCGTCGGCGCTCAGGTCCTTCGAGTCCGACCAGTTGTTCAGCACCTCGTGGTCATCCCACTGATAGAAGGTCGGACAGATGGCGCTGAGCGCCAGCACATGCCTGTCCATCATGTTGTATTTCCACTGCGCCCGGTATTCGTCCAGCGTCTCGGCAACCTTGCGCTTCTCGTCGATCAGCACTTTGTTTTTCCACTTGCCGCCGTTGGGCAGGTCGACCTCGTCCTTCATCGCACCATCGGCATAGATCGTATCGCCCGAATGCAGGAAGAAGTCGGGCGTGTGCTTGGCAATGGTGGCGTAGGTCTTCATGCCGGTCTCGTCGATGCCCCAGCCTTGGCCGGCGGTGTCGCCCGACCAAGCAAAGCGAATGTCGCGCTTCGAGGCAGGTGCCGTGCGGAAGCGGCCGACGACCGGCTCGGAAACGGCGTTGATGTCGGCAAGATCGGCCGCGACCATGCGGTAGAAGATGTCCTGGTCGGAGGCGAGATCGGTAAGCAGCCGCTTCACCGTATAATCGCTGGCCGGCGAGGTATCGAGCGGCGCCAGGCGGACGGCATTGGTGAAGCTTTCGGTCGGCGACACCTCGAACATGACGCGCGACGGCCGGTCGGTGCGTGTCCAGACCATGCCGCTGGTGGCGTCGACGTCGCCGGACTGGATGCCATGGGTGAAAGCCGGGCGCTGATTGGCGCGCGAGTAATAGGGAAGCGCCAGGCCCGAGGCGCCGACCAGGCCAACGGCGCTGGCCGACGTGACGAAAGCGCGCCGCGTCATCGAAATCTTGTTCATGGCTGTCTCCTGGATGGCATTGAACGTCGCCGCCAAGCTCCAGCTTCAATGTTTCAGGCACATTTCGAAACGATGAAGGTTTCGTAACAACCAACAGGAGCGCTAGCTCTTTCCTTCTCCCCTTGTGGGAGAAGGTGGATTGGCGCGCAGCGCCAAGACGGTTGAGGGGTGCTGGACGGAGTGCCGGCGGTTCCAAGCTGGAACACCCCTCATCCGGCCGAGCTTCGCTCGGCCACCTTCTCCCACAAGGGGAGAAGGGAAAGCCGCACCGTTGGCGCACCCCTAAGCCGCTTGCGGTTCCGGGTCGAACGCCTGGCGGCTGGTGTTGATCAGCAGCGAAATGCAGGCGGCGGCAATCGCGGTCATGCCTGCTATCATGAAGGCAAGCTCGTAATTGCCTTGCAGCTCGCGCATGGTGCCGCCGAAGAAGGCCGCTGTCGCGGCGCCAACCTGATGGCCTGCGACGATCCAGCCGAAGACGATCGGCCCGCTGCGGTCGCCGAACGCCTCGTTGGAAAGCCTGAGCGTCGGCGGCACCGTGGCGATCCAGTCCAGTCCGTAAAACACGGCGAAGATGATCAGGCTGGTCGCCGAGAAGCCGGAATAGGGCAAATAGATCAGCGACAGGCCGCGAATACCGTAATAGACGCCGAGCAGCTTGCGCGGGTCGAAACGGTCGGTGAGCCAGCCCGACAGCGTCGTGCCGATAAGATCGAAGATGCCCATCATCGAGAGCAGGCCTGCAGCCTGCACTTCGCCAATGCCCATATCGCCGCAAAAGGCGATCAGGTGAGTGCCGACCAACCCGTTGGTGGTGAAGCCGCAGACGAAGAAAGTGGCGAACAGATACCAGAACACGCGCGTGCCGGCGGCGCGGCGCAGCGTGCTCAGCGTGTGCGAAAGGAAATTGCCTTGCGAGGCTGGCGGCACCGGCGGCACGTCGTCGGCATCGGCGCCATAGCGGACCATGCCGATCGACGCCGGGCGCTCCGGCACCAGCATATAGACCAGCGGCACCAGGCAGGCGGTGGCCACGGCAATGGCGATGGCGACCGGCTTCCAGCCGCCCGACTGGGCGAGCGAGGCGAGCAGCGGCAGGAAGACCAGCAGCCCGGTGGCACTGGACGCCGACATCAGTCCCATCACCAAGCCGCGATTGGTCTTGAACCAGCGGTTGACGATGGTCGCGCCGAGCACGGTGGCGACGGCGCCCGAGCTGACGCCGGAAAACACGCCCCAGGTGAGGAGCAGATGCCACGGTTTGGTCATCAACAGGCTGAGCGCGGTCGATCCCGACATCAACAGCAGCGCGGCAAGCAAGGTGCGGCGCAGCCCGATCCGCTCCATCAGCGCCGCGGCAAACGGCCCGGTCAGGCCATAGAGGAAGATGCCGGTGGCCGCCGCCAGCGACACCACGTCGCGCCGCCAGCCGAAACTGTTCTCCAGCGGCAGCATCATGACTGCCGGCGCCGAACGCAGGCCCGCTGCGATCAGCAGGCAAAGGAAGATGACGGCGACCACTACGAAAGCGTAGCGCTGGCCAAACGGGCGGGATTGAGCTATCATGTTACTGACCGGTACGTTGCGGGAGCGCGAAACATACGTACCGACCGGTAACATTGTCAACCAGCTAACCGGCAGACCAGGCATGAAAAGCATTGAACCAACGATCAAGGCGAATGACGCACCCCCGCCTCGCGCCGCCGAACGGATTCTCCAGGTGGCGCGAGACCTGTTCTACCGGCAAGGCATCAGGGCGATCGGCGTCGACGAGATCGTGCGGCGTGCCGGCGTCACCAAGCCCAGCCTCTACCGCAGCTTTCCGTCCAAGGATGAGCTGGCCGCATCCTATCTTCGGCACTATGACCTCGAATTCTGGGAGCGCTTCGACGAGGCGGTGAATGCCCATCCCGGCGATCCGCGCGCGCAGATCGTCGCCTTCCTGACGCGTGTCGGCAAGCGTACGCAAAAGCCCGACTATCGCGGCTGCGGCATGACCAATGCCGCGGTCGAATATCCCGAACATGGCCATCCGGCCCGTGTGGTGAGCGAGGCCAACAAGCAGGAATTGCGCCGGCGCTTGCGTGCCATGGCGGCAGAGATGGGCGCCGGCGACGCCGACACGCTGGGCGACGGGCTGCTGCTCCTGATCGAGGGCGCCTATATCAGCGGCCAGCTGTTCGGTGTCGGCGGGCCGGCGCAGTCGGTGGCCCGCAACGCCGATCTTCTGATAGAGGCAAGTTTGAAGAAATAGTGTTCCGTTTTACCAGACCACTGTGCGCAGCCTGACTTCCTCTAGGCTGCTGCTAAATTTGACGGTACGCTGCGCCCCCCGAACTGAGTTGTTCCGCCATGCGCGCTCTCTTGATCCCGCTTGCCCTCGCCGGTTTCTGCCAGGCGGCCCGGGCCGGCGACATATCCAGCGTCTATACCGATCTCGATTGGGAGAAGGACTGCGTCACCTATGCCCAAGCGGAAGAAGGCGACGGGGACTGGGCCGATCTCGCCTGTTCGGGCTACCGCGGTTACCCGGTGCTGGTTTCCTACGACGATGCGCGGGAATCGCTGTTCTACGGCTTTCCACCTGGCGATATGACCACGGTCTGGGAAAGCTTTTCCGGCCTCAATTCGGCTGGACCCAAAGTCGAGTGGCGGATCGAAACCAACGGCAAAACTGCCATTCCCTTCGCCGTCATTCATCGTCGCTCGATCAGCGATACCGAGGGCGAGAACAAGTCGACGGAAGTGCTGATCGTCGCCAAGGTTGCCCAGCCTGACGCCCACGAAGGCTGCACGATCGGCCTTGTGCTCGCCACCGGCAATCCCGCCGCCAACGATCAGGCGCGCAAGCTTGCCGACGAGAAGGCACGCACCTTCGCCTGCGGCAAGGACAAGCGTGAGGTGCTTGGCGACGCGCCCGCTTTCGGCCGCGTCGACAACTGATTATTTGTGATTATTTGCGCCCGACAATTACTTGCGCCTGGCCCGCTCGATTGCCTCGACGATCATCTTCTTGGCATAGGCCGCATCGTACCAGCCTTCGATCTTGACCCATTTGCCGGGTTCGAGATCCTTGTAGTGCTCGAAAAAGTGCTGCACTTGCTGACGGGTGATGTCGGGCAATTGCGTGTATTCGTGGACGTCCTCGTAACGCAAGGTCAGCTTGGGTGAAGGCACCGCGATCACCTTCTCGTCCTGGCCGGCATTGTCCTCCATCACCAGCACGCCGATCGGCCGCACATTGATGACGCAGCCTGGCACCAGCGCGCGCGTGTTGCAGACTAGCACGTCGATCGGGTCGCCGTCGCCCGACAGCGTATGCGGTACGAAACCGTAATTGCCGGGATAACGCATCGACGTGTGCAGAAAGCGGTCGACGAACAGGGTGCCGGCTTCCTTGTCCATCTCGTACTTGATCGGCTCGCCGCCGATCGGCACCTCGATTATGACGTTGACGTCCTCGGGCGGGTTCTTTCCGCTGGCAATCGCTTCGATACGCATCGCTTTATCCCTCTCTCGATTGGAGATCGATAGCGGGCGACGGCGAATGGTGCAATGCGGCGAATGGTACGGGGAGATCGTCCGAACCGAAAACCGGCCGGATCATGCGCTGGCCGTCATTCCCAGACGAAAGCGACCTTCTTCAGCGCCTTCTGCTCGAATATCTCGACGCCTTCGGCAACATCGCGGCCACCGGCGCCGGCATAGAAGGCAAGTGCGTTCTGATTGTCTTCCAGCGCCCAGACCACCATGCCTTTCAGGCCATGGTCGGCCAGCCGTGCCCGCGCGGCCGAGAACAGCCGGCTGCCGAGCCCGATGCCTTGATATTCCGGCCGCAGGTAAAGTTCGTAGATCTCGCCCTGCTGCCTGAGTTCGCGGGCACGGTTCTTGCCGATCGTCGCATAGCCGGCAATTTTGCCGCCGATTTCGACGACCAGGACGGTGGCAGCGCGGCGAATGGCATTCGCCCACCAGTCGGCGCCGCGGCGGTTGATCATCGATGTCAGCGTGCGGTGTGGGATGATGCCCGAATAGGCGCCGCGCCAGGCCTCGAGATGCACGTCGGCGATGGCGGCTGCATCGCGCGGTTCGGCTTTCCTGATGTCGATGCTCAGCGTATTCATGATTAGTTAACCATAAACCCGCCGCGCCCGATTGCAAGAGTCCGGTCAACCGCCACGATGCTTTCACACAGCCGGACGGTGCGTCCTTGAGACGCTGCGAAACCGCTTTTGGCGAGATCAAATCTCGACCAGATGGTCGTCCAGTTCGTTGCTGTCGCCAGTCGAGACCGGAAAATGTTCGGCCAGTACCGCACCGACTGCTTGGATCGCCTTGACGAACCCCTCGGCAAGCCGATCGTCGCCGGCATGCGCCGTAAGGTCGCGGACGACACCGTCCCAGACATGCTGGCCGACACGAGAATCGATCCCGCTGTCGGCGACCACCTCGGCGTAGCGCTCGGCAATCGAGACGAACACCAGCACGCCAGTGCGCGCCGTGGTGCGGTGGACGTTGCGGGCGAGGAACTGCTTCATCGCATTGGCGTGGGCGGCCTGGTAGCGCAGCCGCCTCGGCACCAAATGGATGCGCAATGCCGGCAATGCCCACAACAGGATGAGCACACTGGCAACCGCCAGAAGCTCGGCGATGACGAAATGCGGCAAGCGGATCGACAGCCACCAGGCTTCCAGCCCATAACCGACGGCGAGGCTGACGACGAGCATGCCGAGCATCGCCATGAAAGCGGCCGGAAAGAAATAGCCGTCGCTGGCATGCGCCACGACGCAGTAGATCTCGCCGTCGGTCTTTGATTCGGCAGCGCGGATCGCATCGGCGATGCGCTCATGATCCTCGGGGCTGATCGGTCGTGTTGCCATGATTGATGTCTCACCAGCTTCCTGAAGAACCGCCGCCGCCGGACGAACCGCCGCCGCCTGAAAACCCGCCGCCCGAATGTCCAGACGACCAACCGCTGCCGGAACTTCCAGACGACCAGCCACTGCCAGACGAGGTCCCAGACGTCCAGCCACCGCCACCGGAGGATGACGAAGCTGGCCCACGGCCGTAGCGGAACGTCATGCCCAGCCACTTGTAAACGCCCGGCGACAGCTTCGTGCCGAAGATCGGCGGCAGGAACGCCATTGCCAAGCCGCCGAAGAACATCGTCGCCCACAGGACAATGAACAGCATGAAGATGGGATCGACAGGATTGTCATTCGCCGGATTGCGCTTGCCGCGCGCCTCCAGTTCTTCGGGATTGCCTTCCAGCACCATGATCATGTCGTCGACGGCCTTGCTGATGCCGCCGGAGAAATCGCCGGCACGGAAGGCCGGCACCATGTCGTTTTCGATGATCAGCTTGGTGTGCAGGTCGGTCAGCGTGCCTTCCAGCCCATAGCCGACCTCGATGCGCATCTTGCGGTCGTTCGGCGCCACCAGAAGCAGGACGCCGTTGTTCTCCTTCGCCTGGCCGAGTCTCCAGGCGCGGAACAGCCGGTTGGCGTAAGGCTCGATCTCCTCGCCGTCGAGGCTGGGGATGGTCGCGACGACGATCTGGTCGGACCCTTTGGTCTCGAACTCGGCAAGCTTCTGCGTCAGCGCCGCCTCGGTCGCGGCATCGATGATGCCGGCATTGTCGACGATCCGTCCGGTCAGCGCCGGCAGTGCGGCGGCGAAGGCCGCGAAGCCGACCAGCAGCACCGCCATGGCCAACAGCGCGGTGCCGATCATTTTGATGAAACGGCCGGATTCCACCGGGCTGATGGCGTGTCTTGTCATCTCGTCACCAACTTCCCGAGGAGCCGCCGCCGCCGGACGAACCGCCGCCGCCGGAAAACCCGCCACCGCTTGAACCCGACGACCATCCCCCGCCGGAACCTCCCGACCAGCCGCCGGACGACCGCCGGTTTGGCTCGAAGGTCATGCCCAGCCAGCGATAGCGGCCGGGACCGATCTTCTGGCCGAAGATCGGCGGCAGGATGGAGGCTGCGAGGCCGCCGAAAAAGATGATTGCCCAGATGGCTATGAAGATCGTGAAGAACAGATCGTCGCTGTTGAACGGCGGCTGCTGGTTGCGTTCGCCGCGCGCCTCCAGTTCTTCGGGATTGCCTTCCAGCACCATGATCATGTCGTCGACGGCCTTGCTGATGCCGCCGGAGAAATCGCCGGCACGGAAGGCCGGCACCATGTCGTTTTCGATGATCAGCTTGGTGTGCAGGTCGGTCAGCGTGCCTTCCAGCCCATAGCCGACTTCGATGCGCATCTTGCGGTCGTTCGGCGCCACCAGAAGCAGGACGCCGTTGTTCTCCTTCGCCTGGCCCAGTTTCCAGGCGCGGAACAGCCGGTTGGCGTAAGGCTCGATCTCCTCGCCGTCGAGGCTGGGGATGGTCGCGACGACGATCTGGTCGGACCCTTTGGTCTCGAACTCGGCAAGCTTCTGCGTCAGCGCCGCCTCGGTCGCGGCATCGATGATGCCGGCATTGTCGACGACCCGTCCGGTGAGGGTTGGCAGGTCGGCGGCGAAGGCGATGACAGGGAGGAGGAGGAGAAGGCTTTGGAAGACGAGCAGGAAGGCCAGGCAGGCGTTCTGTCGCGCCCCCCTCTGTCCTGCCGGACATCTCCCCCTCAAGGGGGGAGATCGGCTGTCACGGCTGTTTTCGCCAATCTCCAACGTTGCAGGATGGGCGGTGAGGCCAAAGCTGCCAATCTCCCCCCTTGAGGGGGAGATGCCCGGTAGGGCAGAGGGGGGCGCTACGGAGTGCAAGGCCAATAGGGACCACGCTCACCGGCTGTTCTTCACCCGCCTTGCGTGGTGTTGGTGCCGAAATCGACCTTCGGCGGCTGCATCTTATCCTCCTCGATGGTGAAATTCGCAAACGGCTGGTTGCCGCGGAACCAAAAGGTCGCCCAGATCACCGACGGGAAGGTCCTCAGCGTCAGATTGTACTCTCTCACTGCCTGGATATAGTCGCGGCGGGCGACCGTGATCCGGTTCTCGGTGCCTTCGAGTTGTGCTTGCAGCGCCAGAAAGTTCTGGTTGGCCTTGAGATCGGGATAGTTCTCCACCACCGCCAGCAGGCGCGACAGCGCGCTGGTCAGGCCGGCCTGGCTGTCCTGGAATTTCTTGAAGGCTTCCGGATTGTTCAGCGTTTCCGGCGTCACGGTCACCTGCGTCGCCTTGGCGCGCGCTTCGACCACGGCATCGAGCGTGTCCTTCTCGTGCGCGGCGTAGCCCTTGACCGTGTTGACCAGATTGGGGATGAGATCGGCGCGGCGCTGGTATTGATTCAACACCTCGCTCCATGCGGCCTTGGCGTTTTCCTCAGCCGTCGGAATGGTGTTGTAGCCGCAGCCGGCAAGCAGCGGCAGCATGACGGCCATGACCAGGAACGCAGCTAAATTACGAAAGATTGGCGGCGAAGAAAGGCGCTGGGCAAGCATGATAAGTCCCCTCGATAGCATTGGCAGGCGAAGCATTAGCACAATCCTTGCGTAAGAAAATGACTTCGGCCGAGAAGTGTTACTGGTTTCTGCCATTCGCCGTCGGGCCCTGTGACAGACGAGGCGAACGGGTTAAGCTCGGCATAAAACGGGACATCACCATGGCGAAACGCCACGACAGCGACGCGGAATCGCGCCGCATCATCGAACGGGTGGCGCGCGAGACCGACCCGGGCGGCACCTCGTTCCTCGCGCGAACCACTAAAGGTGCGCGCGACCACGTCACCGCGGCCGATGCCGACCGGTCGGATCCGATCGAATATTGGGGCACTCGCATCGGTCGGGCAGCGGGCTTGCTTATTGCCATCGGCCTGTTGATCTGGCTCGTGCTTTTCGTCACCAGGGGCAGTTAGGAAAATCAATGAGTGCCGAAAAAACCGAGGCGCCGCGCGCGGTCATCGTCGTCTCCAGCCATGTCGCCCGTGGCTCGGTCGGCAACCGTGCCGCTGTCTTTGCGCTGGAGACGCTCGGCTTTCCGGTTTGGGCGGTACCGACCGTCATCCTGCCCTGGCATCCGGGCCATGGCCGGGCCACCCGCATCGTGCCGCCGCTGGACCAGTTCAAGGCGCTGATGGCCGACCTCGAGCGCGCGCCGTGGCTGGGCGAGGTCGGCGCCGTGCTGTCCGGCTATCTCGGCGAGGCTGGCCAGGCCGAAGCCGTCGCTTCGCTGGTCGGCGCAGTGAAGGCGAAGACGCCGGACGCCCTCTATATCTGCGATCCGGTGATGGGCGATTCGGGCGGGCTCTACGTACCTGAGCCGACCTCAATCGCCATGCGCGACCGGCTGATGCCGATCGCCGATATCGCCACGCCCAACCGCTACGAGCTGGAATGGATGGCCGGAGCGCCGCTGCCAGACCTGAAATCGGCAATGGCTGCAGCCCTGCAGGCCGGCCCACCGGCCATGTTGGTCACTTCGGCGCCGGCGATGATGGCCGGCGGCACCGGCAATTTGCTGCTCACAGGCAGGGAGGCGCTGCTTGCCGAACACCGGCTCATCGACAAGCCGCCGAATGGGCTCGGCGACCTGACGGCGGCCGTCTACCTGGCGCGGATCCTGTCCGGCCAGCCGGCCGCCAAGGCGCTGCAATCGACCACGGCGGCGGTCTACGAGATCCTGGCGCGGACCGCCAAGCGCGGCGGCGACGAGTTGCAGCTCGAGACCGATGCCCAGAGCCTGTCGCACCCGATGGCGATGGTGCAGCTTCGCCATCTCCTGCATCCGGAACGGGACCGCCGGGCGTGACGCAGGCCGAAGACGCCGTGCCCCAGGATGGTGCGCCCAAGGATGTTGCGCCCGACGATGTTATGCCCTGGGGTGTTGTGCTTGTCGGCGTCGACGGTTGCAAGGCCGGCTGGATAGCCGTCCGCCGCGATCCCGGTGCGGCACCGTCGACAGCCGTTTTCCCAAGCTTCGCGGCGTTGCTCGACCGACTGCCCGCCGACTCGTTGGTAGCGGTCGATATGCCAATCGGCCTGCCCGATTTCTCCCAAAGAGGCGGTCGCGGCCCGGAGGCGCTGGTGCGGCCGCTGCTTGGGGCCCGGCAGTCCAGTGTCTTTGCCATCCCCTCCCGCGCCGCGCTCTACGCGGAGATCGAAGCCTTCACCACGGTCGACGCCTGGTACGCCGCACATCGCAAGGCAAGTGAGGTAGCCAAGACGACCTCAGATCCGCCGCGCGGTGTCTCGATCCAGGCCTTCGGCATCTTCGCCAAGATCCGTGAGGTCGATTCGCTGCTGATCGCGCGCCCCGAACTACGCAGCCGCGTGTTCGAATCGCATCCGGAAGTTGCCTTCTGCAAACTGAACGGCGACCGGGCGATGCGCCTGCCAAAGAAGATCAGGGGCAACATCAATCCGGCCGGCATGGCCGAACGCAAGGCGCTGCTTGCCCGGCATGGTTATAGCCAGGATTTTCTCGACCACGCGCCGCCGCGCGGCGCGGCCGCCGACGATTTCCTCGATGCCGCTGCGATGATGCTGGTTGCCGGACGCATCGTCAAAGGCGAGGCAATGCCGTTTCCGGATCCGCCGCTCGCCGATCGTTTCGGCATTCCCGTCGCCATTTGGGCCTGAGGACCAGGGCGTCAGGAGCGTGATCTGAGCGCCTCGTTGAGTGCCCACATATCCTTCTCCTCGGGCGCGGTCTCCAATCCGAGCACGGGAACTTGCTTGCGCAAATGGTCGTGGTGGGTGCGCACGCCATATTCGAGATCGGAGAGGTAAAAACCTCCGAAGGCTTCGGACAGCATGGATTCGTTGGACCATATCGAAAGCTGTACATCCTCGGCCAGCGTGTCGCGGTCGATGCGGTAGGATAGGTAGCGGGCTGCCGCCTGCTCCCTGGTCTCGTCGCGATAGCGGTAGATGGCGCCGCGCAGCAGCGTCTCACCCGTCGACAGCGGAAATTCCTGATAGAACTGCACCGATTCCGGCATGATCGACAGCGCGTTGTTCGGGAAGATGCCGTAGTAGATCCAGGCCTTGCGCAGGTGTTCCGGCAGGTGCTTCGCCTCGGGTGCGAGCTTGATGTATTGCGCGACGCTCCAGCGCCGTCCGGCATACGGATTGTAGGTGGCGAACGAGCGCGACACGCCGTTGACGAACGGCTCGTCGAAATAGGTCGCACCGTAAAGGTCCTGCAGCGCCGGATGCGCCATGGCGACGTGGTAGCCTTCATTGTCGACATCGCGCACCGACTTCCAGTTGACCGGCGTCTTTTGGGTCCAGATGCCCCAGGACGGCACCATCTCGGCGACGCCGTAATGGGCAATCTCGGCTTCGATCGGCTTCAACAGCTCGGCCACCGATGGCTGCGGCCCACCCTTGCGGAAACGGATGAAGATGAAGCCCATCCAGATTTCGAGCTCGAGCGGCATCAGGCCGAATTCGGTCTTGTCGAGGTCGGGGAAGGAACGGGGGCGGGCAGCACCGCGCAGCGTGCCGTCGAGATTGTAGACCCAGCCATGAAAGGGGCAGACCAGCGCATTCTTGCAAGTGCCCTGGCTGTCGGCAACGACGCGACTGCCGCGGTGGCGGCACATATTGTTGAAGGCGCGCACAACGCCATCCTTGCCGCGCACGATCAGCGCCCGCTCGCCGACCACATCCATCGTCAGATAGTCGCCGGCGTTCGGCACGTCGCAGACATGGCCGGCGATCTGCCAATGGTTGCGGAAGACGTGCTCTTTCTCGAGTTCGAGCAAGGCGTCGGAATGATAGCTCCAGCCAGGCAGCCCCCGCCGATCCCAATCGTTGGGGATTGCCACGTCACGCAGATGCGGGTTCATAAAAGGCTCTTTATTTATTGAATGCTCGTTCAATAAAAGCATATTTTCCGTTGAAATGCAATGGTTTGGGAAAATGGAGAGAATTCTTGACGGGAAATCAAGCGGGATTCGAGAGCCCAGTCCGAACGATCGAAGCCGGGAAAATCCCGGGAATTCCAGACGTTAATCCCCTTACACTTGTTGAGCGCTCGACGCTCTGTGGGCCTGGAAAAGCGACGTGGATCTGGTGCCGTGGGTAGCGGAAAACGAGCACAGAATGCCACCGGTGCTGCCAGCTACGCCGGATCGGTTTGCCCAGGAATGGCCGCGGGCTTGGTTTCATGCCGGTTACACAATCGTTAATCCATCATCGTTGGCCGGTTACAAGGTGCGATTAAGTTCGTTTCAACAGGGAAAAGAAGAAGACCGAAGGAAACGACGATGCGTACGAAAATCCAGATCACCGATACCGACCTTCGCCAGCAGGGTCCCCAGCGTAACGACCGGCGCCCGAAGCTGGCGCTGCGCCAGCGCGCCAGTGATCATCCGATGGCGATGTTCATGCTGCTGGCGGCTGCCGCATTTGCCGGCATGGCGTTGACGCCGACCGTCGGTCCGGCCTTCGCCTCACTGAACCCGCCGGCCAACCTCATCGACGGCGCGACAACCACCACCAAGACGGCGCGCCTGCCGATGCCGGAGATCGATTTTGCCTGCAAGGGGCAGGCCTGGGGCGCCGAGAGCCTGGATTGCCTGCGCGTCATCGCTGCCCAGTCGGGCAAGGCACGACCGGTCCGCATGATCGCCAATGCCGCCCCGCTGGCTGATACGCCGAACGTTTTTTGATTTTTTTGCGAGCGCCCTCCAGCACTCCAGTCAGGCTCCCGCCGCAATGTCGGCCGGGAGCCTTTTTCTTCCGGGGCGAGATCGCGGAGTCTAGCCGCCCAGAGCGGCCTGCTCGGCAATGGCCGAGAGCACGCCGCGCACATCCAGCGTGCTGAACGGTTTTTCGAGGATCGGCGGTCGCTGCTGCGCCGGCAGCGCTTCGATCTCGCCTTTCGCGCCGATCAGATCGCCGGTGACAAGCACGAAGCGCCGCGCCAGACCCGGCATTTCGGCGAGTAGCTCGCGATAGGCGGCTATGCCGCTGGTGCCGGGCATGCGCAAATCGGAAAACACGATGTCCGGCGGCACATGGCCGCTCAGCGTCGCGGCGGCCGAGACCCAGGCCGGCACGACCCGCGACTTGATGCCCATCAGCTCCAGAATATCGGACAGCGACGCGGCGACATCCGGCTCATCGTCTATGATCAGCGCGTGACGCAAGCCGCTCGACCGCGACGGAGCTTCGCCGGCGGCGGCCGCGCCGGCAGCGATCGCCGGCAGCTGCACGACAAAACGCACACCTCTCGGCGAAACCTCCTCGAACCAGATATTGCCATTGTGCCGCTCGATGATCGATTTCGAGATCGACAGGCCGATGCCGGTACCGACACCGACCGGCTTGGTGGTGAAATAGGATTCGAATATGCGTGAGCGTATCGCTTCCGGCACGCCTGGCCCGTTGTCCTCGACCGAGAATCCGGGATTGCCGCGGTCGCTGCGAAACGTCCGGACCTTGATCCTGCGGTCGCCGGCAACGCCGGCCAAGGCGTGCTGGCTGTTGATGAGGAAGTTGGCGGCCACCTGCGTCACGTGGTCGGCATCGGCCATGGCCAGCAACGGGCCGCTGGCGAAATCGGTGTCGATGATGATGCCGCTCGACCGTGCACCATAGGCGGTCACTTCGAGTGCGGCGCGGATCACCTGGTTGAGGTCGGTTTCGGCTTGTGCGGCCGGGTGCAGGCGGACCATCGACAGGAAGCTCTTGACGATACGGCCGCAGCGCTCGGCAGCGGCGCGCACCTTTTCGGCGCGCACCTTGGTCTGGGGATCGGCGGCGAATTCGTGCAGCAGCGTCGACTGGGCGACAACCACGGCCAGCGGATTGTTGAGCTCGTGCGAAACGCCGGCAAGCAGCGAGCCCATTGCCGCCATCTTCTCGTTCTGGTGCAGTTTTTCGCGCTGGCGGTTGATTTCCTCCTCGGCCCGCAACTTGTCGCGCAGGTCGCGGATGGAGCCGAAGATCAGCTGGCGATCGGCGACCCGCATCTCGGTTGCCGTCAGCTCGATCGGAAAAACCTCGCCGGCGGCATTCTGGGTGACCGTTTCAAGCCGTTGGCCGACCATCGGCGCGCCGCGGCCCGACATGTATTCGGCACCCGACGCATAGCCCTTGCGGTAATATTCCGGCACGACCGTATCGAGCAGGTCCTTGCCGAGGATATCGCTGCGCCGATAGCCGAACATCTTCTCGGCGGCCGGATTGAATTCGATAATCGAGCCGGTCTCGTCGATGACGATGATGGCGTCGAGAGAGGCCTGCAGCATGGTGCGGCGAATGACGTCGCTGGCATGCGCGTCGGAGGGCGACCGTTCGATGGCATCGCCGATGGCGAGTGCCACCATGTGCAGCGCCGCCTCTTCCTGGTCGGTCCATTCGCGTTCGTGGATGCAGTCGTTGACCGCCAGCGTGCCCCACAAATTGCCGTGCGAAAAGACCGACACCGACAGGAATGACTTGATGTTCTGCTTTTCGAAATCGGTCCGCAGAAAGCCTTCGAGATCGCGTGTGTGCCCGGCGAAGATCTTGCCTTGACGCTCGTCCTCCGCCAGCCGTTCCAGCAATGGGTCCGAATCGACGACCGACTGCATGATGACGGTCGGTGACGCCAGTTCGCCGCCAAACCGGGGAGCGATCCAATAAGCGGCGACCGACTGGGCGAAGCCCTGGCCGGGCAGTTCGCGCAGGCGAAACAGGATGCCGCGGTGACAATCCATGGCTTCGCAAAGCGTCTGGAGAATACCCTCCATTTCGCGTTGCCAGTCGCCGGCTTCGCGCAGCCGGCGAACCACATGCACGGCCGCCATCGCCGCGCCCTGCCTGGCGCCCTGCATGTCCGCGCGTGTTGTTTCAGCCGTCATGGTCAGCCGTCATTTCCTGGCCGTGGCTTGCTCAAGCCGCCGGGCCTTAGTTGTTTTCCCCGACTGGCAGCGAGAAGATATAGCCTTCGCCGCGCACCGTGCGCAGGAATTTCGGATTGGCCGGATCCGCCTCGATCTTCTTTCTCAGCCGCATGATGCGGATGTCGACGGCGCGGGACGACTCCGGGTCCTCGACGAAACCGATCGCCTCGGAGATCGCCGCCCGCGTCAACAGCCGGTTGGCGCGCGTCAGGAACACCTCCAGCACGTCGAACTCGCTCTTGGCCATGTCGATGACCGCGCCGTTGGCGCCGGTGACGAGCCTGCCGTCGAGATCGGCGTGAAAGGGTCCGAAGCTCACGGACCGGCGGCCGCCGGATGTTTCAGCCTTGGCCTTTTGTGGCTCGGTCGGTTCCGGAACGCGGCGCAGCACGCTGCGCACCCTGGCCAGCACTTCGCGCAATTCGTAAGGCTTGACGATGTAGTCGTCAGCGCCGAGCTCCAGTCCGACGATGCGGTCCAGCGCGGTACCGGCCGCCGTCGCATAGATGATGCCGATCGGCATTTTCGACCGCATCCAGCGGCCGAGCGACAGGCCGTCCTCGCCCGGCATGGCGATGTCGAGAATGGCCAGATGGAAGGACTGGGTTTCCAAAAGGTCGCGCGCCGCCGCCGCACTTTCGGCCGTGGCCACATCATAGCCGCTGGCGCCGAGATACTCGGCGACCGCATCCCTCAGGTCGGGCTCGTCCTCGACAATGACAATTCGTGCCCGCACGATGCTTTCGCTCCCGCTTTCAGCGGAAAGTAGATTGGGTATAAACATGATGTCCAGCACTCTTCTTGGGTTGCCGTATGCGGGGTAGAAAAACATGGCTGCACGATCCGTTATCGCGCTTGTTTCCGTCGCTGAAGTAATTGCGACCGATCTCGCCGATCATCTCGAGCGGCGCGGTCATGACGTCCGCGCGGCGCGACAGCCGTGGGAGGCCGAATCGCTGCTTTCGGAAAAGGGTATCGATGTCGTGGTTGTCGGCGACAGCGTCAGCCAGGCAGAGGGGCGCGACCTGCTCAGGCGACATGGCGGCGAAGGTGGACCGGATTTCATCCTGATCTGCCGCCCGGCCGATCTGGTCGACAAGGTTCTGGCGCTCGAACTCGGCGCCGCCGACGTCGTCGAAAGCCCGCTCAATGTCAGGGAGCTTGCCGCTCGCGTAGGCGGCCTTCTGGCTCGGCGCGGCAGGAGCGCCGGGGAACTGATCGTGCTGGAGAACGCGACCGTCGATCTCCGATCGGCCATCGTCATGCACCGCTCGGGCACGGAAGAACAGCTGTCCCCCGGGCAGGTGGCGCTGCTCAGGCTGTTCCTGGCCAGCCCACGCAAGGTGCTGACGCGGGACGACATCATCGCCGCCGCGCCCGCCGAAAATGCCGAAGCCTTCGATCGGTCGATCGATTCGCGCATCGTGCGGCTGCGCCGCAAGCTCGATACCGAAACCATCACCACCATACGGGGTGCGGGTTACCGGTTCGATCCGCCGACGCAATTCGCCGATTGAAGGCAGGACGGCCACCCTCTTGTCTCGAGCATCGGGTTTTCCCAAAACCGGTTTCCACTTTGGGGTCCGATGCTCTTCAGCGCACCACGAGAAGCGACGGGCCGGACAGCATGTCACTGTTCGTACTGACCTCGCCGGCATGGGCACGTTCCTTCAGCAGCACGGTGGCGAGGCCGGCAATGCCGAGCAGGCCCTGGACGTAAAGCAGGGCGGAAAGCACGGAAGCGGCGAATTTCGTTTTCATGCTGTTCGTTCCTCAAAATTGGAATTTACGGGCACTTCAGGGGAACCCCCGAAGCGCCCGCGCCGCCAGCGGAGCCCCCCGTTGCGGCGCGGGCCTTCGGTCCTCTCGGCTGCAAGTTGCCGGAGGCGCCGCGCATCCTCAACGGCCCTAAGCCGCCCCCGCCAGAGGGACTTGAGCAGGTCGACGCGCAGGCTGGAAACTGTCCAGACCAATCCAGACCGTAGCGAAAACAGTGTTGGCTTCCGATCGTTCGTTGACCGCTGTTTTCGTTAGGTCAACTTACCCTGTTCGCTGTATCCGGATCATGCCGCCGAGGCTGCGCTTTGTTGCAGCTCGGTTTCGGAGTCAGGTGAATTCCTATCAAACGAAAGGCAATCGCGTATTCGCGCCGCGGTTTGGCCGATCCGCCTAGGCAAACACGCCACCGTCATGACGACGTCGTGCAACTGCAAGCTGCTTTGCACGGACCTTTTCTGTTAACCAGGGGAAACAGAAACGAAACACAAACGAGCACGTAGCGAAATCGGCTGGAAACATGACGCCCCGATAAGCCGGTCATCGAATTGAGCCGGCCCCGACCGGCAGAATAGGGGAGACATCATGTACACTGCCATTTCCGCCAAGCTCATCAACATCGCTGCCGCCGTGATCACCGGTACTGCCTTGCTTGTCAGTGCCGGCAACGGCGCAGCCCACGCCGCCGCCAACAAGATCGTTGCGCGTGTATCACTGTCACAGCAGACCATGGAAATCCTGGTCGACGGCCGGCCGACATTCGCCTGGAAGGTCTCGACCGGCGACAGGACGCACGTCACGCCGACCGGTTCGTTCAAGCCGACCCGCATGCATGAAATTTGGTATTCGAAGAAATACGACAACGCCCCGATGCCGCATTCGGTGTTCTTCAGCGGCGGCTACGCCGTACATGCGACAAGCGCCATCAAGCGCCTCGGCCAGCCGGCCTCGCATGGCTGCGTGCGTCTGCATCCGGATAACGCCGCCGATTTCTACCAGCTCGTCGAGGTCTTCGGCCCGGCCAACACCAGCATCGTCATCGTCAACTGAGCGATGCTGCTCTCGTCGCTCTCACAAAAGGCCGGAAAATCCGGCCTTTTTATTGTACAATATTAGTACAGTCTAATCCGGCATCACCGGCATCAGGTTCGGATCCGGCTTTTCGGCGTGATGCGGCAGGTCCTTGCTGGCGATAAAGGTGTAGAACATCGGCACCACGAACAGCGTGAACATGGTTCCGACCAGGATGCCGGTGAAGATCACCAAGCCCATCGAATAGCGTGCCGCGGCACCAGCGCCGCTGGAGATGATCAGCGGCACCACGCCGAGCGCCATCGCCGCCGTCGTCATCAGGATCGGCCGCAGCCGCACCTTGGCCGAGGCGATGATCGCATCGCGCCGCCGCATGCCGTGCATTTCACGCTGCTGGTTGGCGAACTCGACCAGAAGGATGCCGTGCTTGGTGATCAGGCCGATCAGCGTGATCAAGCCGACCTGCGTGTAGATGTTGAGCGTGCCGAGCCCGACATTAAGCGGCACGATCGCGCCGAAGATCGACAGCGGCACCGCCATCATGATGATCAGCGGATCGCGGAAACTTTCGAATTGCGCCGCCAGCACCAGATAGATGACGAGCACCGCCGCCGCAAACGCGATGATGATCGTGTAGCCCTGTTCCTTCTCCTGCCGCGATTGACCGGTATAGTCGATGAAGAAGGTGTCGGGCAGGCTTTGCTTGGCAATGTCCTCGATCGCCTGTAGCCCATCCCCGGTGGTGATGCCGGGCCGCGGCAAGGCAGAGATCGTCGCCGAGTTGAGCTGGTTGAACTGCTCGATGGCGGCCGGCGACGCGTTGGTCGAGATCTTCACCACCGCCGAGAGCGGCACCATCTCGCCCGATACGCTGCGCACGAAATACTCGCCCAGTTTTTCGGGATTGTCGCGGAATTGCTGCGGCACCTGCGGAATGATGTCGTAGCTATTGGATTCGCGGTCGAATTGCGCCACTTCGGCGCCACCGACCAGGAGCGTCAGCGTCCGGCCGATGTCGGCTATCGGCAGGTTGAGCGCGGCGGCGCGATCGCGGTCAATCGTCACTGTCACTTGCGGCGCGTCGAAGGTCATCGAATTCTGCACGACGATGAAGCGGCCGGAGGCCTGCGCCTTGTTCTTGATGTCTTCGGCCGCCTCGTACACCTGCGAGGCGTCGCCGGTCGAGCGCACGACCATCGTTATCGGCAGGCCGCCGCCGGAGCCGGGCAGCGTCGGCGGCGCGAAGACGAAAGCTTCGACGCCCGCCACCTTGCTCAGGCGGCCCGTAATGTCTTGCTGGATTTCCTTCGAGTTGCGCGTGCGGTCAGCCCAGTCCTTGAACGCAAAGCCGACGAAAGCGCTGTTTGTCTGGCCACCACCGAAGGCGACCGCGGAGAACTGTGCCCGCGTCTCAGGCAGATCCTTGACCAGGCCGAGTATCTGATTGACGTAGGTTTCGGTATAGTCCGACGTCGCGTACCGCGGCGCGGTCACCAGCGAAAGCAGGAAACCCTGGTCCTCTTCCGGCGCCAGTTCGCTCGAGGTCTTGGTGAACATGAAACCGGTCGTGGCGACCAGCGCGAGGACGATCATCAGCGTCACCGGGCGATAGTTCAACGAACCGGTGACGAGCCGCTCATAGATGTGTTCGACCCGCCCGAACGTATTGTCGACAATGCGCTGAAAGCGGCTGTGCGAGCCGGACCTCAGGATACGTGCCGACATCATCGGTGTGATGGTGAGGGCGACGACACCCGAAAGCACCACCGAGCCGGCAAGCGTCACCGCGAATTCGCGAAACAGTGCGCCTGTCAGGCCGCCGGTGAAGGCCAGCGGCGCGAACACGGCGGCCAATGTTATCGTCATGGCGACGACGGCGGACGAGATCTCCCGCATGCCGTTGAAGGCTGCCTGCATCGGCGACAAGCCGTCTTCCTCCATGTGGCGGTGGATGTTTTCCACCACCACGATGGCATCGTCGACGACAAGTCCGATCGCCAGCACCATGGCCAGCAACGACAAAAGATTGATCGAATAGCCCACCGAAAACAGCAGGAAACAGACGCCGATCAGCGACAGCGGAATGGTCACGATCGGCATCAGCACCGAGCGGAACGAGCCGAGGAAGAGCAGGATGACGACGATGACGATGGCGACCGCCTCGCCGATGGTCTTGAACACCTCCTCGATCGACGCGCTGATCTGCTCGGTTGAGTCGTAGACGATCTCCATCGTCATGCCGAGCGGCAGCGTCTCCTGGATGGTCGGCACAATCTTGTGGATTGCCGCCGCGGTGGTCAGCGGATTGGCGGCCGGCGTCGGAAAGATAGCGAGAAAGATGCCGGGCTTGCCGTTGAAGCTGACCCTGGTGTCGGTGTTCGCCGCGGCGAGTTCGACGCGGGCCACGTCGCGCAGTCTCACCACATTGCCGTCCTTCGACCGGAGTGGAAGGGCGGCGAAAGCCTCCGGCGTCTGCAGCGTCGAGCGAACGGTGATCGAAGAAACCACATATTCGTTTTCGGTGTCGCCGGGCGCGGAAAGGAAATTCGATTCGTTGATGGCGGCCAGCACTTCCGCCGCCGTCACGCCGCGCGCCGCCAGTTTGATCGGGTCGATCCAGACCCGCATCGAATATTCGGCTGCGCCGAAGATCTGCACGTCGGCGACGCCTTCGACCGTCGAGATACGCGGCCGCACGACGCGCTCGATATATTCGGTGAGCTGTTCCGGCGTCATGTTCGGGTTCTGCATCGAGATGTACATCATCGCGAACTGCTGGCCGGTGCCCTTGACGATCACCGGGTCTTTGGTTTCGTCCGGCAGATCGCCGCGAACGCTCTGCACCTTCGACAAGACTTCGTTCAGCGCGACGTCGGGGTCGGAGCCGAGTTTCATCTGCACCGTCACGGTGCTGGATGACGGCCGGCTCGCCGACGTCACATAATCGATGTTTTCGGTCGACGCGACAGCACGCGCGATCGGCGCGGAAATGAACCCCTGGATCAGGTCGGCGCTGGCGCCGGGATAGGCCGTGGTGATGGTGATGGCCGTTTCTTCAACCTCTGGATACTGCCGGATCGAAAGGTTGAAGATGCCCTGAAAACCCAGAAGCAGGATCATGCAGGCAAGCACGGTCGAAAGGACCGGGCGGCGGATGAAGAGGTCGGAAAAGCTCATTGCTGGGCTGCCTGCTGGTTCCCTGGCTTGCTCGGATCGATCGTGTTGTCGACGGCAACGGACATGCCGTTGGAGAGCCGGTTCTGGCCGGCGGTAACGACTTCGTCGCCGGGCGCGATGCCCTCCAGAATCTCAACGAGGCCGGCGTTGCGGCGGCCTGGCTTGACGAACACCTGGGCTAGCACGAGCTGCGGCTTCTGTTCTTCCGCTGCCGGCTTGGCTTCCTCTGCCGGTTTGGCTGGGGTAGCAGCCGGCTTTTCTTCGGGTTTTGCCGCGGGTGCTTCGGCTGCGGGCTTGGCAGCATCTGCAGCCGGCTTGTCTTCCGGCTTTGCCTCGGGCGCCGCGCCGTTGGCTTCGGCGGATTTGGCCGGGCGCACCACGAAGACGAAGTCGCCGTACAGGCTGGAAGTCAGCGCCGTCTGCGGCAGCGCCAGCACGTCGTTCTCCTCGGGCAGTTCGACGCGCACCTGGACGAACTGACCGGGCGTCAGCTTGCCTTCGGGATTGCCGACCTCCGCTCTCACCGTCACCAGCCGGCTGGTCGGGTCGATCTTCGGATCGATACCGCGGATACTGCCGGCGAACGGCATGTCGCCGCCGCCGACGCCCAACCGCACCGTCTGTCCGATCTTCAGCTGCGGAAGCTGCTGCTCCGGGACGGTGAAATCGACACGCATCGTGTCCATGTCCTGCAAGGTCACCACGGCGGTGCCGGGTGTGAGATACTGGCCAATGTCGATTTTCGGAATGCCGACGGTACCATTGAAAGGGGCCGTCAACTGCTTTTGGTCGAGCACCGCTTGCAGCTTGTTCACCTGCGCGGCGGAGACCGATGCTGCTGCCTGCGCTGTGTCGAGCGTAGCGTCGGTGCCGACCCCGCGCTTCTGCAGCTCAAGCGCGCGCATCAGCGTCGTCTGGTCGGAGGTCGCTTGCGCCTTCGATGCCACGAGGTCGGCTCGCTCGACTTCATCGTCGAGCTGCAGCAGCACGGCGTTGGCGGCGACCTTCTGATTGGCATGGAACAGGATGTCCTTGACGATGCCCGCGGTTTCGACCGTCAGGTCGACGCCGCGTACGGCACTGACAGTGCCGATCGCCTCGATGCCGGGCGTCCAGGACATCGGTTTGACGATGACCGTCGACACGGTCGCGGCCGGCGGCTTCATGGTGGCGAAGAACTGTTTGATCGCATTGTCGCGAAACAGGTTGAAGCCGACGATGCCGCCGCACACCAGCACGAGCAGAATGAAGGCGATGATGAAGCGCTTGATCACGAACAGTCCCCTCGGCCACGGCCCAGCATAACGGTCGGACGACCGGAACACATACCTGTGACTGGTCCCAATTTCAAATGACGGCGATCTTACTGTACCGTCTGGACGGTCTTGTCAATTCCGCCTAAGCTAATGAATGGGGAACCCTTGATGAAAGTCCGCAGAGCAAATTCGCGCGAGAAGATTCTCGCCGCCGCCGCCGCCGTGGCGCGCGAGACGGGTCCTGGCAGCCTGTCGCTGGATGCGGTCGCCAGCCGTGCCGGCGTGTCGAAGGGTGGTCTTCTCTACAATTTCCCGACCAAGGCGAAATTGATGCAGGCGCTGGTAGAGGATTACCTGCGCGCCTTCGAGCAGGCCCTGGAGTCCGCCCGCACGGCCGGCGTCAACAGCGAAAGCCCGCTTGCAACTTATATCAAGCTGTCGGCCGAGCATGCCGAGGAATCGAAACCGTCGGCATCCTGGATATTTTCGGCGATTGCCGAGGATCCCGATTTCCTGACCCCGATAAAATCGTTCAGGCGGCAGCTGTTCGAGCGGCTGAAGCAGGAAACGCCGAACCTCAAGGCGCTGCTGGTCTGCTATCTCGCCATCGAAGGGCTTCGCAGCATGAACCTGTTCGGTTCGGACATTCTCTCCGCCGAAGAGCGCCGGCTGCTGATATCGACCCTGCTGGAGATCGCGGAATAGTCTAGGAATGCGCTGGCCGGGTTCAACTGCCTCGGTCGCGTCGATCGCCCGTTGCGTCAACCCAAAGTGCCCGCCGTCACACAGGCTTCATCGTGCCGACATAGCGTCCTCCCATTCTTTGCTGCAACGCAGGAGGAGTGGGGTGTGGTCGATATTGTTTCAAGCGAGGCAGGAATTCCAAGGCCGGAGCATCCGCTTGACCGGCCAAACGACACCGGTAAATGGTTTCTGCCGGCCTTTGCCGTCATCATTCTGGGCGGCCTTGCCTATGTCGGCTACGCGCTCAGCCAGGACCTGACCAGCACCATCGCGGTGCCGTGGATCCTGCTTGGGCTGGCGCTGCTGATCGCGCTCGGCTTCGAATTCGTCAACGGTTTTCACGACACTGCCAATGCGGTGGCAACGGTGATCTACACGCATTCCATGCCGGCCGAGCTTGCAGTGATGTGGTCCGGCTTCTTCAACTTTCTGGGCGTGCTCACCGCCAGCGGAGCGGTCGCCTTCGGCATCATATCGCTGCTGCCGGTCGAGCTGATCCTTCAGGTCGGATCGAGCTCCGGACTGGCCATGGTCTTCGCGCTGCTGGTTGCGGCGATCATGTGGAATCTCGGAACTTGGTATCTCGGCCTGCCTGCCTCGAGCTCGCACACACTGATCGGCTCGATCATCGGCGTCGGTCTCGCCAACCAGTTCATGGCCCCGGCCGGCTCCGTCACCAGCGGCGTCGACTGGTCGCAGGCGTCCAATGTCGGCCTGTCGCTCCTGATCTCGCCGCTGGTCGGTTTTGGCCTGGCTGCACTGCTGCTTCTGGTGATGAAGCTGCTGGTCAGGAACCGCGAGCTCTACGAGGCGCCCAAGTCGAGCGCGCCGCCGCCGCTGTGGATCCGGGCGTTGCTTATCTTCACCTGCACCGGCGTCAGCTTTGCCCACGGCTCCAATGACGGGCAAAAGGGCATGGGCCTCATCATGCTCATCCTGATCGGCGTCGTGCCGACCGCCTTCGCGCTCAACCGCACACCGGACGTGAACTATCTCGAAGCTTACAAATCGGCGGCGACGCAGGTCGAAACGGTACTCGGCAAATACGTCAAGCCCGGCATCGCCGTGACCGATGCGGCAATCGTGGTCGGCGACGCCGTTCGCACCAAGACCTGGAAGGACGAGACCACGCCTGCCCTGCGGAGCTTCATCCACGACACCAGCGCCATGTTGTCGCCCTATCCGTCCGTGGAAAAGCTGCCGACAACTCTGGTCAGCAACGCCCGCAACAACATCTATCTTATCGGTGAAGCGCTGAAGCTGATCGACAGGAAGAAGCTGCTGCCGATGGAGGCAGACGACCTGAAGGCGGTGACAACCTACCATAAGGCGGTCGACAACGCGACGAAGTTCATCCCGCTCTGGGTCAAGGTCGCCATCGCGCTGGCGCTCGGCCTCGGCACCATGGTCGGCTGGAAGCGCATCGTCGTCACCGTCGGCGAGAAGATCGGCAAAAGCCATTTGACCTACGGTCAGGGTGCGTCCGCCGAGCTTGTCGCGATGGCGACGATCGCATCGGCCGACTATCTCGGCCTGCCGGTCTCGACCACCCATGTGCTGTCCTCGGGCGTTGCCGGCACCATGGCGGCGAACGGCTCTGGCCTGCAATGGTCGACGGTGCGCAACATGCTGATGGCCTGGATACTGACCCTTCCGGTCTCGATCTGTCTTGCCTTCGTGTTGTTCGTCATCTTCCGCCAGGTGTTCTGAGCGGGGGCAGGGTTTGACCAGAATGTCGCGGCACCGGCCCCGGCGCGGCCCTGATCGCCTGAACGTGCATTATTTCGGCGGCGGCCATGAATGACGCATCGCATCTGACATTGCTTGCCGCGGACGACCAGCATCATGCTCCCGGGCTGGTCTGGGCCTATCATGCTGCTCCCGGCAAAGCTCCCGAACCACTGGCGCCCCGAGACATAGAGGCCGCGCTCGCCTCAGCGGACGGCTGGGTCTGGCTGCATGTCGACCTTGTCGACCGGCGCGCCCATTCCTGGGTCAGCCATGCCTGCGCGCTGCCGGCGTCGGCTCATGCAATCCTCGAAGGACATGAGGACAGCCTAGTGCTGGCGCATGAGAATGGCGTCGTCCACGGCATTTCGGCCGACTTGCACGGCGAGATCGCCCATCAGTCGACGACCATCGGCAGATTGCATTTTGCGGTCTCCGAGCGGCTGCTGGTCACCGGCCGCCGGCATCCGCTGGCGGCGGTGGAGGAAGTGCACACTGCCCTTGCCGCGGGACTGCGGCCGGCCACGGCATTCGAGCTGTTCGAAATGCTGGTCATGGCTTTTTGCAAGACCACCAGCCTGCGGCTCGCTACAGCGACGAAGCGGCTCGATGCAGTCGAGGATCATCTCGTGACCGAGCGGCTTGCCAACGAAAGACGGCAGCTGAAGGATGTGCGCCGCCTTGCCGTATCCCTGCATCGGCCGATCGCGGCCCTGGCAGCGCTTTTCCAGGGTGAAGACCGTTCCGCCTGGAACCTTTCCGCCGACGCACATGAAGTTCTGCGCCGGCTTGCTGCGCGCCTTGAACGGCTCGACCGCGAGGTCGTCATGATCAACGACCGGGCAAGACTGCTGCAGGAGGAGCTTGCCGCCGAGCTTGCCGACGAATCGAACCGTAGCCTCAAGGCGCTGGCGGTGATGAGCGCGCTGCTTTTGCCGGGCACGCTGATCGTCGGCATTTTCGGCATGAACACAGGCGGACTGCCATTTGCCGAGAGTCCCAGCGGCTTCTTCCTGGCGATGCTGCTGGCGGCTGGCGCTACCGGCCTGTTCTACTGGCTTCTGCTGCGTGCCGGCGCCAATCTGCGGTTCTGAACCCGATTAATGGCGGCGTTCGTTCACCTGTGTCAAAGTACGGGCTGGCACGTTGAAACCACGCCTCGCCTTCCGAAAATCGGTTCCGATTTTCGGGCCGATGCGCTAGAGCCTTTCGGGATTGAACCGAGCTGCCTTCAACCTGGAAAGGCTCCCACCGCTGCCCATGCCCCATCTTCCCGAGCATCTTCTCACCGGCTACCGCAGTTTCATGAGCGGCCGCTATCTCACCGAAAGCGGCCGTTATCGCTCGCTGGCGCGGGAGGGCCAGGCACCGGAAACGATGATCGTCGCCTGCTGCGATTCGCGGGCCGCGCCCGAAGCGATCTTCGATGCCGGGCCCGGCGAGCTGTTCGTGCTGCGCAATGTCGGCAATCTGGTGCCGCCCTATGCGCCCGACGATCAGTTCCACTCGACATCGGCGGCGCTCGAATTTGCCGTGCAGAGCCTCAAGGTCAAGAACATCGTGGTGATGGGCCACGGCCGCTGCGGCGGCATCCGCGCGGCACTCGACACCACGGCCGCACCCTTGTCGCCGGGCGATTTCATCGGCAAGTGGATGAGCCTGATCGCGCCGGCGGCCGAGACCGTATCGTCGAGCACCTTCATGACCGCGACCGAGCGCCAGACGGCGCTGGAGCGCATCTCGATCCGCTATTCCATAGCCAATCTGCGCACCTTCCCTTGTGTTTCGATCCTCGAAGGCAAGGGGCGACTGTCACTGCACGGTGCCTGGTTCGATATTTCGACCGGCGAGCTTTGGGTGATGAACAAGGACACAGGCGATTTCGAGCGGCCGGAGACGGAGTAGGAGACGAGGCATGATGCGAGCTCGGTTCGCGTTCGCGGCGGCAGCGCTGCTGTGCTCGGCAAATATCGCCCGCGCCGACGATAGCGCGATCATAGACCGCTGGTATTCGGCACTGCTGGTCGCCGACCGCACCGAATTGTCGGACCTGCTTGCCGACAACGTCCGCATCAAGCTCGACGACCTCGGCGTCGTGCAAAGCAAGCAGGAATTCATCGCCTCGATCGCCGAGTGGCAGGACGCCGTCGCCGGGGCCGAAATCCGCCATCGGATCGAGAAGACGGAGGGCGGCGTCACCACTGTGATCGCCTGCTATGATTTTCCCAGTAACGACATGCTGATGCAGGAGACTTTCGCGATCGCCAACGACCAGATCAGCGCCAGTTCGCAAGCCGCGATCGCCGAAAACTGCGACGGCTACTGACGAAATTTGGTCTTGAGCTTCTCGGGGGATAGGCGCTGGAATTGCCGGCGTCAATTCGGACCTGTCCACGTCACGTGGTTACGCAGGTGGGAACGCCAATGCGACAAGCCATGCGGTCAATCCACTCACAACGACGGTCGCGCCCTGCAAAAGTGCACTGTTACCGGAATTCGAAATCTTATGTGTTGGAGGGCAATGATGGGCAATCAATTCAATCTTTTCCTGTCGCACAGAGATGAAATCGTTTTCAACCATGCCTTGTCCAAGGGTGTTGAGAATATAGTATTCGTCAAGCCGTCCATCGAAGATGGCGATACCCCCATTTTTTGGGAGCCCATCCGAGAAGAAGAACGGTCTTTTAAAAACAGAAGAGTTCTGATATCGTCAAAGGATTTTTTAAACAACATAGTCCTTGAGCGTGACGCTGAAAATAAATGTTTGCAAGTTAGTTCAAGATTATCTCCGGTAATTGAATATGATATAAATCTGTGGCGCGGCGATGTAATGTTGCCTGGCAGAATGTACTATAATTTAGACTGGTCGGAAGGCGATATGAGGAAAGAATACGACGCATACTTTAGTCGTGTTTTCAAGTTGTCTAAATCTAACCTAAATAAAATTAGAAATAGTCACGGAAGCGTTATCTATCTCGGAAACGAAATGATGCCTGAATTTTACAACGAGACCATGGATTTTAGATTATTATAGATGGGAATTACCGTTACAGTGCACTTTTTGCTGCGCTGCGCGCGAGTGGGCATCCTGGTTCGCATACGAGTCGTGGGCACGCATCAGTGTTAACCAGCCGCGCTGTTGCGCGCAATCGGCCGGCGCCCTACATCGGTGACGCCCGCCTCCCGCCACTCAGCGAAAGTTTGCCCATGCCGTCCACCGTCGACCTCGCCGCCCATCCGCTGACCGCATGGCAAGGGCCGCTCGGCCTGCCTGATTTCACGCGCATCGGCGACGGCGATTTTTCTCCGGTCTTCGACGCGGCCATGAAGGCGCACGAGGCCGAGATCGAGGCGATTGCCGGCAACACCGGGACACCGACGATCGAAAACACGCTTGCCTCGCTCGAGCTTGCCGGCGAGGCGCTCGACCATGTCTCCTCGATCTTCTGGTGCCGCGCCGGCGCCCACACCAATGAGGCGATCCAGGCGCTGGAGCGCGACATCTCGCCAAAGATGTCGCGGCACTTCTCGGCAATCTCGATGAACGAACGCCTGTTCGCCCGCATCGACCACCTCTATCAGCACCGCGATGCTTTGAAGCTCGATGCCGAAACGCTGCGGGTGCTGGAAAAGACCTGGAAAAACTTCGTCCGCTCCGGCGCCAGGCTCGACGCCGAAGGCAAGAAGCGGCTGGCCTCGATCAACGAGGAATTGTCGTCGCTCGGCACCAATTTCAGCCAGAACGTGCTTGCCGATGAGCGCGACTGGGCGTTGTTCCTCGACGAGGCCGACCTTGCCGGCCTGCCGGAGTTCCTGAAAAGCTCGATGGCGGGAGCCGCCGAGATGCGCGGCCAGAAGGGCCGCTACGCCGTCACTTTGTCGCGTTCAATCTACGAGCCGTTCTCGACCTTCTCAGAGCGCCGCGATCTACGCGAGACAGCGTTCCGCGCCTTCATCATGCGTGGTCAGAATGGCGGCGCCACCGACAACACGGACGTGGTGCGCGACATGCTGCGCCTGCGCGCCGAGAAGGCGAAGCTGCTCGGCTATCCTTCCTACGCCGCATTGAAGCTCGACGATACTATGGCCAAGACGCCGGAGGCGGTGCACGCGCTGCTCGATCCGGTCTGGGAAAAGGCGGTGGAAAAGGCCGCAAGCGACCAGGCCGAATTGCAGCGGCTGGCGGCCGAGGCCGGCAGCAACGAGAAATTCGCTGCCTGGGACTGGCGCTTCTATCAGGAGAAGCTGCGCGCAGAGAAATTCGCCTTCGACGAGGCCGAGCTGAAGCCGTACCTGCAGCTAGACCGCATCATCGACGCCTGTTTCGACGTGGCAACACGATTGTTCGGCATTTCTTTCGAAGAAAAGAAGGGCATTGCCACCTGGCATCCGGACGCACGTGTTTTCGTGGTGAAGAATGCCGACGGCAGCGAGCGCGGCCTGTTCCTCGCCGACTATTTCGCGCGGCCCTCGAAGCGCTCCGGCGCCTGGATGAGCGCGCTGAAATCCGGTTATAGGCTTGGCCCTGGCTCGAAGCCGGTCATCTACAACATCATGAATTTCGCCAAGCCGCCGGCCGGCGAGGCCGCCTTGCTGTCGGTCGATGAGGCCAAGACCCTGTTCCACGAATTCGGTCATGCCCTGCACGGCATGCTGACCGACGTCACTTGGCCGTCGGTCGCGGGCACGTCGGTCAGCCGCGATTTCGTCGAACTGCCCTCGCAGCTTTACGAGCACTGGCTGACGGTGCCGGCGGTGCTGGAAAAACATGCGCTGCATGTCAAGACCGGCATGCCGATGCCAAAGGCGCTGGTCGACAAAATGCTGGCGGCGCGCACCTTCGGTGCCGGTTTCGCCACGGTCGAGTTCACGGCCTCGGCGTTGGTCGACATGGCCTATCACGCGCGGCCGGACGCGGCGGATCAGCCGCTTCGTTTCGAAGCCGAAACGCTCGAAAAGCTCAACATGCCCGACACCATCGCCATGCGTCACCGCACCCCGCATTTCGGCCACATCTTTGCCGGCGATGGCTATTCTGCCGGCTATTACTCCTACATGTGGTCGGAAGTGCTTGACGCCGATGCGTTCGCCGCCTTCGAGGAAACAGGCGATCCCTTCAACCCGGCGCTGGCCGAGCGGCTGCGCAAGAACATCTACGCCGCCGGCGGCTCGAAGGACCCGGAAGAACTCTACACCGCCTTCCGCGGCAAGATGCCGTCACCGGAAGCGATGATGGCCAAGCGCGGGCTGGTGTGATGCATGCCCGCTCTTGTCACCGGTTCTCTTTCCATCCTGATTGATCTCGGCCGCCGTCATGGCGTCGGGTTACGCACCGCCTGATCCGGTTTCCGCCGGTCCCGTTCGGCCTCGTTGGTTGCGGCCGCGTCGTTGAGGTGACTGCACTTAATGCGGTCTCCATCGTTCCGGCCGAAGGAGCCGCGTTCATGGCGGCGCTACGGGCTGTGCGGGGTAGGCAACGACAGCTTGCCCGCTATGCTGATCGGCCGCTGCCGCATCCGGACCGCGCCTTGCGACGACCGCTACGGAAACTCTCAGTCGCGAACGTCAGCCCCGCCAACGGAAGGCGGGGCTGGTAAGTTGATTGTCCCGGCAAGCTTTTTTGCCGGGGCGATTGGCCTAGGCAGGCACAAAGCCAAAATAGGCTTTGTAGGAAGCCCCCTCGCCGGAAATCAGGGGCGTTTCCACTTTGAACCCAATCCCGCTGAAGGTGGTATTGTTCGTACGTGCCGCGAGCAACACCATCTGCTTTGCGGAGATGGTCACTGTCGCGCTCCCGATCCTGTCATCGCCCCAATCGAAGAGATCGCTGATGGCGCCGCCGATCGATGGCATCAAGGATCCCAGGGCCGGGCCGGCTATCGCGGCAATGATAGGTCCTGCCACCGGAATGAGGCCCAAAGCCAGCGTACCCGCCGTATGGACGCCCATCACGACCTTCTGCACTTCGTCCTTGTACTTGTTCGGATCGCCGAAATCATTTTCCATCAGCACCGTACCGATATTGATGCCGTAGGGCTTACCTCGATAGACCTCCATCAGGTCGGGTCTCGTATCTCCCGCATCGACGTCGCCATAGACCTGGCTGCGCTTGGTGTCGGCGATCCGCGGCGTTGCCACGCTGACGATGACATAGGGCTCGTCCGCACCACCCGGCCCCTGATCCCAGTCGGTCTCGCCGAAGCAATGGAGGCCGGTATAGTGGACGACGACGTCTCGAAGGTCGATCGCGCCGGTGTCGGGCCACCAGTATATGCCGCCGTTTTCAAACAGATTGGCGCGGCCTCCTTCGGCAAATTCGGTCTCGTCGGTCGTGGGATAGCCCAGATATGACTGTTCCCAGCCCAGGCTCTCCCACTTCTTGCGGATGTCACCGTACACCACGTTGGCTCCTGTGTTCGGTGTCCAGTAGATCGAGCCGGCATTGGCAAAATGGTTGTAGCGCCCGACGCCGTCGGGAGTTCCGGTTTCGTCGGTGACCGGATAGCCGAGAACCGAGCGCTCCCAGCCCATTGCTGCCCATTTGCCGCGAATTGCCCCCCAAATCGCTTGAGCACCGGTGTTCGGTGTCCAGTAGATCGAAGCGGTATTGTTGTTGAAGTGATTGTATCGGCCGACGCCGTCGGGAGTTCCGGTTTCGTCGGTGCAGGGAATGCCCCACGCGAGACCGCCAAGCGCAATCCACTTCCTGTAGATTTCGCCATGGATCTCAAAGGCGTTGTGCATGGCATCGTTGTAGCAAATGCATGAGCCGTTCTTGAGATACCAGGCTTTTCCAGTGTCCTTCCTGTCGATCTCGGCGAAGCCGGCGCCTCCAAGGGAGTTGTACTTTTGCTGTATGACGGCTTCCGGCGAGAGGAGCGACCAAGGCCCGATCCTGAGCTGATCGGAAAGTCTTGTGGCTCCAGCGCGGATGGTGCCGGCACGCACTCTCGAAGTTGCTCTGGCAGTATACGGCATGACCTTTTCCTTCCTGTGAGTGTTGGTATCGGGGGCTTCAGGCCTCCGGCGATCGGTTTTGATCGACGGGCCGAGGTTCCCAGACCGCGACTTACGGACGGCTTACGGAGTTCCGAGCTGCGCCAGAGCAATTCCAGGAAAAGTGTGGAACGGTTTTCCGTCCGGAATTGCGCAAAAATAAAGAGATAGAGCGGTTCGGCGTTTCCGTGAAACGATGAACCGGTCTAGAGAAACGGGCGCACGAGCGAACGCAGCAAAGGCGAGGGCTCGTCATCGCCGGTCGAAGCGAGCGCGCGTTCATAGCGCCGGTAATCCTCGATGGCGCCGGCATGGTCGTTCCTGGAGAGGCTCTCCTGGATGAGCGTGCCATGGAGTTTGGCCGATTCCGGGTAGAAATCGAGCGCACGCCGGCACGCCTGGCGTGCCCGATCCGCGTTGCCTTGGCTCTGCCAGTGTTTGGCGATCCGCACGGCGAGCTCCACAAACCCGTCCCGCACCCGGTCGGCCGCGGCGTTCGACCAGACGGGCATCGGGCCATTCGAGAAAAGCGGGCCGACAAAGCCTTCCAGCAGCATCTCCTGCTCCTCGATTGCGCTGTCTCTTGGGCCCGACAGAACGGGTTTCAGCCGGTCTTCCCAATCCTGCAGATCGATCCAGACCTTGTCGGCAGCGAGCCGCAAACGGCCTTCTCTCAGCGTTACGAGTTCGCCTTGCCCGAGCAATTTGCGCAGACGATGCAGCGCCTGCTCCAAGGCCGCTTTGGCCTGGTCGCCGTCGAGGTCGGGCCAGAGCCAATCCTGCAGGGTTTCCACCGAACAGACCTGGTCCCTCGACAGGCAGATAATGCGCAATATGTCGAGCGCGCGGGTAGGTTTGGCACCGGGCGCGACCTCGGCGCCATCGATTTCGAGGCGGAAGCCTCCCATCAAGTGGATCCTGAGCGGCCAAGGCCACTGGGCGGGTCGGCCAGCGGGCGGGACCAGATATCGCGCCCGAACGACGCGGCGGCAGAGATCGATGTCGATCTTTCGCTCCAGCGCATCGGCGACCAGATCGGCCAATAGGTCCGGCAGGTTGAGCAGGATTGCGGAGGGGTTGACCTGGCGCAACGCCTCCATGAATTCAGCCAGACGACTGCCATAGGACGCGCCGCCGTTCCACTTCTGCTCCAGGGCCTGAGCGGCCAGAATGTTGAGTTCGACGCGCTGGCGAGGGCCGCCGCTCAGCCTTTCGACGATCTCCTGGAGTAGCGCAATGGCCTCCGCTGGACGCCGATCGGCCAGCAGGACCTGGTATTTGGTGACGTAATGCGGCCAGCGTTCGATCATCGGCTCATTCGCCCGCTCGATCGCATCCATGAAGGCATCGCAGTCGAGATAAGCCTTGACGAAGTTGCCGTTGCGCGTGTGCATCGCCGCGTGGCAGTCGGCGACTACAGCGACCTGGGTTGTGAACCTGCTGTCCGCGATCTCGCCCAGCCGGGAGACGAGCGCATTGAATTCCGAGAACCTGTTGTGAAGCTTCATCAGCAATTGAAGCTGATAGAGCGCGCTGAACTCGACGCCCCGTAAGGCGTGCTGCTCGCCTATCGCCGTTGCGCGTCGCAACGCATCCTCGGCCGAGGCATAGACAAAACCGCGCCGCGAATAGGGGAAGTAACGGCCGCTGGCCGAGCCAAAGGACACCAGCCACATGCCGAGCACCAGCGGCGGGATATCCGAATGTTCGAGATCGGCGGCAACGCTGTCCACGGCATTGGCAAAAATGTCGCGCTGCCCCGACGAGGTCGCGTAGTCGATGAGCGCTTCGCTTGCCAGCAGGCGCAACTCGACCGAATCCTCGATCGGCAGATGTGTCAGGCGCTGCTGGATATCATTCACGAGGCGTTTCGCGTCATGGGCGTCGAATTCGCCAGGTTCGGCGAAATCGACGGCCCGCAGGATGCCGAGCCTGACCATCATGAGTTCCTCCGGATCCAACTCCGGCAATCCCTTGGCAAGAACCTGTGAGGCTCGGCGCGTCCAATCCGCCAGCCCCTCATGCGTACGCCAGCTGGCGGTCTTGACTACGACCGCCCGCGCGACCGTCAGGCATTGGCCGCGCATGTCGGTGTTCTCGAATGCTTGCCATGCCTTGGAGAAGTGCGGTTCGGCCTTCGCATCGTCCGATGCGAAGGCGACGCCCAGCCAATAATGGACCCACCCGTCCATCTGGTCGGGGGGCAGCCTGTTGCACCATTCGACCAAGCTGGCCCGGCGCCCTTGCGAGAGAACGCCGTTAGCGCACTCCAGAATGAGCTGGCGTGCCAGCGGCCAGGCGCCCGCCTGCAACGCCAGCACGATTGCCGCGTCGGTTTTGCCTGCCTCGTGCAGGACCTTTGCTGCCTGCTCGCGCAGCCTGGAACGGTCCGATTCCGTCACGCGCCGGTCCAGTAGGCCGGCAAGGTATTCGCGCAACAAGTCATGCAGTTGGAAGGCGGCGCCGCCCGGACCGTCGCGCGTGATCAGCAGCTGGCGATGCTGCAGCCGCACCAGCAGGCGAGCAGCCTGCGGCGAGCCCAGGAACGCATCGGCAAGCTCCGTGCTGATCTCCGGCAGAACGTTGAGCCTGATAAGCAGATCCTGGTCCTCCGGTGCGATGTCGCGCAGGAAATAACGTCCGACAATCTCCCGAAGGCCGGCGCCTCCGGCAAGGCCGGTCTGCGAAAGCGGGTAGTACATTCCGGCGTTGGCCAGCAGGAGAAGGCCCACCGCCCAGCCGCGCGCCTCCGAAATGTCGCCGACCTCGGACGGCGATTGCGAGCGGGCGGTGACGAGGTTGCGAGCCTCCGCAGGCGAAAACTCCAGCAGCGTTTGGTTGAGGACCGGCAACTGTCCCGACAGCACGAGGTCGGCGACATCGCCCTCGGGCAGCATCCGCGATGTGCAGATGCAGCGGACGGTGTTGGGGCGTTCGCGCAACAGGATCGCCAGTGTCCGGCGAAAGCCTGGCGCATCGGCACGATGCAGATCGTCGAGGACCAGGATCGTGCCCGGATCAAGCCGCGAGAAATAGGTGCGGAAGAACAGCCGCGCGAAATCGTCGGAATTGTCGGCATATTCCGGACCAAAGACCGGCATGCCGGCATGCCTGCCGTCGAGCGACAGCGTCAGATAGTGGAAAAGGCGCGCAACGTCCTGGTCCTCGGTGTCGACCCGATACCAGTTGTACGCCGATTCGCCTTGCTTCATCCCGCCTTGTTCCAGCCCTCCGTGTTCCAGCCCTCCGTGTTCCAGAAAGTCGATCACCGCGGTGGTCTTGCCGTATCCACCAGGCGCAGCCAGCCAGCATGCACCGCTGTCGAGGGCCTGCGAAAGCAGCGCCACTACGCGCGGACGGCTGACAATTCCCACTGGCCGGGGTGCCGAGAGCTTCGCTATGTCGCGCGGCGCGTCGCGGAAGGATTTATCCATTGTGAGGACTCTCGCAGCGCAGTCGCCTCGCGAAAACAGGTAATCGGTTCGCCCGCAACAACAAATCGCCGGCCGGCGTTGTGCTCGCCTGACGTGCCGTGCTCGCCGGCAAGGTCGCGGTTATCCCTTGTGCGACATGATATGCGAAACCCCGACACTCACGTCGGCGGTGTGTCTTGCCATCACTGCGTTCATTCGCATTGCAATCGTCGCATAGGCGTTTCGTTCGTGGTCGGTAACTTCCGAGGGCTTGAAGAGCCAAGGAAGGGGTGCAACCTGCGCGTCCTCGAAATTGGCCGGCAGATTCGATGGCAAGGCCTTTTTTCCTAAAGGCAGCTCTAGCCCAAGGTCACTAAATTCGTCCTCGAGGCTGGCGTGCAGATGAGAAAGCACCACATAGATCGCCAGCTTTGATCTAGTCCTTTCTGTGTTGTTTTGATTGTACTCGTGAAGAACCTCATCGAACGATAGCGATACGTCGCTTTCAGCAGCGGTAGCTCGTGTTGCAACAGCACCGGCCAGGGCAGTCGCTGCCACTCCTGTAAGACCTACAAAATCACGTCTTGTCGTGCTGGTCATAGTGAATTCCCCTCGGTTTTGAAGACGGGCCAAGTCTGGCAAGGACGAGGCGCAGTAGCAATAGGCCGCATACGCTACTGGTGTAGAGGGCCTTTACATCGCCGATGTGAATCCACCCGGCGATGACAGTGCCAAGCCGGCAGAGTCTCGCGATGCATTCGGTTGCTTCAGCTGAGGATAGCCATGGACTCCAAGCGGGTCTTCGGCATGCAACCAGGCAAGGGATTCTAAAAATCCGCTGGTGGAGCTGAGGAGGATCGAACTCCTGACCTCGTCATTGCGAACGACGCGCTCTCCCAGCTGAGCTACAGCCCCGTCCAGCGGATGGGGCTTTTATCGGCCGCTGCGGTTTCCTGTCAAGGCTGCGCTTGCTGCCGAAATGCCGTTCGGCCGTTCGTGCGCCCTCGCCCATGCGGCGGAAGACGGCTCTTGCCGCTTTCACCTACAGTGGCTACATGTCGGCAGCAATCGGAGACCGGCATGATCGCCCTCATTCAGACCATTGTCATGGCGCTTGACCTTTACTGGTGGATCATCATCGCCTCGGCGATATTTTCCTGGCTCTACGCCTTCAACGTCGTCAACTCTCGCAACCAGTTCGTCGACACCATCAGCAACATGCTCTATCGGCTGACCGAGCCGGCGCTGCGGCCGATCCGCCGCTTCATGCCCGACCTCGGCGGCATCGACATCTCGCCGATCATCCTGCTGCTGATCCTGTTCTTCATCCGGCAGTTCCTGCTCACCACCGTGCTTTCGCTGGTCGTCTGAGCCCAGGGCGCCCATGAGTGCGCCGTTCCGCACGCGCGCCGACGGCATCGACCTGTTCGTCCGGCTGACGCCGAAAGCGGCGATGGACAGGCTGGAGGGAATCGAAACATCGGTGAATGGGCGAAGCCATCTGAAGGCTCGCGTCCGCGCCGTGCCGGAAAACGGCGCCGCCAATCGAGCGCTGGAAAGGCTGGTCGCCAAGGCGCTTGGCGTGGCCGCTTCGGCCGTCTCGATCGTCGCCGGCGGCACCGCTCGGCTGAAGACGGTCCGTGTGCTTGGCGATCCCGCGGCGCTGGCGAAACGCATCGATACGCTGGGCACGCCTGCGCCGTGATCTCGGCTCGCTCACTTACCCCGCAAAAAAAGGCCGGGCTGCAAAGCCCGGCCAGATGTGAAGGTCGAAAACCTTCAGAGGGGAACGCGCCGGACGAATGGGAGGAAACATCCGACGCCAATTGCATATGGGTTGGCATCGACGACGTTTCAATGAGGTCGGAGGAAAGCTCAATATGACCGCCACTCGAGTCCTATTCTTCGATGTTCTGGGAACCGTCGTTGATTGGCGCAGCGGTATCGCAAGGGAGGCCGGCGCCTTCCTCGCGCGAGTTGGTGCAGAGCAGGTCGATCCCGGTGAATTCGCTGATGCGTGGGCGTCGCGCTATGACGCCTCGACCGAGGCGGTGCGGACGGAGCACCGGCCTTTCGTTTCACTTGACGTGATCAACAGGGAGAATCTGGACGCCACCCTCGTCCAGTTCGGGCTGACCCCATCCGAGCTGCCGACCGCCGAACTTGAGGAACTCAACCTCGCCTGGCACCGGCTGGAGCCGTGGCCCGATTCGCTGAAAGGCCTTGCGAGGCTGAAGGAACGCTTCATCATCGTGCCCTTGTCGGGGGCCAATACCCGGCTGTTGCTGGATATGGCCAAGCGCGCCGGCCTGCCTTGGGACACCGTCCTTGGCTCGGATGTGTTCGGCACCTATAAGCCTGCGCCGCAGGCTTATCTCCGCGCAGTGGAGATCCTGGGGGTTCGACCTCCGGAGGCCGTGTTAGTCGCCGCGCATAACGACGACCTGGCCGAGGCACGAAAATGCGGTATCGGAACCGCGTTTGTTGCTAGGCCAAAAGAGCATGGCCCGGCACAAACGACCGATCTCTCGCCCCTTGAAGATTGGGACTTCCTGGCCGACGACCTTGTCCATCTCGCCCAAGTTCTCCCGTAGGCACAGGGCAAAAAACCTAAGCGATGTCGTCGCGGATGCAGGCCTTCAGATGGCCCTCGGCTGTCGCCCTCAGCGGCGGTACAGCCCCGGCGCAAGCCTCCAGCGCAAACGGGCAACGGGTTCGGAAAACGCAGCCCGACGGCGGGTTTGCCGGGCTTGGAATATCGCCCTTGAGCACCTGCCGGCCTTGCCTGGCCAGCGGATCGAGCGATGGAATGGCTGACAGCAGCGCGCGCGTGTAGGGATGCTGCGGCCGGGCATAAAGGTCGGCCGCCGGCGCAACCTCCATGATGCGCCCGAGATAGAGCACGATGACCGTGTCGCAGATGTACTCGACGACGGCCAGATCGTGCGAAATGAACAGCATGGTCAGGCCGAGCCGGAGCTGCAGGTCGCGCAACAGATTGATGATTTGCGCCTGGATCGAGACGTCGAGTGCCGAGACCGGCTCGTCGGCAACGATGAATTCCGGCTCGAGCGTCAGCGCCCGGGCGATGCCGATGCGCTGGCGCTGGCCGCCCGAAAATTCATGGGCGTAGCGGTCATAGGCGTCGACCGGCAACTCGACCGCGGCAAGTGCCTTCTCGGCCTTCGCCCGCCGCTCGGACTTCTTGCCGATGCCTTGAATGTCCAGGCCTTCGGTGAGGATCTGCCCAATCGTCATGCGCGGCGACAGGCTGGCGAAGGGATCCTGGAAAATATACTGCATCTTGCGGCGCTGGCGGCGCAACTGGGCGGCACCCAGCCTGGTGATGTCGGTGCCGTCATATTTGATTTGGCCGGATGTCGGCTCGATCAGACGCAGCACCGAGCGGCCGATCGTCGTCTTGCCGGAGCCGGATTCGCCGACCAGGCCGACCACCTGGCCACGCCCGATATCGAAAGAAATATCCTCCGACGCCCTTACGACGGGTCCGCGCGAGAACGCTGTCGGCGCAAAATGCTTGGTCAGGTTTTTGACCGAAAGGAAAGGGGCGTCGGCCATCAGAGCTCCTCCCAGCGCAGGCAGCGGCTTTGCTGGGTCGGCGTCGCCCCAAACAATGGAGGGACCGCGGCGCGGCAGGCAGCGATAGCCATCGGGCAACGCGGCGCGAAGGAACAGCCTTTGGGCAGCAAGGCGGGCGACGGAACATTTCCGGCAATGGTCGGCAGCGGCGTTCCCGCCGCCTTCAGCGCCGTGGCCTGTCCGAGCCGCGGCACCGAGCGCATCAACCCGGCGGTGTAGGGATGACGCGGACGGGTGAACACTTCGCTCACCGGACCTGTTTCGACGATACGCCCCGCATACATCACCGCTACCCGGTCGGCGATTTCGGCGACGACGCCGAGATTGTGGGTGACGAACAGGATGCCCATGCCGCGCTGCGCCTGCAGCTCGGCCAAAAGATCGAGTATCTGGGCCTGTATGGTGACATCCAATGCGGTTGTCGGCTCGTCGGCGATCAGCAAGCCCGGATCGCAGGACAGCGCCATGGCGATGGTGGCGCGCTGGCGCATCCCGCCCGAAAGTTCGTGTGGATATTGCCGCGCCCGCTGCTTCGGATCGGGAATGCCGACCTGTTCCAGCAGCCGCACCGCGTCCGCTGCTGCCTCGCGGTGCGATTTGCCGAGATGGATGCGGATCGGTTCGGCGATCTGCTCGCCGATCGTGTAGACCGGGTTGAGGCTGGTCATCGGCTCCTGGAACACCATGCCGATCTCATTGCCGCGTATCTTGCGCAGCGACTCGGCATCGAGGCTGGTCAGCTCGGTGACCGTGCCGTTCTTGCGCCGCAGCGCGATCGATCCCTCGGCAATATGTCCGACCCTTTTCGGCAACAGGCCGATGATCGACAGGCTGGTGACGGATTTGCCGGATCCGGATTCGCCGACGAGCGCCACCGTCTCGCCGGAGCCGATCGTCAGGTCGACATCCGTTACCGCCGCGATGTCGCGCCCCGCGATGCGGAACACCGAGCGGAGGCCGGAAATCGAGAGGATCGGCGCGGCACTCAGCGGAGCAGCCCCACATCGCGAAGGATCATGTCGATCTTTGCGGTTTCCTCGTCGTTCAGGCTGCGCTGCGGCCGCGCCATGGTGTTCGAGGCGATGATGCCGAGGCTCTTCATCGCCGCCTTGAAGGCGCCGACGCCGGCCGAGCCGGCGCTGGTCCTGCCGAGCGAGATCCAGACGATCTCGAACAGTTTCAACAACCGCTCCTGCTCCAGGCGGGCTTCGGCATGCTGGCCCGCCTGCGTCAGCTTCCACAGCCTGACATAACCATGCGGGTCGACATTGGCGAGCCCCGGCACGACGCCATGCGCACCCATCGCCAGCACGCTATCGACCAGTATCTCGGAGCCGGTCATGCCGAAGAAGCCGGGGTCGTCGGCCATGTCCTTGAGCACGTAACGCAGATTGCCGTCATCGCCGCTGGAATCCTTGATGCCCGCGATGGCGCCTTCCCTGGCGAGGCCGACCGTGGTCTTGCGCTCCAGCTTGACGTGGACGCAGACCGGGATGTCGTAGGCGATGACCGGAATGTCGATCGCATCCTTGATATAGCGGAAGTGGTCGCCGATCTCCGGCTGGCTGGTGCGGGTATAAAACGGCGCGGTGACGACGATGGCGTCGGCGCCGGCCGATCTGGCGATCCGGGCGTGGTTGATGACGCGGTCGGTCGTCGGGTCGATGACCCCGGCGAAGATCGGAACCCGGCCGTTATTGACCTTGACCGCGTGCTCGAGGACGGCCCTGCGGCCCGCCTCGTCGTGGAAGACCACCTCGCTGGTCGAGCCGAGCACGAACAGCCCGTGAACGCCGCCGTCGAGCAGGTTCTCGATGGTGCGGGTGAACGACGGAAAGTCGATGCTGAAATCGGCATTGAGCGGGGTGACGACAGGTGGCACGACGCCGGTAAACAGGGGCATTTTGATGAACCTTTGAGGTCAGTTGAGATCGGAGCGGGGGTCGAATGCGTCGCGCAAGCCGTCGCCGATGAAGTTGATGGCGAGCACGGTGAGCACCAGTGCGGCGCCCGGGAACATCCATTGCCAGGGGTAATTTTCAAGCACGACGGTGGAGCGGGCGAGATTGAGCATGTTGCCCCAGCTGGCTTCGGGCGGTGCGATGCCGAGGCCGAGGAAGGACAGGCCGGCCTCGAGCAGGATGGCGTTGGCGATCTGCAAGGTGGCGTAGACGACCAGGATATCGATGCAATTGGGCAGGCCGTGCCGGAACAGCAGATGCGGCAGCCCTGCCCCCATGCCGCGGGCGGCAACGACGAAATCGCGCTCGCGCAGTTCGAGCAGCCGGGCGCGCACCATGCGCGACAGCACCGGCCAGGAGAGCAGCGAGATCACCAGTATGGTCGGCGCGATGCCGGTGCCGGCGATCGAAGCCAGCACCAGCAGGAAGATCACCGGCGGCAGCGTCATCGCCAGATCGACCAGGCGCATCACCGTGCCGTCGACGAGGCGCCCGCCAAAGCTGGCGACGGCGCCGACCAGGAAGCCGATGACGGTGGAGATGGCGACCGAGCTGACGGCAACCAGCAATGAGATCCGCCCGCCTTGCAGCAACCGGGCCATGACGTCGCGCCCGACGCCGTCGCTGCCCAGCCAATGAATGGCCGACGGCGCCTTGTTCATTGCTCGGAGGTCGATGGTGTTAGGACCGAACGGCCACCACAAAGGATACGTCGAAACCGCCAGCAGGATCGGGATGACGATCAAAAGCCCGGCACGCGCCGCGCGGTTTTCAAAAAAGCGGTCGAGCGCGCGGCGAAGCGGGCCTTTGGTTTGCGGCACGGCTGTCGGGTCAACTGTAGGATCTGGCGCCGTGATTGCCATCATGCCACCTGAATGCGCGGGTCGACGACGGCATAGACGACGTCGGTCAAGAGGTTGACCAGGATGACGCAAACGCCGATCACCAGGGTAGCGCCCATGATCACCGGGTAATCGCGGGTGCCGACGGCGTTGACCAGAAGCAGTCCCATGCCCGGCCAGTTGAACACGCTTTCCAGGAAGATGGCGCCGCCGATGGCGATGCCGACAGTCGAGCCGATCAAGGTAATGACCGGCAAGAGCGCATTGCGGGTCGCGTGCTTGATGATAACCCAGAACTCGCGCACGCCCTTGGCACGCGCCGTCCGCACGTAATCCTGGTTGAGCACTTCCAGCAGCGAGGCGCGCATGTAACGCATGATCAGCGCGGCATGGCCGACGGACAGCAGGCAGGCGGGCAGGACGAGGTGCGCAAGCACATCCGTCGCCGAGAACGGCGCACCCGCGGTCTGCATGCCGCCGGACGGCGCCCAGCGCAGCAGCACCGAGAAGAAATAGAGACCGAGCAGCGCTGTCAGAAAAGCCGGGCTGGAGATACCGATAAACGACAGCACCGACAGCGCGATGTCGGATGGTTCGTTACGGCGCACCGCGCTGAAAATGCCGGCGGAAATGCCGAGCACGATGGCGATCGCCAGGCCCGTACCCATCAGCAGCGCCGTCGGGCCGATGCGTTCCATGACCAGTGGCAGCACGGCAACGCCGCTGCGCTGGATCGAATAGCCGAAGTCACCGCTCAGCGCCGCGCGCAGCCAGGCGAGATATTGCACGGGAAGCGGCCGATCGAGCCCGAGCCGTTCGCGCAGGCCCTCGAGGTCGGAAGCCGACATGGGGACCGATGGGTTGATATAGGCGTCGATCGGATCGCCCGGCGCCAGCCGCAACAGGATGAAGATGAGGACGCTGAGCGCGACCAGCATCAGCAATCCTGTGGCGCTGCGGCGGGCGATGAAGCTCAACATGGGCTTTCCGTGGCGGTGGCAGGCGGCGCCAAAGTGGTCCCGCCTGCTCGCTTGGTTGCGGGTTTCTTACTGGATGTCCCAGCGCTCGGGGTGAGCTGCGTAGGGGCCGCCGCCCGGCGCCGGCGTCCAGACGAAGTCATGCAGCTTGTTGGAGGCTACGCCATAGCGGTTGGCCACCCACAACGTCGCCCAGGGTAGCTCCTTGTTCATCACCTTGCAGACCCCCTGCCAGGATTGATCGAGCTTGGCCGGATCGGTTTGGCCTAGCGCGGCGTCCAATGCGGTGCTCAGATCGTCGAACTCGATGCGCATGGTGTTGAAGCCTGCCGGCGGGATCTGCGACTTGTTGAGGCCGGGATTGAGGCCGGCCGGGTTGGGGCCGTTCTGCAGGCCGGCATAGACCATCGGAAAGGCGTTCCAGTCCGGCGTGCCTTGCTTGTAGACGATGCCGTTGTAGGTCGGCGTATCGACGACCCGCGGCACCACATTGATGCCGACCTCGGCCAGCATCGACTGGACAGCGGCCATCACATTGGCCGCTTGCGGCGAGCCGTAATAGGTCAGCAAGGTGATCGGCTTGTCGCCGTTGATCTTGTCCCAGCCGGCCTCGCTCAGCAGCGCCTTGGCCTTTGCCGGATCGTAGGCATAGGGTTCGAGGCCTGCGGGAACGAGATGCGGCGCGACATAGCCGCAATTGGCTGGCTCGGCGGCACCGCCGTAGAGGCTGTCGATGATGGCGTTGCGATCGATCGCGTACATGATCGCCTGGCGGACACGGATATCCCTAAACAGGTCGACCTTCTGGTTCAGGCCGATATAGTTGACCACGTACGAGGCACCTTCGATCACCTTGAAATTGCTGTCGCTCTTGAACGATGCCGCATCGTCGGGCTCGACATAGGTGAACTGGATTTCGCCGGCACGGAGTGCGGCAACGGCCGCCGCCGGCGACTCGAAATAGCGGTTGATGAGCACGTCTACCTTCGGCTTGCCGCCGCGATAATCGTCATCGGCTGCCAGTTCGACATATTGGTCGGTCACGTAGCGCTTGAACTTGAACGGGCCGGTGCCGACCGGTGTGGTCGACCACCAGGTGCTTGTCGCCAGCGATTCCGGCGGCAGAGCGGCCAGGGCATGCTCCGGCAGGATCATCAGCTGCGAGAGGATGGATAGAAACGAGCCGTTCGGTTTCGATAGCTTCACCACTGCGGTGTGGTCATCCGGGGCATCGACCGAGGCGATGTTGGCGAGGCGGGCGGCAAACAGGCTGCCGGAGGCCTTGTTCTTGGCAAGCTCGAGGGTGAACTTGACGTCCTTCGAGGTGAACGGTTTGCCGTCATGCCAGGTCTCGTTGACCAGGTTGAACGTATAGCTCAGCTGGTCGTCGCTGATCTTGTAGTCCTTGGCGAGGTCGCCTTCGATATCGGCCAGCCCGGCATTGTAGATGACCAGCGGTTCAAAATAGGTGCTGAGCCAGGTGTAGCCGCCGGTCGCCACCAGCGGGTTGAAGTTCTTGGGAAAACCGCCGGGGCCGACGTCGAAGCCGCCCGCAATGGTCTTGGCGCTTTGTGCCTGGACACTGGTCAATGGGGCAATGCTGGCGAGCAGCAGCCCGGCGACTGAGAATGCGATGGTCCTGATACGCATGGTTTCCTCCCTTGGCATAGTCAGGTTGTTCTTCAGCTTGTTCGGTTTTTTGCGATAACCTGCTGGATCCCCCGGTAATGGTCGTCGAGCCGCCGACGCGCCTGGTCGACATCCTTGGCGGCGACAGCCTCGACGATCTCGTGATGGTCGCGCCATGTCGCCAGCGGCGTCGGATTATCGAGATTGGTGAAATTCGAGGCCTTGTTGAACGCCGTCCAGAAGATGTCGATCAGCGCGCTCAGCATGTGATTGTTCTGGCAGCGGAACAGCAGCTGATGGAATTGCTGGTCCTCTTCGGCGAAGCTCTCATGGCGCTCGGCACGTTGCCGCATGCGCTCGGTCAACTGGCGCAGCGCCTCGATGTCCTCGGCACTGATCATCTCGATCGTCTTGGCGATGAGGCCGGTTTCCAGCACGCGACGGATTTCGCGCAGCTCTTCGACATCGCGCAGCGAATCCTGCAAACCGTAGGCCAGGTTATCCAGCAGCGGCTTGAACGAGAATTCCTTGACGAACACGCCGATGCCGCGTCGCGTCTCCAGGATGCCGATCGATTCCAGCGCCTTGATGGCTTCCCGCACGGAGTTGCGGCCGACGCCGAGCCGCTGCGCCAGGAACGTCTCCGGCGGCAGGGGATCGCCTGCCTTGAGCTGGTTGCTTTCGATATAGGCCCTGAGGGTTTCCTGCACGGTGACGTGAAGCAGCGGCGGTCTGCTCAACGGTTCGATCGACTTCAGTTCCGCCATCCCACTGCCTTCATCATCCGCTGAAGCTTGCCCGCCGCTTGTCGTATAGCCACTTGTAGGATATCCTGCAAGCCCATAACAAACCTGCTGCCTCCGAATGAAGATTACCCTCGCCGGCTCGAGCCACTGGCACGCCGAAATACACCTCGACGCCGCACGCTTTTACGGCACGGAGATCACCGGTATCTGGGACGAGGATCCTGGCCAAGCGCAAGCGTTCGCCGCGCATCACGACCTGCCGTTTATCGAAGATTTCAAGGAGATACTCTCCAGCCCGCCGGATGTGATCCTGTTGATGGGGCACCCTTCGATGGTGCCGGCGCGGGCACGTGCGATCATCGCGGCAAGGATACCGCTGATCCTGGAGAAGCCGGCGGCCAGCCATACGAGGGAACTGATGGCGCTGCGCGACCTTGCCAGGCAGCACCAGGCTTTTGTCGCTGTTCCCCTGCCCAACCGTTTCGGGCCGGCCGTTGCCGGCCTTGAACGGCTGCGCCGGCAAGGTCGCGCCGGCCCCGTGGCGCATTGCCAGTTCCGGCTGGTCAACGGCCCGCCGCAACGCTACATCGCCGACGGTGTCGCCTGGGTGCTCGACCCGGCGGTTGGTGGCGGGGGTGCGTTGAGGAATCTCGGCATACACGGCGTCGACGCGGCACTCAGCCTCGCAACCGGCAAGCTCGGCCTGAAAAGCGTTTCGATCGCGAACCGCATCCATCCCGGCCCGGTCGAGGATCACGCACTTCTGGTGCTGGAAGACGAAGCCGGCGCGCTGTTCATCGTCGAGGCCGGTTACACCTTTGCTTCGATGCGCCCCGGCGGTGACTTCGAGTGGCGCATCGTCAGTGCCAATGCCACCCTCATCGATCATGGCGACCATGTTATCTGCGCAACGCTCGACGACGCGGCAATCGTCGACTTGCCGGTCGAACTGCCGGCAACGCGCTATCGTCTGTTCATGCGCGATACGCTTGACCGGCTGGCCAGAAAGGCGCCTCCGCCGGTGTCCATCGAAGATTATGTTGCGGCGATGTCGCTGATCGACGCCGCTTATCAAAAGGCAGGACCATGATTGGAATAGGAATTATCGGCGCCGGCGATTTCGGCGCAGCCCATGCGCGGGCAATCCGCGAGGTTGGAAATATTCGCCTCGTCGCCGCCTCTCGAGGAAATGCCGACGCACTGCAGCAATTCACCGCTGAACATGGCGGCCGCGGCTACGCGGACTGGCGAAGGCTGCTGGACGACAAGGAGGTCGATGCGGTCCTCATTGCCAGCCCGCACCATCTCCATGCCGAAATGGCCATCGGCGCGGCAAAGGCCGGCAAGCATATCCTGCTCGAAAAACCGATGGCGCCGACGGTGGCTGCCTGCGATGCGATCAACGCCGCCGTGGCCAAGGGTGGCATCAAGCTGATGGTCGCCCACCTCATGCATTTCGCCCTGCCCTGCATGGCGGCCAGGCAAATTCTGGAGGAAGGCGAGCTCGGCCGGCCGCTCGCCGGATCGAGCTGGATCATCAAGCTGTGGATGGAGCACAATCGCCGCGACTGGCATCTGCGCAAGGCGACCGGCGGCGGCATGCTGTTGACGGCCGGCATCCACGCGGTCGATCGCCTGGTCTGGCTGATGGATGACGATGTCGTGTCGGTGAGCGGCATGCTCGGCGCCAAGTTCCATGACCAGGAAGCAGACGACAGCGCTCTGCTCGGATTGCGCTTCGCCGGCGGCGGCATCGGCCAGGTGCAGAGCGTCGGCTATCGCACCGGCGCCACCACCTATGCCATGGATCTGGTCTGCGAGCGGGGAACGCTGCGCATCGACATGGACCGCGGCACCATGCTTGGCCGCGAGACGGTCTGGACCGAGCTGCCCGGTTCCTTTGAGCCGAACTGGATGCATAACGCGCTGGTGCGCGAATGGAACGCAATGCGCGATGCCATTGCCGATGACACGCCTGTGCCGGTCGACGGCATCTATGCGCGCAAGATCATCGCTATTATCGAGGCTGCCTTCGCGTCGAACGAAACCCGCCGCGAACACGAGATCGCCGGTGGACGCTGACCTCGACGACCATCTGGCCCGCTTGCCCGCACACGCACCGCGCGGCATCTGGGGCGCGGTGATGCTGGCCATCGACGATCGCGGAGCGATCGACTGGCAGGCGACGGAAGAGACGATCGCCCGACTCTGCGCCTCAGGCGTCGACGGCGTCTATTCCAATGGCACGGCCTGCGAATTCCATTGCCAGACCGAGCCCGAATTCGACCGGCTTTGTGAGTTGGTCGCAACCATAGCCGGCCGCGCGCGCCTTCCTTTCCAGATCGGCATCAGCCAGTCCAATCCGCGCGTTGCGCTGGAGCGACTGACGCGGGTCGCCGGACTTCGCCCGGCGGCGGTGCAGTTCACGCTGCCCGACTGGTGGCCGCCCAGCGACGACGAGGTCATGCGCTTTGCCGGCGGCCTGTGCGACGCCGCGCCTGAAACGCCGCTGGTGCTCTACAATCCGCCGCACGCCAAGCGCCACCTGACGCTCGACGGCATCGCCAGTCTGCGTGCGGCCGTGCCATCGCTGGTCGGCGCCAAGCTGCCGGGCGGCGACGCCGGCTGGTATGCCGACATGCGCCGCAAACTGGACGGATTTTCCGTCTTCGTCCCCGGCCACACGCTGGCAGCAGGCTATGCTGGAGGGGCCCATGGCAGCTATTCCAACGTTGCCTGCCTCAACCCGAAGGGCGCGATGATGTGGTGGCAGATAATCCGCACCGACATGGCCGCCGCTGCCGAGGTCGAGGCCCGCACAAAGGCCTTCCTCGCCGCACATGTCCTACCGTTTCGCACCCGTTACAATGTCGGTGATGCAGCACTCGATAAGGCGATGGCGGCGGCCGGCGGCTGGGCGCCGCTCGGCCCACGACTGCTCTGGCCCTACAGCTCCGTTCCCGATCAGGAAATACCGACGCTGGCCAGGGCGGCTCACGCGGCTTTCCCGGAATGGTGGTAGACCTGTCACCAAGGCGCGGGACGACGGAGGCTCTTCAGCAGCCGGCGCGTGCTCCCTGTGTCGCGCGTGACGCAAACGCCCCCGGCTGAGGGACATCGGCCTCGCGCCGTGCCAGCGAATTGCGCAGCAGTGCGATCGCCTCGCGGCTGGCGGTCGCAATCTCGCGTGGCCTGTCGATGCCGACGATCATGAACTCCTTGATCCCCAAAGCGGCGTAGGAAAGCAGCGAAAGCGCGACCTGCGCCGGCGGCCCGGCAAGTTCGAGCGCCTTCTGGCAGGAAGCGGCCGGTTTGTCTTCCGAACGGATTCGGACGGGAAGCGCGAAACGCAGCTTGCCGGCCCGGCCGTGTTCGGCAGCAGCGCCGCGTACGCGCTCCATTGACTGGCGGATTTCTGCAAGTGAGCCAGGCGCCAGCTCGAACACGTCCGCATGCCTGCCCGCGACCCTGAGCGCAGTGCCCGACTGCCCGCCCATGCGGATGGTCACATCGGCACCATGCGGCCCCTTGCGCGGCACATAGCCGCCTTTGATGCTGTAAAAGGTGCCTTCATGGTCGAACGGCCTGTCGTTCGACCACAACCGCTTCAGCAGCACCAGATATTCGTCGATGCGTTGCCAGACCACCGTATGGCCGGCCGGACGTGCCTCGGCATCGTCGTCGCTCAGCGGCTCGCTGAGCATCCTGAGCGACAGCCGGCCACCGCTTCTCGCGTCGAGGGCAGCGAGCTGCCGCGCCGCCACGGTTGGTTCGATCACGCCTGCCCAATGCGTGAGCACGACCTCCAGGGACGAGGTCCGGTCCAGCGTCTGGGCGGCAAGGTCCATATTGGTCAGCAGCCCGGCCTGGTCGTCGATGACGATCTTCCGGAATCCGGCATCCTCGATCAGTGACAGCTTCGTCGCGGTCTCGACAAAGTCGTAGAAAAAGCTGGCGTTGGTGGCGTGGATCTTACCGGGAACATGCGTGAACTCGATTGGCATTGCCATCTCCTCCATCACGTTGGAATCAGGGCGCGCAAAAGCGCACCGACATTCGGTTCATCAACTCCGGAATTTCTGCAAACGGCAGGCCGCTATCCCGAGGAAGCCTCGATGATCAGAGCCTTGACAATCAGGGGATCAGCCCCAGTACCACTGCCCCGGTGAATACAAACGCAAGGGCAAAGACGAGATAGGCGAAAGCGCCGGCATAGGCCGGCCGCCACACCTGGTCGGAACCCAGCCTTTGGCCTTTGCGGGCAGTCTGAGCGTTCTGGCTATAGGACATATCGACCTCCGTCTCGGCGCTTAATCTATAAAATCAGTAGACTTTGTCGAGTGCTATTTTCGCGCGATCCTTAGAACAATTTTCTCCAAATGATAGACACATTAGTGCTTTTACTGCTTAGCGCTGCCTTTCGAGGCATGCCAGGGTGACGGCAGGAAACGTCAGGTCCATGTGTCTGTGGCTCCTTGGCCATCCAATGGATGAGGGATAGCATCGCTTCAGCGGAAAGCCGCGACGTCACGGCAAGGCAGCAGGGAGCAAACCATGGGCACAAGACTGGCCGGCAAGGTCGCCATCATTTCGGGCGGCGCGACGGGAATGGGCGGTGCGGCCTCGGAGCTTTTCGCGGCCGAGGGCGCCAAGGTGGCGATCGTCGACCGCAACGGCGAAGCGGCGGCGGCCACCGCAGCGGCGATCAGGCAACGCGGCCATGTCGCCGAGCACTGGGTCGCCGACGTATCGGATGAGGCGCAGGTCGAAGCGGCGGTGAAGGGCGCGACGGAAAAATTCGGCCCGGTCACGGTTCTGTTCAACCACGCCGGCACCCTCGTCATCAAACCCTTCCTGGAGACCACGCTGCAGGAATGGGACTGGCTGCATGCCGTCAATGTGCGTTCGATGTTCCTGATGACGCGTGCCGTGCTGCCCGGCATGATCGCCGCCGGCGGCGGTTCCATCGTCTGCACCTCGTCGATCTCGGCGGTGGCGGCGACGCCGATGGAGGTGCTTTACGACACCACCAAGGGCGCCTGCCATATGTTCGCGCGTGCCATCGCCGTCGAGTTCCGCGACCGCAACATCCGCTGCAATGCGGTCTGTCCAGGCTTCATCAGGACACCGCATGGCCTGCGCGAGGTCGCCGATCTCGACAAACTCGGCGTCGATGTCTCCGACGCGGCAATGGCGGCGCAACAAGGGCGGATCGGCGAGCCGGAAGAGGTCGCGAAGGCAGCCCTGTTCCTGGCCAGCGACGAGGCCAGCTTCGTCAACGGCGCCCATCTGTTCGTCGATAACGGCTTCACCGCGATGTGAAAGGCGAAGCGCCGCTACCGCTCTTCGCGCCGGAACGGCTTGAGCAGCGCCGACGGGGCCACCGCATTGCGCGACATCACCGCCATAGCGACGATGGTGAAGATGAACGGCAGCATCAGGAAGGCCTCGTAGGGGATATGGCCAAGCCCGCTCGCCTGCATGCGCAACTGCAGGGCATCGACGAAGGCAAACAGCAGTGCCGCGCCTGCCGATCGCCACGGATCCCAGCGGCCGAAAACGACGAGCGCGATTGCCACCCAGCCACGCCCCGAAACCACGCCGAAGGTGAAGGCGTTGAATTGCGCCATCGACAGGAAGGCACCGGCCAACCCCATCAAGGCACCGCCGAGGATCACCGCCTGGAAGCGTGTTGCAATGACGCTGACGCCGGCAGAATCGGCGGCACGCGGGTTTTCGCCGACCATGCGCACCGACAGGCCCCAAGGCGTGCGGTAGAGCACGAAGGCGGCCAGCGGTATGGCCAGCATCGCCATGTAGACCAGCGAGAACTGGTTGAACACCGCCGGCCCAAGCACCGGAATGCCGGACAGGATCGGGATCGGCAGCGTCTCGAATCCCTTGATGTTCGGCGGTACCGATTGCTGGCCGAAGATCAGCCGGTAGAGGAAATAGGCAAGGCCGGAGCTAAACAGCGTCACGCCGATGCCGCAGACATGCTGGCTGAGGCCGAGCGCTACAGTGAACAGCGCGTGCACGGCGCCCATCAGCGCCCCGGTCAGCACCGCCGCTAGCACGCCAAGCCAGAGGCTGCCGCTGAGGCTCGCCGCGGTGAAGCCGGTCATCGCCGACAAAAGCATGATGCCTTCGATGCCGAGATTGAGCACCCCGGCGCGCTCGGAGAACATCTCGCCCAGCGTCGCGAAGGCTAGCGGCGTGGCGATGCGGATGATCGCGGCAAGGAAGCCGACCTGGAAGATCTGTTCCAGCACCACGCTCATTTGGCTATTCCCACGCGGCGGAGGCGATAGGCCGTGAACAGCAGCGCCACCAGCATGGCAAGCAATGCGGTTCCCTGAATAACATCGCTGAGGAAGGCCGGAACGCCGGTGGCCCTCGACATCGCCTCGGCGCCGGTCATGACGGCGGCAAGGAAGATCGCCGCCGGCACCACGCCGAGCGGATTGAGCCTCGCCAGCATGGCGACGACGATGCCGGAATAGCCATAGCCCGGCGAGATGTCGCTCATCACCTGGAAATGCACGCCGCCGACCTCGCCGACGCCCGCAAGGCCGGCCAATGCGCCAGACAGCAGCGCCGTCGAAATCAGCACCCGCTCGACATTGATGCCGCCATAGCGCGCCGCCTCGGGGTTTTCGCCGGTGACCCTGATGCGGAAGCCGAGCGTGGTGCGCGCGACCACGAACCAGATGACCGGTGCGGCGACCAGCGCCGCGACGACCCCGAGATGCAGCCGCGTGCCTTCGAGCAGCACCGGAAAATTGGCCGTATCCTCGATCGGCGGCGAGATCGGGTAGCCGCTGAAACTGTCCTTCCATGGCCCCTCGATCAGCGCCATCAGTGCGTAGAAAATGACCGAGTTGAGCAGCAGCGAGCTGACCACGTCATCGACCCTGAATTTTACCCGCAGCGTGGCGGGGATCAGGGCGACGGCCGCGCCGGCGGCGGCACCCGCCAGCGCCATCAGCAGCATGGCGAGCGGCCCCGGCATCGGGATTGCACCGACGGCACAGCTCGCCACCGCACCAGCCAGCAATTGCCCTTCGGCGCCGATATTCCAGAATTTGGCGCGGAAGGCGACTGCCACGGCAAGTCCGGTGAAGATCATCGGGGTGGCACGCACCAGCGTTTCGGTGACGGCGTAGCTGTCGCCCAGCGACGCCGAAAACATAACGCCATAAGCCTCGACGACGCCGGCGCCAGCCAGTGCAACGAGGCCGCTGCACAGGATCAGCGTCGCGCCGATGGCGAGCAGCGGCAGCGCCAGATTGAACCAGGCGGGCGTTGAGGTGCGGGCCTCGAGACGGAACATCAGGCTTTTCCCTCCGCTCCGGTCATCATCAACCCGAGTCTGGCGATGCTGGCGTCGGCGCTGTTCAGCGTGCCGACGATGCGGCCCTCATACATCACCGCGATACGATCCGAGAGCATCAGCAACTCTTCCAGATCCTCGCCGATGACGACGATGCCGCAGCCCTTGGCGCGCATGTCGAGGAATTTTTCGTGGATGAAGCGCGCGGCGCCGATATCGAGGCCACGAGTCGGCTGCGAAACGATCAGCACCTTCGGATCGAAAGCGAGTTCGCGCGCCAGAAGCGCCTTTTGCAGATTGCCGCCGGAAAGCGCCCCGGCGCGCGTCATCGGCCCCGGGCAACGTATATCGTAGGCCTTGATCTGCGCTTCGGCGAAGGCGCGGATCGCATCCGGCTTGAGCAGGCCGTTGCGGCTGAACGCCGCCGTGCCGATGCGCGGCAGCACCATCGAATCGGCGAGCGGCAGATTGGTGACCAGCCCTGTCGTCATACGGTCTTCCGGGATGCGGCCGAGGCCGAGCGCCTGCACTGTGCTCGGCGAGAACCGCGAAACCGTTTTGCCGGCTATGGTCATCTTCCCGGCATCGGGCGCACGCACGCCGGAGATGACCTCGGCAAGCGCGCGCTGGCCATTGCCGGAGACGCCGGCGATGCCAAGGATCTCGCCGCCACGAACCGACAGCGAAACATCGCGCAGCGCCATGCCGGAATGATGAGATGTCGAGATACCGTCGAGGGTCAGCACGGCCGCACCGGGCATCGACGGTCCTCTGGCCGGAGGCACGATCTCGTGGCCGCACATCAGCCGCGCCATCTCCGAGGACGTGGTGCTGGCCGGCGCATCGACGCGGCCGGCAACGCGCCCATGCCGGAGCACGACGCAGCGGTGCGTCAGCGCTCGCACCTCGTTGAGCTTATGCGAGATGAAGATGATGCCGAGCCCTTGTGCCGTCATCGAGCGCAGCGCCGAAAACAGCCCGTCGACCTCGGTTGGTGCCAACACCGCCGTCGGCTCGTCGAGGATCAGCAGCCTTGCGCCGCGAAACAGCGCCTTGACGATTTCGAGCCGCTGTTGCTCGCCGACCGACAGCGCCGAGACGGGGAGGTCCGGGTCGAGCGTCAGCCCGTGCTGGCGGCCGATCTCGGCGAGCCGCGCCAGCCCGCCGGCGCGGTCGATCCGGCCCGATCTGCCGGGAATGCCGATCAAGAGGTTCTCCAGCACCGAAAGCCGCGGTGCGAGATGAAAATGCTGGTGCACCATGCCGATGCCGGCGGCCAGCGCATCGGCCGAACTGTTGATCGCCACCGACCGGCCCTGCACCAGGATCTCGCCGGCATCGGGCGCATAGGCGCCGAACAGCACGTTCATCAGCGTCGTCTTGCCGGCACCGTTTTCGCCGAGCAGCCCGAGGATTTCACCCGGCGCGACGCTGAGATCGACGGCTTCGTTCGCCTTGACGGCGCCAAAGCTCTTGGAGATGCCGCGCATTTCGATGAGAGGGGCAGGCGTTGACAAGGGTGCTCCCGATCGGAATTGGCTTACGATTCAGCTTGGACCTGCGGGTGGCGCTCGTCGCACCCCCCTCTGGCCTGCCGGCCATCTCCCCCTCAAGGGGGGAGATCGGATGTCACTTCTGCTTTCGCAAATCGTCAACGCTGAAGAGGAGGGCGCTGTCGGCGAAGCTGCTAATCTCCCCCCTTGAGGGGGAGATGGCCGGCAGGCCAGAGGGGGGTGCGACAAGCACCAACCCCAAAAGACAGAGCCCTAATCCGAGACCGGCGTATTCTCATCGACGTCGACGCGGAAATTGCCGTCGAGGATCTCTGCCTTCTTCTTCTCGACCAGTTCCTTGACCTCGGCCGGCAGCGTCTTGTCGAACTTGTGGTAGGGCGCGAGGTAGGAGCCGCCCTTGGCCATGCGCGAGAAATCGCCGTAATCCTGCGCGGTGAAGACGCCGGCCTTGACCAGCTTGATCGCCTGCTCGACGGTCGGATACATGTCCCAGACCGGCCCGGTGATCACCGTGTCGGGGCCGAGGCTCGACTGGTCCGACATGTTGGAGATGGCGAGGATCTTCTTCTCCGCCGCCGCTTCGATGACGCCGAAGCGCTCGGCATAGATGATGTCGACGCCGGCATCGATCTGGGCGACGGCCGCTTCCTTTGCTTTTGGCGGATCGAAGAACGAGCCGATGAAGGCGACCTTCTTCTTGATGTCGGGATTGACCTCCCTGGCGCCGGCAAAGAAGGCGTTGACCAGCCGGTTCACTTCCGGAATGCCCATCGCCGCGACGGCGCCGACCGTGCCTGACTTCGACATTTTTCCGGCGATCATCCCGGACAGATAGGCCGGCTCGTGAATCCAGTTGTCGAAAACGCCGAAATTCGGCTCGGCCGGCCCGGCGCCGGAGCCGAACAGGAAGGCGGTCTTCGGGAACTGCTTGGCGGTCCTACGCGATTCGCGCTCGGCGGCGAAGGCATCGCCCAGCACCAGCTCATAGCCGCCCTGCGCATATTCGCGCATGACGCGGCTGAAATCGGCCGTCTGCACCTTCTCCGACCATTTGTATTCGATGCCGAGTTCCTTCTCGGCCTTCTGCAGGGCAACGTGGATCTGGTTGTCCCACGGCTCCTCGATCGGCGTGGCGAAGATCGCCGCCACTTTCAGCTTCTTGGTCTTGGCAAAGGCGCTGCCCGGCAGCATCGCCGCCGCCAGGCCGAGCGCGCCCAGCTCCAGCACGTTGCGTCGCGAAAGCCCTTCGCGTTTCGATTGGATTCTGCTCTTCCCGTTGTCCATTGCATGCCCCTCTGATTGGCGCCGTGTCGAGCCGGCTCTCTTCTCCGGAATATCGGCGAAGGAACTATGGAGCGGTGCCCGGCTTTTGTCCACATGGTCAAATTTGAGTGGGCGGAACGCGCCATTAGATGGCCCGGCAAATCGACGCTTGCTCACAATCTCTCCAGCGCCACCGCGATCCCCTGGCCGACCCCGATGCACATGGTGGCAAGTGCATAGCGGGCGCTACGTTCGCGCAGCTCCAGCGCCGCCGTGCCGGTGATGCGCGCGCCGGACATGCCGAGCGGATGGCCGAGCGCGATGGCGCCACCATTCGGGTTGACGTGCTCCGCATCCTCGGCAATGCCGAGCTGGCGCAGCACGGCGATGCCTTGCGAGGCGAAGGCCTCGTTGAGCTCGACGACGTCGAATTGCTGCGGCGTCAGGCCGAGCCGGGCACACAGCTTTTGCGTGGCCGGCACAGGGCCGATACCCATGATGTGCGGCGCCACGCCGGCGGTGGCACCGCCCAGAACACGGGCGATCGGCGTCAGCCCATATCTTTTCGCGGCTGCTTCCGAGGCGACGATCAGCGCCGCCGCGCCGTCATTGACGCCCGAGGCATTGCCGGCCGTAACCGTGCCGCCTTGTCGGAACGGCGTCGGCAACTTGGCCAACGCTTCGATCGACGTGCCCCCGCGGGGATGCTCATCTCTGTCGACAACGACCGGATCGCCCTTGCGCTGCGCGATCGTCACCGGCGTGATTTCCTTTGCCAGCCGGCCATTGGCTTGTGCGGCTACAGCCTTGTCCTGGCTGCGCACGGCAAATGCGTCCTGGTCGGCGCGGGAGACAGCGAACTCTTCCGCCACGTTCTCGCCGGTCTCCGGCATCGAATCGACGCCGTATTGCTTCTTCATCAGCGGATTGATGAAGCGCCAGCCGATCGTGGTGTCGTAAATCTCGGCATTGCGCGAAAAGGCGGTCTCTGCCTTCGGCAGCACGAACGGAGCGCGGCTCATCGATTCGACGCCGCCTGATATCATCAGCTCCGCCTCGCCGGCCTTGATGGCGCGGGCAGCAATTATCACCGCATCCATGCCCGAACCGCAGAGACGGTTGACGGTCGAGCCCGAAACCTCCTTGGGCAGGCCGGCCAGCAGCAGCGCCATGCGCGCCAAATTACGATTGTCCTCGCCGGCCTGGTTGGCGCAGCCATAGACGACATCGTCGATAGCAGCCCAATCAATGCCTGGATTACGCTCGACCAGCGCCCTCAGAGGTATCGCGCCGAGATCGTCGGCACGGACCGCCGACAGCGAGCCGCCGAAGCGCCCGATCGGCGTGCGGATGTAGTCGCAGATATACGCCTCGGCCATTATGCCGCCTCTCTCTTGCACTGACGATTTCTGCTCCCGGCCCGCCATCTTGGCCGCATTCTCCTTGAGACGAAAGCACATCTCGCTGCCGGCCGTTAGGCCAACGAGAATTTCAGCTGCCGCCCGCCGGGAGCGGCGGATCAGCCGATGCTTTCTCCACCGTCGATCACCAGCGCCTGACCGGTCATGAAGGACGAGCGGTCGGAGACGAGGAACAGGATCGCTTCGGCGATTTCCTCCGCGCTGGCCCAGCGCTGCATGGGAATTTTGGTGCGGACATAGTTCTCGATCGCCGCCCGCCCGCCCATCTGCGCGATGAACGGCTCGTTGAAGGGCGTATCGACCCAGCCGGGGCACAGCGCGTTGATGCGGACATTGTGTTTGGCATAGTCGAGCGACATCTGCCGGGTCATCGCCACCACTGCATGTTTTGACGTTGCGTAGGCGATCATTTCGCGGTCGTAGAACACACCCGAATTCGAGGCGGTATTCAGGATCACCCCGCCGCCTTGCGCGATCATCGACGGCATGACCAGCCTGGCCGCGAGGAACTGCGCCCGCACATTGATCCGCCAGGAGGCATCCATGCCGTCGGCGCCGACTTCGGTCAGCGTGCCGCCGACCTGGATCCCGGCATGATTGTGCAGGATGTCGATCCGCCGATGCCGCCCCAGCGTTCCCGCAATGAGCTGCTCGACCGCCGCATCCTCGCCGACGTCGGTGGCGACGGCCTCGGCCCGACCGCCGGCCGCACGAACGTCGGAAGCGGTTGCTTCCCCCGCCGCCTGGTCCCTGTCGGCGATCACCACGAGCGCGCCTTCCCTGGCCATCATCATGGCGCCGGCACGCCCGATCCCCGACCCGGCACCCGTCACCACGGCGATGCGATCTCTCAGAATCATGTTTTTGTCTTTCAGTGTGATGGTTTTCGTTGCCGCAGTTGCCATTGGGCAAGCACAACGAGCAGAACGGAGGCGACGAGCACGATCGTCGCGATGGCATTGATCTCCGGCGTGACCCCGCGCCGGATCGAGGCGAAGACATAGATCGGCAATGTCGTCTGTGCGCCGGCGACGAAGAAAGCGACGATGAAATCGTCGAAGGAGAATGTGAAGGCGAGCAGGAAGCCGGCGATCACCGCCGGCATGATCTGCGGCAACACGATGCTGCGGAACGTCGTCAGCGGGGTAGCGTAAAGATCGCTCGAGGCCTCGACCAGATTGCGGTCGAGGCTGCCGAGGCGCGTGCCGACAATCATCGCCACCAGCGCCATCGAAAACAGCCCGTGCGCGGCGATGATCGAGCCATAGCCGAGCGCCAGGCGCGGTGGCTGGTCGTTCGGCCACAGCGAAGCGACAAACGGGTTGACCACCCCGAATAGCTGGACCAGCGCGACCAGCGTCGAGATGCCGATGACGACGCCAGGAACGACGATCGCAGCACCCAAAAGCGCATCGAAGACGGCTCGCGTCCGCGCGCCGACACGCGCCAGGCCAAGCGCGGCCGCCGTGCCGCACAGCGCCGCCAGCAAGGCGCTGGTCGTGGCGATGAACAGGCTGTTCTTCAGCGCTTCGACCAGGAACGGGTTTGCCAGGGCCTTGCCGTACCATTGCATCGAGAAGCCAGTGAACTCGCTGGCGTGGTGGCCGGCGTTGAACGAAAACAGCACCACCAGCGTGATCGGCAGGTAGAGAAAGGCAAAGACCGCAACGACGAAGGCACGCATCAGATCAGGTCCACCCGGCGGGCACCCGAAAGCCGGGTCGAAATGCGGTTCGCGGCAAGCAGCACGACCACTGAAACCGCCACAAGTGTGATGGCGATTGCCGATCCGAATGGCCAGTTGCGCGATTGCAGGAACAGATCGACCAGCGCGTTGCCGATGAAGAAGACCTTGCCGCCGCCGAGTAGCGTCGGGATCAGATATTCGCCGAGCAGCAGGATCATGACCAGCGAGAAGCCGGTCATCACACCTGGCAGCGACAGCCGCAGCGTCACGCCGAGGAATGTCGAGATCGGCGTCGCGCCGAGATCGGCGGAGGCCTCCAGCAGCCGGCGGTCGAGCCGCTCGAGGCTGACATAGATCGGCAGGATCATCAGCGGCAGATAACCATAGACGATGCCGAGCAGAACCGCTCCCGGCGTGTTGATCAGCCGCACGTCCTCCAGCCCGACATAGGCCAGCAGAGCTGGGATGCCGCGCCCGCCAAGCACATACATCCAGGCATAGGTTCGCATCAGCAGGCTGGTCCAGAACGGGATGACGACAAGCGCCAGCAGGATCAGCCGCCACCGTTCCGGCGCGCGCAAAGCGAGGTAATAGGCGACCGGATAGGCAACGAGAAGACAGGCCAGTGCGCCCGCCGGCGCCAGCATCATGGTGTTCCAGAAGGCGGTCGCCCGCGCCGGAAGATTGGCATACTGCGCCAAGGTGAAAGCGGCCTGATAGCCGCCTTCCGGCGCCCGCTCGCCGACGCTGAAAACGGCGATCGCCACGAACGGCAAAACTAAAAACACCACCAGCCACGCCGTTGCTGGACCGAGCAGCAGGGCGGTCAGGAGATTGTGACGAAGGAAGTTGCTGCGCATTGAAAAAACCGCCCCGGTGCCGGCGGACATCTGTCCGCCGGGGAGTTGCCTGCATCGAGCCTGTGGCCTGCCCGGTTCAAGCCGACTTGAAGCGTGCCATCAATTCGGCCCGGCCCGGATCGGTTAGCGTCGCAGCCGCACCGAATTCGAGCGGCTTCAGCAGATCCGCCGCCGGATAGAGGATCGGATTGTCCAGCACCTCCTTGGGCAGCAGCGCATTGACCCGCGCATCGGTGGAAGGCGCACCGTTGGCCAGGTGCTCCTTGACGGCGACTTTCGGGTTCATCAAATAGTTGAGCAAGGCATAGCCGGCAGGCTTGTTCGGCGCATCCTTGGGTATTGCGTAGAAGTCGGTCCAGATCTCGCCGCCTTCCTTGCCAAGCACGTAGGCGATTTCGGGGATGTCGCGGTGGAGCTGCGCCCCGTCATTGGTCCAGCACATTGTCATCCAGGCGTCACCGGCACGCATCGACGGCTGATAGTCGCTGGAAACGGCGAACAGATGCCGCTTGACCTTCAGCAGCAATTCCTCCGCCTTGGCGAGTTCGTCCGGCTTCAGCGAGTTGAACGAGAAGCCGAAATATTTCAGCGCGTTGCCGATCGTGGTCAGCTGGTAATCATGAACCATGGTCCGGCCGTCGCCCTCGGCCATGGCCGTGTCCCAGAATTCCTTCCAGCTTGTCATCGGCTTGGTCAGTTTCTTGGTGTTGACGGCAAAGCCGGTGGTGCCCCAATTCTTCGGCACCGCATAGGTCACCCCATCGATCGTGCCTTCCCCAGTGAAGCGCGGGTCTTCTTGCGAGCCGTCATAATTGGCAAGCTTGGCCATATCCAGCGCCTCGATGATGCCAAGCTTCTTGTAAGTCGAGATCGTGTAGTTGGTCGGAACGAAAAGGCTCCAGCCCGAGGCGCCGGCCTGCAGCTTGGCCAGCATCTCCTCGTTTGACCCGAACACGTTCACCTCGACGGCAACGCCGGTTTCGGCCATGAAATTCTCGAACGTCACCGGGTCGTGATAATTGGGCCAGGTGGCAATCGACATGCGGTCGCCAAGCCCCTCCTGGGCGAAGGCTGGCGACGGCATGATGCCGAGTTCGCGGGCCATTACTGCCGTTGCGATGCCTAGGCCGGTGACGCCAAGGAACTCGCGGCGGCCGATGGAACCGCGCTTGAGGCGCATCAACTGGTCGACGAATTTTTCAGGGCTTATCGGCAGTCCGTCACGATACGATTTCGACATTTTTGTTTTCCCTCTGGTTGGTCCCGTTATTCTCCGGAAACGCCAGCGGCGTTCCGGCTGTAAAGCCGACGGCGACGGGTTCACCCGGCTTGAAGAGATTTCCACCGCCAACCAGATGATCGGCCTTGGCGAGCAGTGTCCCGATGCCTTGGACCTCGATTGCATATTCCGCGGTGGAACCGAGAAAGATCCGGTTGCGGACAAGCCCGTTCAGCCGGCCGCTTCCGGGCGCGCCGAGACTTAGGGATTCAGGACGCAGGCTGACCGAGACGGCTTCGCCCTGGGCTAGCGAAGTGCGCTTGCGCGCGGCGATGACGGTGCCGTCGGCAAGCGCTACCTCGACGAGCTTGCCCGAGAGCCCGACGACCTTGCCGCTCAAGAGATTGGTCTTGCCGACGAAATCGGCGACGAAGAGGTCGGCGGGTTCGTCGTAGATTTCGCTCGGCTGCCCAAGCTGGACGATGCGCCCGCCATTCATGACGCAGACGAAATCGCTCATCGACAGTGCCTCTTCCTGATCGTGGGTGACCAGGACGAAGGTGATGCCGATCTCGCGCTGCAGGTTCTGCAGCTCTATCTGCATGTCGGTGCGCAGCTTCTTGTCGAGCGCCGCCAGGGGCTCGTCGAGCAGCAGCACCGCCGGCTTGTTGACCAGCGCCCGCGCCAGGGCGACACGCTGCTGCTGGCCGCCGGAAAGCTCATGGATCTTGCGGCGTCCATAGCCGGCAAGCCGAACCATGGCGAGCGCCTCGCCTGCCTTCAGGCTGATCTCCCGCGACGACAGGCGCGGCCGCGCCTGGCGTAGGCCATAGGCGACGTTGTCCGCCACATCCAGATGCGGAAACAACGCATATTGCTGGAACACCATGTTGACCGGCCGCCGATAGGGCGGCGTGCCGGCCATGTCGCGGCCACGGATGAATACCACACCTTCGCTTGGCTGTTCGAAACCGCCGATCATGCGCAAACAGGTTGTCTTGCCGCAGCCGGACGGCCCGAGCAACGCGACAAAGGCAGACGGCGGGATGGCAAGATCGATGCCGCTGACCGCGATCACGCTGCCGTAGCGTTTGGTGACCCCGCGAAACTCGATGTCGGGCACTGCGGTCAAGGCTGCGGGCTCCAGCGGCTGGTTGGTCTCGAAACGCTATCAGAGCCAATGGCCGCTAGTATATACCTCCCACGTGGTATATTTCATCTATTTTCTCGTCTGGAGGGGTATGAATTGGGCGTTTCACGCAGCGATGAATACAGCCGGCTCGCTGCGCTCATCGCAGCGACGCGGGAGACGAGCGGCGAGCTTTTCGGCAAGGCGATGGTCGCCTGGCTCCGCCAGCATGTCAGCTTCGATCATTGCGTGATCTTCGGCTATCGCGGCGCCTCACGCCCGCCGCTGCTGTTCGAGACATTCTCGCCGGCCGAAAGCCACGTCTTCGTCGCGCTCTATCAGGAAGGGCCTTATCTGCTCGATCCGTTCCACCATGCGGCAGTCGAGCGCAAGGAAGGCTTTTGGCGCATGCGCGAATTGGCGCCGGATCGCTTCTATGCCAGCGAATATTACCGCTCCTATTACAGCCAGACCAGGCTTGCGGAGGAGGTCGGCTTTTTCGTGCCGCTGCCGGGAAAGGACGCGCTGGTGGTCTCGCTAATGCGATTGCGCGCTTCGGGGCCGTTCGGAACCGCCGATGCCAGGTTGCTGCGCGACATGGCGCCTGCGGTGATCAGCCTCGTCAGGCTGCGCTGGCCTACCCTTCCGGCTGACGGACCGGTTGGGACGAAGCAAGACGAGGCGATTGCTCCGGTCAGTGAGTTCGAACGTGCTCACATCTGGAAGAGCCTTTCGCTCACGCCGCGCGAACAGCATGTTGTCGATCTGGTGCTTCAGGGCCATTCCACGGAATCGATTGCCAGGGCGATGCGCATCGTGCCGGGAACCGTAAAAGTTCATCGCCGCAACATTTACCGCAAGCTCAAGATAAAGTCGCAGGCGGGTCTGTTCGCGCGTTTTGTCGAGATCATGGACGCACGGATTCGGTAGTCCCGAGTTCAGCCGGCAGCGCCGTCCCAGGAACCGGTTTCGGCCATCTGCCTGAGCCCGGGTGCCACTCGAAAGACATCCTTGCCGGTCTGCTGGTGCCAGTGATCCAGCCGCCGGATGATCTTGTCCACGCCTTCGAGGCTCGCCCAGAACATCGGCCCGCCCTTGCCGACCGGGAAGCCGTAGCCGTTGACCCAGACGACGTCGATATCGGAGGCGCGGGCGGCAATCTTTTCCTTGAGGATTTTGGCGCCCTCGTTGATCATCGGATAGAGCGTCCGCTCGATGATCTCCTCGGCGCCGATCGCGCGCGGTGCAATACCGCGCTCGGCAGCCTTGTTGCGGATCAGCGCCTCGACATCGGGATCGGGCAGCGGCGTGCGCGAACCGCCTTCGTAGCGATAGAAGCCGCTGCCGGTCTTCTGGCCGAAATGTCCCTGTTCGCACAACGCATCGGCGATCACGGCCGTCTGGCCACGCGCCTTGCGGTTGCGCCAGCCTATGTCGAGGCCGGCGAGATCGCTCATCTCGAACGGCCCCATCGGCCAGCCGAAATCGGTGAACACCTGGTCGACCTGGCGCGGCATTGCGCCTTCCAGCAGAAACGTCTCCAGCTCCGCACCGCGCGCCGCCAGCATGCGGTTGCCGACGAAGCCGTGGCAGACGCCGACAACGACCGGCACCTTGCCGATCCGCCGTGCCAGATCGACGATGGTCGCCAGCACGTCGGGCGAAGTCTTGTCGGCGCGGACGATTTCCAAAAGCTTCATGACGTTAGCCGGCGAAAAGAAATGCATGCCGAGGAGATCCTGCGGCCGCGACGTCGAAGCGGAGATTTCGTTGACGTCGAGATAGGAGGTGTTGGTGGCGAGGATCGCGCCCGGTTTGGCCACGGCATCGAGCCTGCCGAAGACATCCTTCTTGACCGCCATCTCCTCGAACACGGCCTCGACGATCAGGTCGCAATCGGCAAGATCGGCATAGTCGGTGGAACCCTTGAACAACCCAAGCCGTTGGCGCTTGGCGTCTTCGCTCAGCGAGCCGCGGATGACGGAAACGGCATAATTCTTGTTGATCGTCGCCAGCCCGCGTTGCAATGCCTCCTGCGTTGTTTCCAGCAAGGTCACGGGAAGACCGCCGTTGGCGAACGCCATGGCGATGCCGCCGCCCATCGTGCCGGCACCGATGACGCCGACCCGGGCGATCTTGCGCCTGACGACGTCCTTGCCGGCAATCTTTGCCGCCTCACGTTCAGCGAAGAACAAATGCCGCTGCGCGCGTGATTGGTCCCCGGCGACAAGCTTGACGAACAGGTCGCGCTCCGCCGCCAGCGCTTCGTCGAAGGGCAGCGTCAGGGCGTTGCGGACCGACTGCGCACAGGCGATCGGCGCCTCGAGGCCGCGTGCTTTGCCGGCAAGCACTGCCGCTTCCTTGTCGAACGCCGGCAAGTCGGCCTGGTCGAGGCGATCATTGCGGTCGCGCACCGGCGTGAACGGACCGCCTTTCGCGGCCGTTTCGTTGGCGAAACTCACCGCTTGCGCGGTCAGGTCGCCATCGAAGACGGCATCCACCAGGCCGGCGGCGAGCGCCTCGGCCGCACCGATCGGCGTTCCCGAAACGATCATGTTGAGTGCCTTCAGCGGACCAACCAAGCGCGGCAGGCGAACCGTGCCGCCGCCGCCGGGCAGCAGGCCGAGCTTGACTTCCGGCAGGCCGAGCCTTGCCGTTCGGTCGGCAACACGGAAATGGCAGCCGAGCGCCAGTTCCAGGCCGCCGCCGAGCGCAGTGCCGTGAATGGCCGCGACCGTCGGCTTGGCGATGGTTTCCAGCATGGCGACTAGGGCGCCCAGGTCCGGTTGCCGCGCCGGCCTGCCGAATTCGGTGATGTCGGCGCCGGCGACGAAGGTCCGCCCGGCGCATGCTATCACGATTGCTCCGACCGACGGCTCGTCGCGCAGGGAAACGAGCGCCTGCATCAGCGGCTCGCGCACATGGAAGCTCAGCGCGTTGACCGGCGGATTGTCGATGCTCACCACCGCGACGTTGCCGTGCCTTGTAGTGCTGACGAAATCGAACACGCAAACCTCACGCAATGATGTTGGCCAATAGCGCGACGGGATTTACAGCGCTGGCATGCGGATGGGAACCACGTGTTTTGCGGGCCGGATCGATATCCCCTCGCCGCCGGGTGGCCTTGCCTTAGCGCAGCGCCTTCTGCCCACCGGCGGCGGTGATGACGCCGACGATGATCAGCCCTGTCAGCACCAGGCGGACGCCGACGCTGACGCCGAATGTGTTGAGCATGGTCAACAGCAGCACCAGGAACAGCGCCGCGCCCCAGACCCCCGGCACATTGGCCTTGCCGCCCGCCACCGACGTGCCGCCGATGACGACGACCGCGATCGAGGCCAGCAGATACTCATTGCCGATATCGACATTGGCGCCGCGGAAATAGCCGGCGAGCAGTGCGCCGTCGAGGCCGCCGAGCGCGCCCGACAGCGTGTAGGTGAGGAAGCGGGTGCGGCCGACATTGACGCCGGCCAGCCAGGCAGCGCGGATGTTCTGGCCGATCGCCAGCACCGAGCGTCCGTAGATCATGCGCTGCAAAACGATGCCGGCGCCGATGGTGAACAGCACGGTGAGGATCGCCAGCACCGGGATGCCGAAGACCTGCCAGTTGGTGAAATCGGCAAAGCCCGGCGGCGGCTTGATCTGCAGGCCCCGCCCATAGCTGATATCGACCGACTGGATGACGAAGCTGGCCGACAGCGTCGCGATGATCGGCGGAATGCGCAGCGCCCAGATCAGCAGATAGTTGACGGCGCCGATCGCCATGCCGCAGGCAAGCGCTGCCAGCAGGCCGACCGCGATCATCGCATCATTGCCGTCCATGACCTTCATGGCGACGGCGCTGGCAAGGCCGATATTGGCCGGCAGCGACAGGTCGACATTGCCCGGCCCGAGCGTGATGACGAACATCTGCCCGACGCCGACGATGACCGTGAAGACGGCGAGCGACAGCGCCGCCGTGATCATGCCGCCGCCGCCATAGCCGCCGGTGAAGGCGATGGTCGCCAGCCACACTAGCAGCGCCCCGAAGAACGACCAGATCCAGGGTCTGGCGAGCAGTGTCCGCAGCGAAGCCATGCTCACCTCTCCCTGCGGCTGATCAGCACCCGCGCCGCCAGCACGATGATCAGGATGGCGCCATTGGCGGCGACCTGCCAGTCGGGCGGAATGTGCATGAACGTCAAGAGGGGCGATGCCGCCAGCGCCAGCGTCAGCGCGCCGATGACGGCGCCGATCGGCGACACCCGGCCGCCGACGAACTCGCCGCCGCCGAGGATGACGCCGGCGATCGAAAGCAGCGTGTAGCCATTGCCGATATTGGCATCGGCCGAGGTGGTGATGCCGATCAGCGCCATGCCGGACAAAACGCCGAACAGGCCGGTCAGCGCAAACAGCGCGATCTTGGTGCGCAGCAGCGACCAGCCGGCGCGTTTGAGTGCGGCTGAATTGCCGCCCGATCCACGCAGGATGACGCCGTAGGAGGTGCGCATCAGGCCAAAGTGGACGACGGCTGCGATCAGCAATGCCGCGATGATCGGGAACGGAATGAAGGGTGGCTTGAAGGCCATCAGCGCCAGCAGCCAGTCCGGCGCCTTGCCGCCGGGCTTGGGCAGGATCAGGATGGCCATGCCCTGCCAGACAAAACTCATGCCGAGCGTCACCACGATAGAGGGCAGGTTGCGCAGATGGATCAGCGCGCCGAGCAGCGCGTAGACGCCGATCGACCCGAGCAGGATCACGACGCCGAGCAGCGGCGCGTCCTTCAGCCATGTCGCCGTCACGCAGCCGACGAAGCCGACAAAGGTGCCAATCGACAGATCGAGCTCGTTGCCGGCGATGACGAACATCTGCGCGATCGTCGCCAGAGCGATCGGGATCGCCAGATTGAGCATCAGGCTGAAACCGAAATAGCTGATGGCGCGCGGGTTGAGCCAGGCGATGGCGATGAGCACCAGCGCCAGCGACAGTGCCGGCAGCAGGCTGCGCAGCATGCGCGCCCGCCTCGTGGCGCGAGCCGAAGATTTTAGCCCATTCTCGACGGATACCGCTGTCATCTCAGGCCGCATCGCCGAACGACGACTGGATGATCTTTTCCTCCGTCAGTTCGTCGCGACGAAGGTTGGCGACGATCCGGCCGTTCTTGAACACATAGATGTGGTCGCAATTGTCGAGCTCTTCGGTTTCGGTGGTGTACCAGAGGAAAGTGCGGCCATGGCGAGCCTCCTCGCGCACCAGGTCGTAGACTTCGAGCTTGGTGCCGATGTCGACGCCGCGCATCGGATCGTCCATCAGCACGATCTTGGCGTCGGAGCCGAGCGCCCGCGCGAACAGCGCCTTCTGCTGGTTGCCGCCGGACAGCGAGAAGATGTTGTTGTTCATGTCGGGCGTACGGATGCCGATTTTCCGCTGCCACAGCTCGGCGAGCTCGGCTTCGCGCTGCGGCGAGATCAAGAGGCCGTTGCGCAATCGCGCCAGCGAACGGATGCCAATGTTCTCGGCAATCGACCATTGCGGAAAAATCCCGTCCGACTGGCGGTCGCCGGCAACCAGCGCCACCGGCGCGGTGACCTCGATGCCGGTCTTGGCACGGGAAGCCGCAGCAAAGATAGCCAGCAAAAGATCGGTCTGCCCATGCCCGGCAAGTCCGGCAAGACCGATGATCTCACCGGCACGGGCGACGAGCTCGTTGCCGTCCTGCTGTCGCGCCGGGCGCGCCCGGACCCGCAGCGGGCCGGGCTCCGGCTTGCCGCTCGCAATCTCTGCGGCGGTCTTCTCGCGCGCCTCCGCTCCGCCCATCGCCGTCACCAGCCTGTCGCGGTCGAAGGCGTCGGCCTGCCCGGCGGCGACCACCTTGCCGTCGCGCATCACCACGATGCGGTCGGCATTTCCGAGCACTTCGCCCAACACATGCGAGATCAGGATGCAGCTCTTGCCGGCGGCGATGAAGCGGCGCACGAACGCCAGCAGCTGGCCGGCGGTATGCGCGTCGAGCGAGGATGTCGGCTCGTCGAGGATAACCAGCTCGAGCGGCTCCTGCGTGACCGTGAAGGCGCGCGCCACCTCCACCATCTGCCGGCTGGTGATGGAAAGATCACCGACGATGTCGGATGCCGAGATGCTGTGGCCGGGGAAGATCTCGTCGAGCTTGGCGGCGATCAGATCGGCCGCCTTGCGCCGCCAGCCGAAGCCATGCAGCGACGCGTGGTTGATCCGCGTGTTCTCGGCGACGCTGAGGTTCGGGCAGAGCGACAGCTCCTGGAACACACAGCGTATGCCGAGCTGCTGCGCGCGCGGCACCGAATAACTTGCCTCGACACCGCCGCGGACCGCGATCTGCCCGCTGTCGGGGGCAAGCGTGCCCGCCACCATATGCATGAGCGTCGATTTTCCGGCGCCGTTATGGCCGACGAGACCGACGCATTCTCCGGCACAAACGCTGAAATCGACACCGGCGAGCGCCCTGACGGCGCCGAAATGTTTTTCGGCTCCGTCCAGTCTTATGATGTCCAAACTGACGGCGCCGAAAAGCTTTTCGGCGCCGTCCGGCATGATGATGTCTGCATTGGCCTCGGGCATCCCTCAACGATACCCGTTTATCCGTGGCGGCAACAATAGTGCCATGCTCACTTGATGTTGGCCTTGATCGCCGCGATGGCGTCTTCCTGCGTGTATTCGTGGCTGGCGACGCCGCCCTTCGGAATCTTCGGCAGCGCGGCCTCGAAATCGTCCTGGGTGAAGGCAAGATAGGGCACCAGCAGGTCGTGCGGCACGTCGGTGCGGCCGTCGAGCACCTGCTGCGCCACCCAGAAGGCAAGCGTCGATACGCCCGGTGCGATCGATGCCGACCAGGTCTGGTAACCGTCCTTTTCCTTCTGCTCCTTCCACCACTGCAACTCGTCCTGGCGATTGCCCATGATGATGGTCGGGCGTGGCTTGCCGGCGGCGGCGAAAGCCTGCGCCGCGCCGTAGCCGTCACCGCCCTGGTCGACGACCCCGACAACATCCGGCAGCGAAGGCAGGATCGTCGCTACGGCTTTCTGTGCCGTGGTCTGGTCCCAGTCGCCGGTCACCGAGCCGACGATCTTGAACTCGGGATGGGCAGCGACGCCTTCGAGGATGCCGGCATGGATGGCATCGTCGATCGAGGTGCCGGCGAGGCCGCGGATTTCCAGCAGGTTGCCGCCCTTGGGCTGGAACTTGGCCATCTGCTCGACTTCCTGCTTGCCCATGTCCTTGAAGTCGACAACGACGCGGTAGGCGCAGGGTTCGGTGACGATGCCGTCGAAGGAGACGACGACGATGCCGGCGTCGCAGGCCTGCTTGATGGCGCCGTTGAGCGCATCCGGAGACGCCGCGTTGATGACGATCGCGTCATAGCCCTGCAGGATCAGGTTCTGCACCTGGGCTGCCTGCGTCGGCACTTCCTTGTCGGCCGTCGTGAAGACGTCCGCGGCGCCGACCACCTTGTCGGCAACCGCCTTCTTGGTAACGATGGCGTAGCTGTCCAGCATCGCCTGCCGCCAGGAATTGCCGGCGTAATTGTTGGAGAAGGCGATTTTCTTGCCGCTGGTGTCGGCAAGCGCTGTACCTGCGGCGAGCATCGCCGCAAGAGCCCCCAAAACGAATATTTTCCTCATGTCATACTCCTCCCGTGAGTTGCTGTCTTACTGGTGGTTAATGGCTGGCTGGTGGGTATTGGCTGATACGCTCACAATCTTGTTTTTTATCTATTATCAGACAAATGCAGATAGGCGGCAAGCTGTCAACAGCAATCCATGGCCGGCGATCAACTTGCGGTGCAATCATTGAAACCGGTTCGGCTCCTGGTCTAGGGATGGCACTGGAGACCGATCGAATGGCAACGAACCTTGCCCCGGGTGCACCCGGCATTCCGGCGCGCTGGACCTCGAGCGCCAAGAGCGGCGTCGGCACCGCGCTGTCGCCGGCCTGCCCGATCTGGTTCACCATCAGCCACGGTATCCTCAACGAGATCTACTACCCGCGCCTCGATAGCGCCTGCACCCGCGACCTGGGGCTGATCGTCACCGGACCCGACGGCTATTTCTCGGAAGAAAAACGCGACGCCGAACACAGTATCGAACCCCTGGCGGACGGGGTGCCTGCCTACCGGCTGGTCAACACCGCAAGCGATGGAACCTACAGGATCGACAAGCGCATCCTGACGGATCCGGAACGTCCCGTCTTGCTGCAGGAGATCATGTTCACGCCGCTCAAAGGCGCGGGCGCCGACTACCGCGTCTACGCGCTGCTGGCACCGCACCTCGTCAACGCCGGCATGGGCAACACCGCCTGGATCGACGACCATGAAGGACAGCCTGTCCTGTTTGCATCGGGACGCGGCACCTGCCTGGCGCTCGCCTCGTCGCTGCCGTGGAAGGTGTGCTCGGCCGGCTATGTCGGCGTCTCCGACGGCTGGCAGCAGCTTCGTCAAGGCGGCCGGCTCGATCCGGCCTGCCGCAGGGCCGAGGACGGCAATGTCGCGCTGACCGGCGAGATCGCCTTTTCGGCTGCGAACCCCAAAATATTGCTGGCACTGGGCTTCGGCACGACGCCGCAACAGGCGGCGGAAACTGCTTTCGCCAGCCTGAAGCAAGGTTTTGGGCCCGCAGCCAGATCCTACGTCGACAAATGGCGCAAATGGCAGGCCGGATTGCTGCCGCTGGACCGGCATGCGGCGTCCGGCCTCAACAGCTACCGCCTCAGCACGGCGGTGCTGGCGGCACACCGCTCGTCTGCCGGAGCAGCCGTTGCCAGCCTGTCGATCCCGTGGGGCTTCAACAAGGGCGACGACGACCTCGGCGGCTATCACCTGGTCTGGCCGCGCGATCTGGTCGAAACCGCCGGCGGCTTCCTCGCCGCCGGCGACCCGGCGGAAGCCTTGCGCATCCTTGGCTATCTGCGCGCGATCCAGGAGCCGGACGGCCGTTGGCCGCAGAACGCCTGGCTCGACGGATCGGCCTATTGGCCGGGCATCCAGATGGACGAATGCGCCTTCCCGCTGCTGCTTGCCGACGCACTGCGCCGCGCCGGCCATTTGCCGCCTGCCGCACTCTCCTCCTTCATGCCGATGATCGAGCGCGCTGCCGCCTATGTCGTGCGCAACGGCCCCGTCACCGGCGAGGACCGCTGGGAGGAAGACGCCGGCTACAGCCCGTTCACGCTTGCCGTCGAGATCGCCGCATTGCTAGCGGCTGCGGACATCTTCGATGCCGCCGGCAAAACAGAGCCGGCAAACTATCTGCGCGAAACCGCCGATGTCTGGAACGATCAGATCGAACGCTGGACCTACGTCGCCGGTAGCTCCTCAGGCGATGAAGCCGGCGTCGAGGGCCACTATGTCCGCATTGCGCCGCCCGACAAAGCCGGCGCGGCATCGCCGAAAGACGGCTACGTCCCGATCAAGAACCGCCCGCCGGCGGATACGGACCGGCCGGCCGAGGCGATCGTCAGCCCCGATGCGCTGGCGCTGGTCCGCTTCGGCTTGCGGGCAGCCGACGATCCGCGCATCCTCGACACGGTCAAGGTCATCGACGCGCAATTGCGCTGCGAACTGCCGCAGGGCCCGCTCTGGTACCGCTACAATGGCGATGGCTATGGCGAGCATGCCGACGGCGCGCCCTTCGATGGAACCGGCCGGGGCCGGCCCTGGCCGCTGCTGGTCGGCGAGCGCGCTCATTACGAGCTGGCGGCAGGCCGCAGGGATAGTGCGGCAAGCCTGCTCAGGACGTTCGAGAACTCTGCCGGATCGGGCGGCCTGCTACCGGAGCAGGTCTGGGACGGTCCCGACATGCCGGAGCGCGAATTGCGGCATGGCGGGCCCTCCGGCAGCGCCAAGCCGCTGGTCTGGGCGCATTCCGAGCACATCAAGCTGCTGCGGTCGCTGCGCGACGGCACGGTGTTCGACATGCCGCCGCAAGGCGTCAAGCGCTATATCGAGGGCAGGACGGTGTCGCGCTTCAGGGCATGGCGCTTCAACCACAAGATCCGTACCATCCCGGCAGGCAAGGCGCTGCGCATCGAACTTCTGGCCCGGGCGCTGGTTCATTGGAGCAGCGACAATTGGGCAACCGTCCATGACACCGAGACCACCGCGAATGCTTTCGGCATCCATCTTGCGGAATTGCCGGTTGCCGAGATTGCTCCGGGCAATAGCCCGGGCAATAGCATTGTCTTCACTTTCTTCTGGCCCGATAGCGGCCATTGGGAGAATGCTGACTTTTCTGTCGGCATCGGCGATACCGGATAGAGCATGATCCCGCAAAGTGGAGACCGGTTTTCGGAAAAGATCATGCTTCAATCACAGCGCCACTAGATCATCGATCCCTCAAGTAAGGCAGGACGAGACTATGCAGATAGGAATGATGGGACTGGGCCGGATGGGCGCCAACATGGTTCGGCGCCTGCTGCGTGATGGCCACGAATGCGTCGTCTACGATATCAACCCGGCGAGCGTCGCCGCGCTTGTGAGCGCCGGCGCGGTCGGAGCCGCCTCGATGGAGGAGTTCGTCGGCAAGCTGGCGAAGCCGCGCAGCGCCTGGCTGATGCTGCCTGCGGCGATCACCGGCAAGATCGTCGACCAGGTGGCTGCCCTGATGGAGCCGGGCGACATCATCATAGACGGCGGCAATTCCTATTATCACGAGGCCGTCGACCACGCCGCGCGCCTCGCCTTGAAAGGCTTGAGCTATGTCGATGTCGGCACCAGCGGCGGCGTCTGGGGCCTCGAGCGCGGCTACTGCCTGATGATCGGCGGCCCCGACAGCGCGGTCCAGCATCTCGATCCGGTCTTCGCAACGCTGGCGCCGGGCGCCGACGCCGCTTCGCCCGCCCCTGGCAAGGATGCCGGAACCGCTCCCTTCGGCTATCTCCACTGCGGACCAAGCGGCGCCGGCCATTTCGTCAAGATGGTCCATAACGGCATCGAATATGGCGTCATGGCCGCCTATGCCGAAGGCATGAACATCCTGAAGTCGGCGAATGCCGGCAAACGGCAGCGCACCGTCGACGCCGAAACCAGCCCGCTGGAAAACCCGCAATATTACCAGTTCGACATCGACATCGCTGAAGTGGCCGAGGTCTGGCGGCACGGCAGCGTCATCGGCTCGTGGCTGCTCGACCTGACGGCCGGCGTACTGAAGGCCGATTCGTCGTTGACGCAGTTCGGCGGGCGGGTCTCGGATTCCGGCGAAGGCCGCTGGACGCTGAAGGCGGCGATCGACACCGGCGTGCCGGCGCCGGTGCTGTCCTCGGCGCTGTTCGACAGGTTCTCCTCGCAAGGCGAATCCGAATTCGCCGACAAGCTTCTGTCCGCCATGCGCTATGCCTTTGGCGGCCATGTCGAAAAACCCAAAGCCGGCTCGTGACGGGCGACAGGGAGGCACGCCCATGAGCCAGGAACGATCGGACACGCTGGTGCTTTTCGGCGCCACCGGCGATCTCGCCCACAAGAAGATCTTCCCCGCCCTTTACGCCATGGTGGCCAAAGGGACGCTGAACGAGCCGGTGATCGGCGTCGCCTTCGATCCCTGGGACCTCGCCAAGCTGCAGGCGCGCGCCCGCGACGGCATCGTCAACGCCTTGGGCAGCATCGACGACAAGATCTTTGCCAGGCTTGCATCGCTGCTGCGCTATGTCAGCGGCGACTATCGGGCGCCTGCGACCTTCGAGAAGCTGAAGACCGCGCTCGGCAGCGCTGAGCGGCCGCTGCACTATCTGGCGGTGCCGCCGGCGATGTTCGAGGTGGTCGTCCAGGGGCTGGAGCAGTCGGGCGCCGCCCAGGGCGCGCGCCTGATGGTGGAAAAGCCGTTCGGCCACGATCTGCAATCGGCGCGCTGGCTGAACCGGGTGCTGCATCTGGTCTTCGACGAGAAGTCGATCTTCCGCATCGACCATTATCTCGGCAAGGAGGCGATCCAGAACCTGCTCTATTTCCGCTTCGCCAATTCCTTCCTCGAGCCGATCTGGAACCGCAATTACGTCGAGAGCGTGCAGATCACCATGGCCGAGGATTTCGGCGTCGAGGGCCGCGGCCGCTTCTATGACGAGGTCGGCTGCATTCGCGACGTCATCGAAAACCATCTGCTCAACATCCTCTTGCTGCTCGCCATGGAACCGCCGGTCGGCCGCTCGGCCGACGATCTCATCGACGAGAAGGTGCAGGTCCTGCGGGCGATCCGGACGCTGACCAGGGACGATGTGGTGCGCGGCCAGTTCGACGGCTATCTCAAGGAGCCGGGCGTGGCGCCGAACTCGCCGGTCGAGACCTTCGCGGCGGTGCGCTTTTTCGTCGATACCTGGCGCTGGCAGGATGTGCCGTTCTTCATTCGCGCCGGCAAATCCCTGCCGGTGCACGCCACCGAGGTCATCGTGCGGCTGAAGCGGCCGCCGCTCGACGTCTTCGATCCGATCAAGCCCGGCGACTGCAATCACGTGCGCTTCCGCATCGATCCTCAGGTGGCGATCTCGATCGGAGCCCGGCGCAAGGCGCCCGGCGATGACATGGTCGGTGAGCAGGTCGAGCTCACCGCGCTGGACGATTCGAAGGGCGACATGCCGCCTTACGAGCGGTTGATCGGCGACGCCATGAACGGCAACGGCCAGCTGTTCACCCGCCAGGACGCCAGCGAGCTCGCCTGGCGCATCGTCGGCCCGGTGCTCGGCGACACCACGCCGCCCCTTGTCTACGCGCCAAAGACCTGGGGGCCGGCCGAAGCCATGGCTGGATTCGGGCCGCAGAACGGCTGGATCAATCCAGCGAAATGATTTCTGGGAGGCGAAAGCGATGGCCAAGGCGATGAAGCAACCGGCATCGGAGGAAGAAAAGATCGTGCTTGCGATCGATATCGGCGGCTCGCACGTCAAGATCCGCACCAGCGCCGGCGGCGACGAGCGCAAGACCGCTTCCGGACCGGAGCTTACGCCGCAGCAGATGGTCGCGGCGGTGAAGGCGCTCGCCGAAGGGCTGCACTACGATGTCGTCTCGATGGGCTATCCGGGCCCGGTGCACCACAACCGGCCGCTGACCGAACCCGCCAATCTCGGCAAGGGCTGGGTCGGCTGCGATTTCGCCGCCGAGTTCGGCAAACCGGTCAAGGTCGTTAACGATGCGCTCATGCAGGCCATCGGCAGTTATGAGGGCGGCCGCATGCTGTTCCTTGGCCTCGGCACCGGCCTGGGGGCCGCGATGATCGTTGATAACGTTGCCCAGCCGATGGAGCTTGCCCATCTTCCCTACAAGAAGCGCGGCAGTTTCGAAGACTATGTCGGCGAACGCGGCCTGCAAAAGCGCGGCAAGAAGAAATGGCGCAAACACGTCTTCGACGTGGTCGACCGGCTTCGCGCCGCCATGCAGCCGGATTACGTGGTCATCGGCGGCGGCAATGTCGACGAACTCACCGACTTGCCCGCCGATTGCAGACGCGGCGACAACACACGCGCCTTCGAGGGCGGATTTCGACTATGGCGCGACAAATCCCTGATTATTTGATATTGCTGATTGTCTGATATTATCGAGCACCGGCTCAGGGTTGTTAATCCCGCGCTGCCGTTAGTATTATTATTCAAAATAATGTGTGACGTGGTGCGGCGTCATTGCATTGCGCAGATTTGCCGACTAGGAATTTCTGCGACCCCCACGGACGGAGAAATAGATTGACCGACGACAGCAACAACGCTCGCAAAAATATCGACCTGCTCGAGCTGACCGCCCATATCGTGTCCGCCTATGTCGAGAAGAACCGCTTGCCGGCTTCCGGCCTCGGCGACCTCATCGCCAGCGTCAGCGCTGCCATAGGCGGGCTCGGGCAACCGGCAGTGCCGGTCGCCGCGCCGCTGACGCCCGCCGTCAATCCCAAGAAATCGGTGACGCCGGACTACATCATCTGTCTCGAGGACGGCAAGAAGTTCAAATCCTTGAAGCGCCATATCGGCGTTCATTTCGGGCTGACGCCCGACGCCTATCGCGCCAAATGGGGCCTGCCGTCGGACTACCCGATGGTCGCCCCCAACTACGCGGCCTCGCGTTCGCAACTGGCCAAGGCGATCGGCCTCGGCCGCAAAGCCGCCCCGCCCGCGCCCGTCAAGGGCCGGGGCAGGAAGGCCAAGGCGACGGCCTAAAGCATCGTTCGAAGCCCTGCAAACGCAAGCCTCGAAGATTGGCGGGACAGCGCCCCATAGGCGCTAACTTAGATGTGGACTGGTGGAATCGAGATGTGATTCCTCGGCCAGATGGGAACGAATGATTCGATCGAAACC